>JAFYHN010000056.1 GCA_017539165.1 Eubacterium sp.
ACTACGGATGAGACTCTTAATTCATATCCGTTTATATTTGAAGGGTGTGAATTAGGTCAATGTGATGTTAATTGCAATGATGACGGAACTGTAAAATACGTAACGGTAAATGTCATAGACACATACCACAGTATCTGAGTTTATCATTACCAATGAGTATGTAGAATGCTTAAGATTAAGATATGAGCCGGAGGAGATAGCCTTCTTCCGGCTTCGTTCTTTGATAGAAATCTCGCAATTTTCTTTACTAAGCCTGAGAAGATTCTCGGGCTTTTGTTATGGTTTCTGTTTATACTCATTACGGATATAATGTGATTAAACAATAACCTACAGTGTCATCCCCAACCCAAATTTAAAAACTCTACTACATCAGAAGAACTATAAATCTGCTTTCCTAAATCTTTAAATGCACGATATCGCTCTTCGGATAAATAACGAAAAACAATTATTGAATCTACACCTTTGGCTGTCCCGGATGTATATAGTTTGCCAGAAGTATCAATTAGCCACCCTTTTATAAGAGTTTCTTCAATTTCAACGTCTTCATCTCTACCAGAACCATAAGGATAGAAATACACTTTACTCAGACAATCCATTTTTACTGTATCAAATGAAGGTATATCTGCGTAATCATAATATCGCCTATATAGATAGCTGTTTTCAATCAATGGACGTTTTTCGGCATGTCTATCTTGCCATCCATCTGGCAGTTGATCAAAAGGAATACCTTCAACGTTTAATAATGCTTCTCCATCTTTTGAAAATTGTGTTTTTAGAGCTTGCTCGAAAATAATCGATTCATAATTCGACAATCCATTTAATACTACTTCGCAATCTATGCCATATTTCTCTTGCAAATAAGAAAACCATTTATAGCGCGAATTGCTCTTCTTTTTACCTGTTCGGAAGTCTTTAATCTCATACAATATATGCTTGTATCTATCTCTTGTTCCCTTTCCAACATAAAAATACTTTTTAGGATCAGTTTTAGTATGCCAGGCATAGACATAATATCTTCTGTCATTAGGATTAAAAACAGGTAAACCATATGGATTTATAAAACGGTTACACTGGGATTTGTTTTTGTTATACAAATCCCTAACTGCAGGTAGAATACGACTATCTAAACAGTAATCATCGTCTACAGGAGTATGTATTTCTTTTGTATGAACATTCATTCTGAACAATTCATTTTCCGGCATGGCAAAATACTCCTACAGAAAAGTATAAAAGAATCATTTAGACGTTTCTATTCTTCCCATAAAAAATATGGCCTTGGGCCAAATGGGATCCATATATGCAGTTTCTCGCATAAAGTTTATTCTCATGAAGGCATTTTTTCGCATCTGAGCATTCTTCATAGCGGGAACAACATCCAAAGGCATCACTACCTTCAGCAAAATACTTATCTAATACGGATTTAATAACAAAACTAAAAAACTCGTTAAGAATTTTACAATCAGCAGCAACATTAGCTCGAGTAATTGGATCTGAATCCTTCTTGACCAATGACAGATCAGGAAAACGGCTTCTTACCATTGGCAATATGCTATCAGGAATAGAAACAACCAACGTATCAACCGGATTGGTCTTTTTAGAAACACTCTTGATGTTAATCAAAGCGTTCTTAGCTTTACCGTTAGGATTTATTCCCCGAGGATAGTCTGGTTTCAAAATAGCCACAGAATACGAAGAAACTTTCTGCTTGTCTCGTGAAAGGTTTTCTACGAGTTGAAGCGATCCTTCCGGCAACTCTTCGCCCTTAGCAATATTTTCAATTGCTTCATTTACAATGTCTATCCAGCTTGTTTCAAATATATTCATCTGTGCCATACTGTCACCTGTGTCATTTTTTGAAAAAGTCTTCTTCTGCAACTAGTTCAATATCCTGGCCTTTGTCCTTCAACTCCATTGCCTTTTTTATTTTACTGCCATATACTCCATTCTTCCAAGCCTGTGAACCTAAGGAACCAATTACAACAAACTGTGTACACTTCTTTACTTGATCATCAACAATTCCACCTTTAGAAACAATATACTCAGAAACAGCGGATCTCGTGCCATAACTGAATTCTCCGGTAAGAACAAAATGTTTGTCTTTTATATCATTTACATCATCGCATGTAGTTTTTACTGGACTAGTAAACTCTGTGAACTTGTCTAATAGCATTCGCAACTCATCTTCATCGACTATTCCATCCTCAAGAACTTTTTCTAGCACATCATAGACTCGATCGAACGGATAATTACCTCTCAAATGACTATTAAATTCCATCCATTCTACTAACATTGCCACTTCATCTTCCGAAACAATCCCATCCTCAATAATTTGGAAAAGGACCTTTTGAAGTTCTCTTAATTGCTGCGTCTCTTCCGAATAACGAGGTTCTCTTCTTGATGTACCACTTTGTCCATCAACTGAATGTACTTGCCCATCAAAAGCCTTTTCACCATACGTTTCAAATATCTTGTCATAAGCAGCTTTGGTTAGATAACAATCTTTAAGTGCTCTGTGCGCACCAGAATAGTCAACATTAAACTTCTCACATATTGTTGTAAGTTTATGGTTATCTACATCACATATTGCTCGTCTTGCTGCATAATATATATCCACAAAATCATTAGAGAAAACTCGGTTATACAACAACTCAGAAAGATCATAAATAATGTTGTAATCAAAGGTATTAATGTTATATCCAACAATAATGTCGTCACCAAGGAAATCAAGAAAAGCATTCAAAACATCTTCTGCTTTTGGCGCTCCAACTACCATTGTGTTATCTATTCCAGTAATTGCAATTACAGCTGAAGGAATAGGTCTTTTAGGATTAACTAGTGAGGAGAATTCATCGATAACAAGACCATCTCTTACCTTGATAGCAGATAGTTCTATAATTCTGTTTCTGTCTTCCCCAAAAAGGCCACAGGTTTCCAAATCGATTACTGAATAATCGTTAAAATGCTTTTCCCATCGGTTGCCTTTGTTATTACGCATATAACACTCCTTTGAAATCCTTCAGATAATGTGTTTCTATACTTGTAATTATATGGTGCAGATGCAATTAGCTCTTTAACAGTATATAAATAGTTAATGAATACTTTGAATGAATCTTATTTCTCTTTGTCTTTTATAATAGCACGCTATATGGGACATAAATGGTACTGAAAACTACTTAGAAACTTAGAAAAAACTTGAAAAACGAATTACTGAACCTTCTTTAAGATAACGTTATACCACTTGCTTTGCTTTTCCGGTCTTACGTCATCAGTGAACCATTCTTCTATGATTATAAGTTCTGCCGTATATCCCAGAATATCCCTGAAAGCATTAGATGTAACATCCAAGAAAAACCGACCGTTTCTCTCTCCTTCAAAATCTCCTAGCTTATAAGAGATATAAATAACTCCACCACCTACTACAGCTTCTCCCATCTTTATCAGCAGAGACGGCATCTTTTCTTTGGATATATGAAGTATTGATGCACACGCCCAAATACCATCATATTTATCCTTCTCGTTCAGGTCCATAAAGTCCATGCATTTTACCTGAATGCCACAATACTCGCTCGCAAGCCTGCACAACTCACTTGAACCATCTATCGCTTCAACAAAATATCCTTTTTGAAGAAATGCTCTAGAATCTCTTCCGGATCCGCACCCAAAATCTAATATCTTTCCGTGCTCAGGAATATGCTTTAGAAAACGCTCATAATGCTCAGATAAATCCGCATTAACAGTTGAATCATAAAACTCTTGAGCATTCTCTTGATAATATTTCAGCGTAATATCCATAAGATTTATTCCTTATATTCCCAATTCCAATCAAACCCACATTCATGAGCAGCATCATAAACAGGACGGATAACAGTCTTGAGTCTTGCACAAAAGTCTTCGAAACCTAATCCCTCACCATAAATGCGCTGGTGAATATCTTCGTTATTTATATGTTCCTTAGCACATTTTTCGAACTCTTTATGAACAGTTTCACTCTGCCATATCAGCTTATAAGATTGGTATTCAAGATTAGCTAATTTGGGGAAATACACATCCCAATTAGGCAGATAATTACTTTTAGAACTGTTAATCCTCTTTGTTGTCGGGCTTAAATTCCAGAATTCATCATGTGCAACATACGACCACGGTACAAAGTGATCAATCGAAATATCATTATCCGCAAGTATCTGATCATTATAGATTTCTCGAACCGGAGCAACTGACAATACTATTTTCCAATACTTCTTAACTTTCTCAAGTTTGCGTTCTTGAGGCGGATATAGTTTATCTGCGATGCCCGGAACACTTGGATTGCGTTTTTGGAGATAGTGAATCATGTGATATTCAATCCAACCAAGTAAGATTTCACGATTCTTCTTAATATACTCAGCCCAATCCTCATTAACGATTATTCTTGAAGACAATCCGTTAATCGCCTCAAAGTAATATATTAATCTTTCTCCTTTATTAATCTTAGAAGCCAGATCCGCAGCAGGAACATCCCATGCTTTGCCTTTTATGTCAGAAAGAAATGGTGACTGTAAACGGTAAGGAACATTGTATGTTAATGTGCGCTTCTTTGAGGTTATATCCTTGTCATTAGAGTTGACCAGATAATCAATTATTGCAGATTCTTTTTCTGATGATTTGAGTGTCGGATTTTTGGTGTTCATCAGTTCTATAACAGCTTGTAAAGTATCCTTAGGTCCAAGACTCAAATGATATTCTGTAACCATATACCAGGCATCAGCAATCATCTTGTCTATGAGCTCTTCATAAGTAAGAATCTGTTTGCCATTACCTACAGCCGTAACGATAGCTTTAAACCAAAACAACTTATAGCATTCACTCGTATTATCAAACAAACGAGCTAGATATCCGGTGTTTAAATCGCTAGCGTATGGTAGTTTCATATCAGTTGTTTATATAATCAGCTTATGAGTATCGGTTATAATTCGCTATACTTCTCACTCTTCCCCTTAGCCTTTTCCACTGGGTACTTTTCATTATTCTTCTTCATCTTCTCTTGGACTATCTGATCTATATCCAAGTCAAATGCATCTGCCATGTGAACGCAGTAAACCAGCACATCTGCAAGTTCTTCCTTGATCTTATCTATCTTACCGTCTCCAGATACATCCGTACCACTCCACTGGAAAACTTCTAGGAGCTCTGCAGCTTCCAAAGATATTGATATCGCAAGATCCTTTGGGTTATGGAACTGCTTCCAGTCTCTGTCATCCCTGAATTTTAGGATCATATCTATAGTTTCCTGTTTCATGTTGCTACCTCTATATACTTACTCAAATAATCTCTTAAGTTTTCATCACATACATAAAGATATGTACCGCAGATACCACGAGTCATAAGAACATAGTAGACATTCTTGATGTACTCGAGTAATTCATCGTAAGTGGCAGTTCTTTTACCATTTGAATCGTAGTAATTCTCGGGATGTACCACTATTTCCTTTTTATCCGGATCGTATCCGATATCATTACCAAGGATTACATAAGCATAGTTCAGATCGTATCCTTGAATAGAATGAATACATCCGACTTCATCTATCGCTTGTTCTGTGTGAACCCAACCTATAGTCTTGTGGTTCCACATACGCTCACAACCCTGAATCGATATATCTTTTAATGTCTTATCTTCTTTGCTGATCCACGGCCAGGCATAACCGGCAATCATTCGGGTTAGACCATACTTTGATTCTTTAGCGTACATATCATTCTCAAACTTTGAGAAATCCGTGTACAGCTTAAAGTCATAATCAGGCGACAAATACTTTTTCTCGCACCTGCCGGCAAGGATACTTTCTATAGAACTTATATAGTCATTACCACCTTTTACACGCATTTGTGTTAACAGGTTAAAGTACTGTGTCATGCGTTCATCAAAGTGTTCTGTTTTATGTTTGAATCTTTCGATATTAATGCCAGAAGGGCCAACAACTTGCATGCCATCGTAGAAAAGAACAGAAACATCGGACTGCTTGATTATCCAGTCAAGTTCATCTGCTTCAGTAGTAAGACCCAAGCGCTCACAGTTTTGCTTGAAAGTGCCCATATATGAAATATTCTTGTACTGGTGCAGCCTGTGAGCTTCATCAACGATCAGGACATCGTATTTCTTCTTGGTAACATCTGAAGGTGAGAGTATCTGCGATGGTGCTAACCCGTATATGCTCTTGAAAATTTTCTTCATGGTGTCACGAAGAGAACTCTGAGGTACAACAAATCCTATGTTCTTGCCTGAATACTCTTCACTGTCTGCAAGATATTTCATCAGATATACAGCAACAATGGTCTTACCGCTGCCGGGCATTCCGTTTACAACAACACGGTTAACCTTCCCGTCCTTAAGACTTGATACGATACTCTCGACTGCTGTGCGCTGATCGTCGTTGAGTTCCTTGTAAGGAGAGTACTTGAAAAGATCTGAATTCTCTATTTCTTCAAGTGAGTGCTTAACCAGCTTTTCTTTCTGCAATTTCTTCCAAAGTTCAACAAACTTCTGATCGTATTCCTTCTTCTGATAGTATTGCTTATCAGCAATACCATTATTTTTGTTTGTTACTTGGAATAATTCATCTGCAACTATATATTGAATTAGCTTTGACTCGTAATCGAATGTAACCGATTGATTGAAGAGCTTAGAATAAATAAAGTGTACCTTATCGAAGATTCTCTTCTCTTCTGTTGTCGCATGTTGCGTCATTCTGGTTTTGACATGACTAGACTCGCCGATATAAGCCTGTTTGCCATTCTCCAGAATGTACAGCATCGGCCAGTTATCGAGATACGGCTCGTTACTATAGTTATTGTGTTTAAAGTCACCTTCAATGATCTTAAACATTACGGCTTAAGTCCTTTACTAACAAACTAT
>JAFYHN010000057.1 GCA_017539165.1 Eubacterium sp.
ATGTTAGATTACTACACCGAAAGGTGTGTTACTTGTTAAGTTGATTGAACCGCCGTGTACCGAACGGTACGCACGGTGGTGTGAGAGGTCGGAATTTCTCAATTAAGAGAAATTCCTCCTACTCGATTGTAATAGGAAACTACGTTTCTTATTACATAAAAAAACGCTCTGCCAAGAATGTTTCACACGAAACTGTACTTTTGGGTTAGTAACATTTTGACAATTCAATTTGTATAATTTTACAGGAATTAATTACCAATAAAAATGACAAAATGATATACATTATGCACTAAAAGATATTAAAGAATTGTCATATCATACAAAAGAATGGGTGAACACTCGTTATATTTCTCGAATTTGTTACATTGTTAGTGTATTTATATCATGATAGACTTTATTATGCAGTAGGAAACTGCGTTCCCTACTACATAATAAACGCTCCGCTAAGGATGCGTCTCGGCACTATTGGTAAATAGTTGCCTTTGGCAACACGCGCCTCGCGCGGAGAGTGTCGCAAGCGACACTCTTTGTTCTAGTGGAGGAACTTATAGAGTCTTAAAAATTATAAGAAGGTAGGATAAAACAATGAAAAAAAAGAGACTAGTTGCATTATTGCTTGCATTTTTCATGCTGTTTGGGATGAATTGTTTGGAAATTCCAGATGTTATTGCAGCAACAAAGACAATGAACACTACTGAAAAGGTTAAATCCCTAAAAGTAACAAAAAAGGCTGAAAGCACAGTTACGTTAAAGTGGAAAAAGGTCAAAAATGCAGATGGTTACAAAGTTTACAGATCTGTTAAGAAAAGTGCTGGGTACAAGGCGGTTGCTACTTGTAAGTCAGTAAATAAGACATCCGTAAAGATTAAGGGTCTTAAGAGTAATAAAGTTTATTACTTCAAAGTCAGAGCTTATGATAAGGTAGATGGAAAAACAGTTTTTTCTAAGTTCAGTAAAATAGTTAAGGTTAAAACAACTGCAAAGAAGGGGGATAAAACTTTATCTACAACTTCTGAAAAAACAACTGAACAGGTTACAACTGAAGATAAAAAACCTGTTGAAGATCCAAATAAGTTAGTTGATCACGAGCAGACTATTGACCTTACAGAGACAAAGGATACTCTCAATAATCCGGATCAGGGATTCTATAGAACGGTCAGAATAACTGCTGCTCCTGAGGGAAAGAGATTCATATATGGAGGGATTCCTGATAAAGGGGAATATGATTATGATCTTACTCAAATTGCAAATGGACCAAAGTTTATTCATATAAGAGCAGACCTGAGTCAGTTGTCAGAAAAGGTAAATGGTGTACAGGATTATGATCTTTCTGCGGACGCACTAGATGATTTTAGTAGTATGCTTAAAGCTGCATATGATGCAGACATAAGTGTAATAATAAGATTCTGTTATTGTCCTGATTTTGGAAATGCATCTGATATGGAACCTGATATTTCAAGGATTGAAGGACATATCAAGCAGCTTGGTTCAGTAATCAATAATTACCAGGAAACTGTCACTGCAGTTGAAGCTGGAATGGTAGGTCCTTGGGGCGAAATGCATACCAGCAAGATATGTGATAAGTATGCTCCTGAAAATTTAGCTATTGTTACTGATGTAAATAAAAGAATTATTGATTCCTGGCTTAGTTCTACCGAGGTTATTCCTATTCTAGTAAGAACTCCTTGGAGATTATATATGTATAAAAACATGGATAGCGATACAGCTTACAGTACAGTTTCTCTTACAGGAAAAGAAAAGAGACTCGGTGTATACAATGATGCATTTCAGTCAAATGAAACAGACACGGGTACATATATATATGGTAGAGACGGAGAAATAAGTTGGATGAAGGAGAATCTGGCAAGTCTTCCTTTCGGAGGAGAGGCTATTGGTCCTGATTCTACATATCATGATATCAATAAATGTATTCCAGAAATGAAAAATCTTCATCTTTCATATTTGAACTATGAGTGGAACCAGGATGTAGTCGTAAAAAAATGGCAGAATACTCAAAAATATGATCAGACTTGTGGAGACGATTCACTTTATTACGGAGAAACCGCGTATAAGTATATCGAAGATCATATGGGATACAGATTTGTTCCAAAAAGTGCGAAACTTTCGTATAACGAAAAGAGAGATTCTCTGAACGTTTCAGTGGGAATAGATAATAAGGGATTCGGTAATCTTACCAAGACAAAGAATGTATCTCTTATATTTGTAGAGCTTGATGCGAATGGAAATGAGACAGCGAATAAGTTTGAAGAAACAAATTGTGCATCATATAGTGGAGAAAAAATCCTGAAAGCATCTATTAGTTTTACTAATAATAAGATTTCAGCTGATAAATCATATAATGTTTATGTTCGACTTGATGATGGAAAAGGACACTACACTGTAAAGTTTGCTAACAAGCAGTGGAATAACAGCTTAAAGGCAAATAAGATCGGTGTGATAGAAGCAAAGAAAGATAAGTAATAGTTTTTATCAGTTGATAAGAAACTTTAGACCGACTCGGTATTTATTTCCGAGTCGGTTTTTTTCAATGTAGTAGGAAACTGCGCAACTTGTTAAAATTTGTCATTTATGTCAAATTAAAGTCTTTAATAAGCGTTAATTATACTGCAATAATATACATTATGCACTAATAGATAGGTAGTATTTGTAACATTGCACTAAATAGAGGGCAGAAATTTGATATTTTTGACTATTTGTTACATTGTTAATGGAATTACATCATGTTAAAATTTCGACTATGAGAAAAATATATTACTCATAGAGTAATAAGGGAGGTTAAGATGAAAACAAAGAGACTAGTTGCATTTTTACTAGCTGTTTTTATGACGTTTGTAATGATAAGTTCTAATATACAAACTGTTAATGCAGCAACAGCAGCAATGAAAACATCAAGTAAGGTGGAAGGATTAAAGGTTACAGCTAAAACGGAAACTACTATTTCTTTGAAATGGAACAAACTTAAGAATGCAGATGGATATAAGCTTTATAAATCTGTAAAAAAAGATAGTGGTTATAAAGAATTAGCTACATTAAAGGGACTTAATAAGACAGCAGTAAAGATAAAGAATCTTAAGAGTAATAAGGAATATTATTTTAAGGTTAAAGCGTATGACAAGGTAGATGGTAAAACAGTATATTCAAAGTTCAGTAAGATTATAAAGGTAAAAACACCTGCTAAAAAAACTACAACAGAAAAACCAAAGACAACCGAGCAGCCTAAGACAACCGAACAGCCAAAGACTACTGAGCAGCCAAAACCTGTTGTTAGTGACGATAAGATGGTGGATTATAATCAGAGTATTGATTTTTCAGAAAGTAAAGCAACTCTTAATAATCCAGATCAGGGATTTTATTCTTCATACAGATTTTCAGTTACAGCTGGTGGAAAAAGATTTGTAGTTGGGAATTATGATTCAAATAAATATGATTCTTCTAATATCAAGAACGGACATAAGCTTGTTCAGGTAAGAGTAGATTTAAGTCAGCTTTCAAGTAAGATAAATGGAAAGCAGGATTATGATCTTTCTGCAGATGCTCTTAATGATCTGAAGACTCTTCTTCAGAATGCATATGATGCAGATAAGAGTATAATTATAAGATTCTGTTATGCACCAAATTTTGGTGATAAGACTGATGCAGAGCCAAGTATTGCAAAGATACAGAGACATATCGAACAGCTTGGACCAGTTCTTACAAAATATCCGGATACAATAACAGCCATTGAAGCTGGTATGCTCGGTCCTTGGGGCGAGATGCATGGCAGTAAGATCTGTGACAGATATGATGGAGATATGGCTAAAGTTAAAGAAACAAATAAGATGGTAATTGATGGATGGTTAAATAATACAAAAGATATTCCTATTCTGGTAAGAACTCCATGGAGAATATATATGTATTATGATAAAGATAATGCTACATCTTATAAGACTGTTGCACGTTCAGGTAAGGCAACTAGACTTGGATTATATAATGACGCATTATTCGCTAGTTCAAGTGATTCAGGTACATATATATATGATAGAAAAAGTGAGATAGACTGGATTTCACAGAATGTAACTAATGTTCCATTTGGTGGTGAAACATACAATGCATCGTGTAATCTGCATAAAATTGAGAAGTGTGTTCCTGAAATGTTTAAGACACATCTTTCATATCTTGATTATGAATATGATCAGGCAATTGTTGTAACAGAATGGCAGAGTACAAAGTATACAGAAGCTTGTGGTAGCGATAAGCTCTATTATGGCGAAACAGCTTACAAGTATATTGAAGACCATATGGGTTACAGATATGTAGCTAAGAGTTCAAAGCTATCATATAATGCAAAGAGAGATAAGCTTAACGTATTAGTAGGACTCGATAATTCAGGATTTGGTAACCTCACAAAGTCAAAGCAGGTTTCTCTCGTATTTGTTGAACTTGATGCTAATGGAAAAGAAACATCAACTAAGTTTGAACAGACAAACTGTGCTGAGTTTAATGGTGAAAAGACACTGAAGACTTCTCTTGACTTTAAGAATAATCAGATATCAGCAAACAAGTCATATAACGTATATGTTCGTCTTGATAACGGAAGTGGACATTATGCAATCAGATTTGCTAATAATCTGTGGAATGATAGTCTTAAGGCTAACAAGATTGGTACTATAAAAGCTAAATAAGTTACTTAGAATTTATCTATATTAAAGCTCATTCTTCTTAATTGGGGAATGGGCTTTAATCTTTTAAAACTATACAAAGTCAGTTTACCTGTGATAAAATTATAAATGTAGATTTCTATATTTTTATCACATAATGACAAGGAAATATTTATGATAACGAAAAATGCTTATGCGAAGGTTAATCTGTCACTTGATATAGTCGGAAGACGAGAAGATGGCTATCATCTTGTGAGAATGGTTATGCAGTCGCTGGATATAAAAGATATACTTACTTTTGAAAAAAGGATTTCGCCTGTTCCATCATCTGAGGAAGATGATGACAGGATTATTATCGAACTGGTTTCAAGCGAAGGCTCAGGAGAGTTTGAATCTAAGAATAATAGTAATTCAGACAAGGATGATCTGGGACGCGTTCCTCTGGGTAAGGACAATCTCATATATAAGGTAGCAAAGCTTATGCTGGAAAAGTTTGTCTGGCCTGTGGCTCCGAACGAAGGAGTTAAGATAACTCTTGAGAAGCATATACCTATTGCAGCCGGAATGGCTGGTGGAAGCAGTGATGCTGCGGCTACATTTAAGGGAATAAACGAACTCTTTGGTCTCGGTATCATGGATCAGGATATGATGGATATGGGTGTAAAGCTTGGTGCGGATATCCCTTATTGTATTATGGGCGGAACAGCCCTTTCCGAAGGAATCGGCGAGGAACTGACAAAGCTTCCGGATATTCCGGACTGCTTCTTTCTTGTGGCAAAGCCTATTATCTCAGTTTCGACTGCTGAAGCATATGGTGGATATGATAAACTTATGGAAGAATCCTGCAGAAGCATTAAGCATCCGGATGTGGATGGCCAGGTAGATGCTATCTATGCCGGAGATCTAAAGAGAATTACTGATCTTTTTGCAAATGTACTTGAATACGTTACTTCAGATAATCATGCGGAGATTGGAATCCTGGAGAATATCATGATGCAGTGCGGAGCGATAAATGCCATGATGAGTGGAAGTGGTCCGACTGTATTTGGAATATATGATAACAGAGAAGCTGCTGAGAATGCTGAGAAGAAGCTTCAGGAGACTGGACTCATTGAGAGTACATTTATCACAGTAGCTGTATAACAGCGTCAAATCTAAAATAATAAGGTAGAACATATGAACAAGGGAATATTCATTACAATGGAAGGTCCGGACGGTTCCGGAAAATCAACTCAGATAGCGTTACTCAAGGAATATCTTGAGAGTGAAGGCTATGATGTACTGATAACAAGAGAGCCGGGAGGAACTACCATCAGTGAGGCTATACGAGGAATAATACTGAACAAGAATTATACGGAAATGTCTCCAGTTACAGAGATGCTTCTCTATGCAAGTGCTAGAGCGCAGTTGATAGCAGAAGTGATTGGTCCGGTACTTGATAGAGGAGGTGCCGTGATCAGTGACAGGTTCGTAGATTCATCTCTTGTATATCAGGGTATGGCAAGAGGTTTGGGAGTAGATGCAGTATATGAAGTTAACAAACAGGCTATAGGAAAATATATGCCTGATGTGACATTTATGCTGGATCTTCCTGCCGAGGTTGGTATCAGCAGAAAGAAGGATCAGAAGGAACTGGATCGAATGGAACTTGAGAGTCTGGATTTCCATCGAAAAGTAGCTGAAGGTTACAGGAAGCTTGCGGAGAAGTTTCCTGACAGAATTGAAACCATAGATGCAACACTTCCTATAGAGCGTATTAGCGATTTGATTAAAGATAGGGTTCGTGTTATACTAAACGATGATGCTTTGTAGGAGTGTCAGGATTCTATGGGGGAAATGGGGTGACAAATATGGATTTTAAAAAGATTATCGGACATGAAGAAATAATAAGTCGCTTCAGAAATAATATAGAACAGGGATGCGTTAGTCATGCCTATATTATCGGCGGAGAAGAAGGTAGTGGAAAGTATACGCTGGCAAATGCATTTGCAAAAGCGTTACAGTGTGAAGCTGAAGGATCGGAGTCGTGCGGTGAGTGTAAGTCCTGTAAACAGGCTGAAAGTGGCAATCACCCTGACATAATATATGTTACGCATGAGAAACCGGGATCGATATCGGTAAGTGAGATCCGTGAGCAGGTTGTCAATTCCATGCAGATCAAGCCATATAATGGCAAGTATAAGATATACATTATCAGAGAAGGCGAGAAGATGACAGAAGAAGCTGAGAATGCTCTTCTGAAAACTATTGAGGAACCGCCTGAATATGGAATAGTCATTATACTTACAGCGAAGCCGGAGAAACTTCTTCCGACTATCCGCTCAAGATGTATGCTTATCACAACTAAGCCTATTAAAGAGAAGGACATTCATGATTATCTCGTAAGTGAGTATGGTGTAGATGAGAAGAAGGCTACATTTGCGATAGAGTATGCGCAGGGTAACCTCGGCAAGGCTATCATGCTTGCTACAAATGAAGAATACGAACAACTGATTCAGTCGGTTGTAAAGCTTGAAACGAACATTTACGATATGACAATGGATGATATATCCGATGCCATACAGCATTGTTCCAGTTTCCAGATGAATATAAATGATTACCTTGACCTGATGATGATGTGGTACAGGGATATCCTGGTGCTTAAGGTTACCGGGAATCCGGATAAGATCCTTTTCAAGGAACAGTATCTGACCATAAGAGAACAGGCCAAGTATCTTTCATTTAATGAATTAGAGGAAAAATCGCAGTCCATAAAGAGTGCAAAAGAAAGAATAAATGCGAACGCTAATCTTGCGGACATAATGCGTCTGCTTATAATCACACTTAAGCAGAAGTAAATACAAGGAGTAACCGGTTAATGAAGGAAGTCATAGGTGTAAGATTCAGACCTAACGGAAAGATATATTTTTTTGATCCGCTGGACATTCACGTTCAGAAGGGAGAAGATGTAGTTGTTGAGACAGCCAGAGGAGTAGAATATGGCAAATGTGTTCTCGGACGTAGAGTGATAACCGAGCAGAAGAGAATTCAGGGACTGAAGCCAATCCTCAGAAAGGCAACACCAGAAGATACTGAAAGATACGAAGCAAATAAAGAAAAATCAGAAGATGCATTTAAGCAGTGTCTTAAGAAGATTGACGAACACGGACTTAAGATGAAGCTTATCGCAGCTGAATATACATTTGATAACAGTAAAGTACTTTTCTACTTCACAGCTGATGGAAGGGTAGACTTTCGTGAACTTGTTCGTGATCTTGCATCAGTATTCAGAACACGTATAGAGCTTAGACAGATCGGTGTCAGAGATGAAGCTAAGATCTCTGGAGGTCTTGGTATGTGTGGAAGAGAGCTGTGCTGTCACAGTTTCCTTTCGGAATTCATTCCAGTTTCTATCAAGATGGCAAAGGATCAGGGACTTTCTCTTAATCCAACCAAGATATCAGGTGTTTGTGGAAGACTTATGTGCTGTCTGAAGCATGAGCAGGAAACATATGAATATCTGAACGGAAAGATGCCTGCAGTAGGTGATGAAGTAAAAGCTGGTGATGGAACAGTCGGAGTAGTGGCAGGAATAAATGTCATGAGACAGACAGTCAGAGTTATCGTTACTGATGAAGAAGGCAACAAGGATGCTGTTGAATATAAGGTAGATGATCTAAGATTCAAACCTCGCAAGAAAAAGAAGCAGGAAAAGAAGGAAAACGAAGACGATAAAGAGCTTCGTGCATTGGAAGAGCTTGAAAAGGAAGATGGCGGAAAGTCAAACTATGAATAAAGTAGAGCTTTATGAAAATGAAAGAATAGATAATCTGGATATAAATGGGTTCCGTATTATACAGAACCCATTTTGTTTCTGTTTCGGAATGGATGCGGTTCTTCTGGCAAATTTTGCAAAGATAAAACCAAATGCAGATGTTATAGACCTGGGAACCGGAACTGGAGTAGTACCGCTTCTTCTGGCTGCCAAGTCTAAGGGAAAAAGCTGGACGGGTCTTGAGATTCAGTCCAATATGGTAGATATGGCAAAAAGAAGTGTTCTTCTGAATGGAGTGGAAGACAGATGTAGTATTATCGAAGGTGATCTGAAATGTGTGAGGGAACTATTTAAGCCTGCACAGTTTGGGGCAGTTACATCTAATCCTCCGTACATGAAGGAGAATACCGGACTGAAAAATCCGAGTGATACAGTATATATATCAAGACATGAAACATTGGCAACGCTTGAAGATGTTGTCAGTGCAGCGTCATATCTGTTGAAAACCGGAGGAACATTTACCATGGTTCACAGACCGACAAGACTTCCGGATATAATGGAAACCATGGTCAGATATCGCCTGGAACCGAAAAGACTGATGATGGTTCAGCCGTCAGAAGGCAGGGAACCGAATCTGGTTCTGATTGAGGGTATAAAGGAAGCTGGAAAAGAATGCCGTATACTTCCGACACTTATGGTTTACGACGCGGATGGTGAATACACAAAGGAGCTTTTATCTTATTATGGAAAGAACTGAGGATGAAAGAGAATTAAAGGGTGGAGTGCTGTATCTTGTCGCAACACCTATCGGAAATCTGGAAGATATGACATTCAGAGCGGTAAGGGTTCTTAGAGATGCAGATATAATCGCTGCAGAAGACACCAGAAACAGTAGAAAGCTTCTGAACCATTTCGATATAAAAACTCCGATGACAAGTTATCATGAGTTCAACAGATTTGATAAAGCAGAAGTATTGATCGATAAACTAAGCAGTGGTCAGTCGGTGGCTCTTATCACTGATGCTGGAACTCCGGGAATATCGGATCCGGGTGAAGTTCTTGTTCAGATGTGCGTTGACAGAGGTATAGAAGTAGTTCCGGTGCCTGGAGCGGTTGCTGCTGTAAATGCACTTATTGCATCCGGACAGAAAACGAGGAGATTCGCATTTGAGGCATTTCTCCCACAGGAGAAGAAGGAGCTTCGAAGTGTACTTGATGAGCTGAAGATAGAGAGACGTACCATCATAATGTATGAAGCACCTCACAGATTGAGAAAAACGCTTGAGCTTCTTGAGAAAGAGTTGGGAAGTGGTAGAAGTGTCACAGTTTGTAAGGAACTAACAAAGAAACATGAGAAGTTTCTGAAAATGTCTCTGGGTGAAGCAGTGGAACTGTATAAGGATACGGAGCCGAGAGGGGAATATGTACTTGTAATAGAAGGAAAACCTGAGGAAGAGCTGACTGCGGAAAGACAGGCTCAGTGGGAAAATATGAGTCTGGAGGAGCATTTACAGAAATATATAGACGAAGGAATGAGCAAGAAAGAAGCTATTAAGATGGTCGCCAAGGAAAGAGGCATTCCAAAACAGGATGTTTATAAGGTTGGAATCGAATTGTAGTTAAAAAAAAGTTTGTGTTGGCTAACTCTTTATTCATGTAGTATACTCCGAACTAGGTTAGAACTTTTATTTTTTTTAAGGAGGACACTACTATGGCATATGTTATAAGTGATGCTTGTATTTCTTGCGGAACATGCGCAGGTAACTGCCCTGTAAGCGCTATCTCAGAGGGAGACGGACAGTTCGTTATCGATGCTGATTCTTGCATCTCATGTGGAGCATGCGCAGGTAACTGCCCTGTTGGAGCTATTGAAGAGGCATAATAGCTATTAATATGAGTTAAAGGGAGACGCTGTACTATGTATAGCGTCTCTTTTAAGTTTAAGAGACTTTTAAAGGAGGTATGAAATGAACGAGAATAGAAAGATCAGAAATGAACTTCTGGCACAGACAGTTATCAAGGGTCTTAAGTCCAGACATATGAACGGTTACTATGCTGAGACTAAGGAAAAGGCACTTGAGCTTGCTCTGAAAATGATTCCTGAAGGTTCAACTATTGGATGGGGTGGATCTATGTCTATAGCTGAGATCGGTCTGAGACAGGCAGTTCTCGATGGCAATTATACTGTATTTGATAGAGGCAGTGCCAAGGATGAAGCTGAGAAAAAAGAGATTGATAAGAACGTGTACGGCTGTGACTACTATCTCACAAGTACAAATGCAATAACAGAAGATGGTATTCTCGTTAATCTGGATGGCAACTCAAACCGTGTAGCAAGTATTGCTTATGGACCAGAGCACGTTATCATGATAGTGGGAATGAATAAGGTTGCCAGAGATGTTGATGCTGCGGTTTATAGAGTGAGAAATGAAGCAGCTCCAGTAAACAGTCAGAGATTCCAGAATCCAACTCCTTGTGTAAAGACAGGAGTATGTGGAAACTGCAAGTCACCTGACAGCATATGCTGCAATATGCTTATAACAAGACTTGAAAGACATCCGGATCGTATTCATGTAATCCTTGTAAATGATAATCTTGGATTCTAAAAATCATATCAATAAAAAATTAAAGTCAGAAATAATAAAAGTCAGCTCTTACGTTTTTAGGGATAAACTTGGGAGCTGACTTTTTTGTATGATGGTTTGTATTTGTCCAAACTTGATCATAAGTTAATTATGATAGACTAATTATTTGTTCGTCAGAACTAAAATAGAAAACTGTTTTAAAGATTTAAAATTTCTATAAAGTATTTAAAAGATTTTATCTGGAGTATCACTTCCCTTCAGATTTTTGTGTGAAATGTACCATAAGTGGCACTTTAGTCTGTGATGCTATAATTACACACAAAAAAATTATGAATAAACTTATCCATCGGGAAACATGCCTGATACGGCAAGATAAGAAAAAATTTGCGGTTTTGACACGTGAACCGCAGAAGATGTTACATAGCCATGATATCAAAAAAAAATGCGATATGCAAGCAAAAATAATAAAGAACAGGTTGGATGAATCGGAAAAATATGTTATTATATAACCATGAAGATTGAAAAAATTAATGAAAACCAGCTGAGGTTCACTGTATGGAATACGGATCTCCCTGATGAAGATCTGACCGTATCAGATCTTGCAGGACATTCAGAAAAAGCAGATGAACTTATCAGATATATGATGGATAAAGCTCGAGAAGAGTTCGGATTCGAAGCCGATCAGCAACCGATAGTTGTTGAGGCCATCCCGGTTAATAAGGATTGCATGGTTTTCCTAGTTACTAAGATAGATGAGAATAATCCTGATGCCAAATATTCATATATCCAGGAGTTAAAGAATCACGCCCTGGACATGGCAAAAAGTATTAAAACGGGAAATATAGAGTATTCGACTCCTGAGCAGGGTAATGTTGATTCGTCCAAGTCTGCTGAAGAGGAATCGGATAAGGTTCTTCCTTATATGATATTTACTTCAAACGATATGGAGAAGTTTATTACTGTGTCTAAAATGGTCAAGAACTATTATGACAGTGATAATACATTGTATAAATCAGCAGATGATAAAACGTATTACCTGATTATATCCCACAACAGAAATAGTGATCAGGAATTCCGCCATGTATGTGAGAGTCTGAGAGAGTTTGCTGTGCCTTATAAGTTTAACTATGCAACGAAGTATTATATGGAGGAGCATTTCAGAAAGGTTATAAAGGATTCGGCGCTTCAGACACTTGCAGAGTTGTAATTAGTGTGGCCTGAAAGTGAAGATATAAACATATAGAAGTGCAGTCCATTGTTGGAATGCACTTTTATTTATAGAATGCGATCAGTGTTCTGAATAGCAAGGATAGATACATGAATAATCATAACCCAATAAAAACATTTTTTTCAGTAGCTGCGTGTCACGTTACAAGGTGGGGTCTCAGAGTTTTTCACAGAGGGGGGACAACACTTCCGGGCAAAGCAGCTCTTGTATTTGATAAAAAGATACTTGAAGTTGTTTCCGAAGGTATGGAGATAATAGTTGTAACGGGTACAAACGGCAAGACTACAACTTGTGCGATGTTGAGAAATGCATTTCAGGAGAAAGGTATCGAGCCTCTGTCAAATGTATCCGGCGCGAACCTTCTTCCGGGAATCACCGCGGAGTTTACTTCATCGGCAACTCTTAGTGGAAAACCGAAGAAGAAGTATGCGATAGTTGAGTGTGATGAGGCGGCATTGAAGACTGTTGTTCCTTACATCAGACCGAAGGTTATAGTGGTGACCAATCTATTCCGTGATCAGCTGGACAGATATGGCGAGGTAATGCATACACTGGAAGAGCTTAAGCGAGGTATAAAACTTGATCCGGAAGCGAGACTTTGTCTAAATGCAGATTGTTCTCTAACAGCATCTCTTGCCACAGAAGTACCTAATCAGGTATATTTTTATGGAATCGGAGATGTGCTTCCTGATAATGATGAAGAAACGCTCTCAGATGCAAAGTACTGTATAAAGTGTGGTACAGAGTATAAGTATGATTATCATATATATGCTCACCTTGGCGGATTTGTATGTCCGAAGTGTGGATACAAAAGAGTTATGCCGGACCTTGAAGTTACGGCTATCAACAGTCTTACATCAAAGGGAAGTAATGTAACTATAGAATATGTTCCGAATGATAGAGGCAAAAAGAATAAGAAGGAGCCTAAGAGGGCGTCGGCTCAGCTTGAGATAGGTCTTCCGGCTTTTTATAATATTTACAATGCAATAGCAGCTGTGGGGGCATTTGCCGCTGCAGGATGGAATAAAGAGATAGTACAGCATTCTCTAGCTAAGATTAATTCAAGTTTCGGAAGAATGGAGAACTTCAGATACAGAGGTACGAATATTCAGATGATACTTGTGAAGAATCCTGCCGGATGCAATCAGGCGATAACTTATCTGTCGGGACTTAAAGAAGACTACACGGTGGTTCTTTGTCTTAATGATAGAACAGCCGATAGTCATGATGTATCTTGGATATGGGATGCGGATTTTGAGAAAATAGCGAAGGATCCTTTCTGTAAGGAGATATATATGTCCGGAACAAGAGCTAAGGACATGAAAGTCAGGTTTAAATATGCTGGAGTTTCGGAAGAGAGGCTGTATATTATAGAAAATACACGTAAGCTTATTAAGAAGATGACGGAGTCGAAAAGACCGGTATTTGCACTTCCAAACTATACGGCTATGATGGAACTGAGAGCAGCATTAGGTGTGGCAACTGGAAAGAAAGCATTCTGGAAGGATCAGAGGTAAAGGATAGTTATGTCAGAAGTAAAGCTTAATATATGTCATATGTATCCGGAAGTTCTTAATCTTTACGGAGACAGGGGAAATATCCTCTGCTTGATGAAACGTTTGGAATGGCGTGGAATAGAGTGTAATCTGTTTGAGGTCAAGATAGGTGATGTCGATGATCTGACTAAGTATGATCTGTTTTTTATTGGTGGTGGACAGGATTTTGAGCAGGAAGTGCTTTTAAATGATCTAAAATCCGCTAAGGGCCGTAATATGAAAGCGGCGATAGAAGATGGAAAAACATTTCTCTGTATATGTGGTGGCTATCAGATGATGGGACACTATTATGAGACGAAAAACAAAGAAAAGTTAGAATTCCTGGGTGCGATTGATTTTCACACAATTGGAAGTGATGAGAGGATGATCGACAATTACGTATTCAAATGTAATAAAGAGTCCGGTGGAAGTGATATAGTCGGATTTGAGAATCACAGTGGAAAGACTTACCTTAGTGATGGGGTGAATCCTCTGGGAACTGTTATCAGAGGATTTGGTAACAACGGTGAGGATAAGACCGAAGGAGTCAGATATAAGAATGTATATGGTTCTTATAGTCATGGTGCACTTCTTCCGAAGAATCCGGAATTTGCGGATCATCTCATTCTGACAACGTTGGAGAGAAAGTATGGCAGTTATGATCTGCCTGTTCTGGGCGACTCGGCAGAAAGAGAAGCCCATGATTATATGCTTGATAAAGTTTTGAGAGGTACGACAAGTGGTGACTGATAACATGGAAACGAAGCTT
Source organism: Eubacterium sp. (assembly GCA_017539165.1). GTDB lineage: Bacteria > Bacillota > Clostridia > Lachnospirales > Lachnospiraceae > Eubacterium_Q. Next base: position 14,530 of record JAFYHN010000057.1, read on the forward strand.
TTGGATGATTCTGCTGAAAGTATAGAGATTGCAGCAGACATATTAAAAAATGGAGGGCTTGTTGCATTTCCGACAGAGACAGTATATGGATTAGGCGGTGATGCACTGAGACCAGAGGCATCGAAGAAGATATATGCAGCTAAAGGAAGACCTTCAGACAATCCGTTGATAGTTCATATAGCAGACGTAGAGTCGGTAAATGAACTGGCAGTAGATATATCAGATAGTGCTAGACATCTGATGGAAGCCTTCTGGCCAGGACCTCTTACTATCATTCTTAAAAAGAAGGAAGTAGTTCCTTCAGAGACAACAGGTGGACTTGATACAGTAGCGATACGTATGCCTTCACATCCAGCTGCTATGGAATTGATAAGAAAAAGTGGAGTTTATATTGCAGCTCCATCTGCAAATACATCAGGACGTCCTTCTCCAACAACTGCTCAGCATGTTGTTGAAGATATGAATGGAAGGATTGACGCAATAATAGACGGAGGCCCTGTCGGGATTGGAATAGAATCTACTATAGTAGATATGACGGGTGAAGTTCCGACTATATTAAGACCTGGATATATTACGAAAAGAATGCTTGAGGAGATAGTTGGAGAAGTTGAGATTGATAAGGCGATAATCGAGCCAGATCCTAATCTCAGACCTAAAGCTCCAGGCATGAAGTATACACATTATGCGCCTGCAGGAATTCTTACTATAATAGAAGATAAAGCAGAACCCGGTAAGGTAACTGAGAATGTAGTAAGAGAGATAAACAGAAGAGCTGCTGAGAAGGAAAAAACAGCGATTCTTACTACGGAAGATAATGCACATCTATATCAGGCAGAGAATATAATACTTCTGGGAAAAGAGGGTGACGGAAAAACTGTTGCCGCAAGATTATATTCTGCACTAAGAGAGTGCGATGCTCTTGGGATTGAATACATTTTTAGTGAGAGCTATTATAGAGATGAGCTTGGTGGAGCGATAATGAACAGACTGCTTAAGGCTGCTGGACACAGAGTAGTGAAGGTATAAAAGAACTTAACGTTCCCTGAGGGGCGCGAAGGATAAAAGATACATACAAGGAGGAGCAAAATGAAAATATGTATAGGTTCTGATCATGGTGGTTACGCTTTAAAACTTGAACTGATCGAGCATCTTAAAGCCAGAGGTTTTGAAGTCAGCGATGTAGGATGCGATAGTGAAGCATCTTGTGATTATCCTATATATGCTAAGGCAGTTACAGATATCATTACAGAGAAAAAAGCTGATCTGGGAATACTTGTTTGCGGAACAGGTATTGGAATGTCAATGGCAGCAAATAAAGTAGAAGGAATTCGTGCAGCACTTTGTCATGATGTTTTCTCAGCAAAGGCTACAAGAGAACACAATAACGCGAATATACTGTGTATGGGTGCTCGTGTAGTTGGAGCGGGACTCGCAGAGATGATAGTTGATACATTTGTAGATACACCATTCTCGAATGATGAGAGACATATAAGAAGGATAAGTTATTATTCGTAAATAAAACACTTTTCACAGTAACTAAAAACTCCACTCGTAAGTCCGCATCGGACTCGAAGTTTTATTCAGCAAGCTGATAAAACATCTTGTACGATGCTCTACCGCTGCTACCGCAGCACTTACTCGTGTGTTTTTAGTCACCTGCTATCGCAGGTACACCAAAAAAACGAGTTATATGACTCCAAGAATACAAGTATTCTTGTCGCATATACTCGTTTTTTGGTTACTGTGAAAAGTGACAATTTTCCACATTATGTAAAGTAACGGTTGACAAGAGGGCATTGTGGTGATATCATATTGAATGTAACAAAATTGTAACAAATAGGTTAAGAATGTAAAGAAATTGTAACAAAGCACAAGATATTGTGTGTAACATAGACATAGGAGGTTACATAATGTATAAACCATCAAAGAGAGTTATGGTAGTTGGACTCGCTGCCGGATTGCTTGCTTCATCAGTAGGAGTGGTTCCTAATGTACAGGCAAAAGGACAGAACTATGACTCATCGAATGTTGGAATCGCCGATAAGGTAGGAGATTATATTCAGAACGGTGCTTCGGCTGACCCGATAGCTGATCTTACATCAGGAAAGGTTACAACAGCAGACGTTCAGGCTTCATTTAAAGCGGAAGCAAAGAAGAAAGAAGAAAAGAAAAACGCTGCTACAACAACAGATGCACCTAAGACAAAGCCTACTGATGCTAAGGTATATCCTCAGTTTCAGGATAGAGCTGTAGTAGCTGCTGATGATTCAGTTAATATCAGAAAAGAGGCCAGTACAGATTCAGAGGTAGTTGGAACACTTCAGAGAGGTGGTATCTGTCTTGTTGATGAGATCGGTAAGGAATGGTCAAAGATTGAATCAGGAAGTTGTGTAGGATATATAGCTAATCAGTTCCTTAAGTACGGAGATGATGCCGGTGATTGGAGCGATCATAATGATATTATGAGATATGCAACAGTCAATACAGAAACTCTTAAGGTTCGTGAATCAAAGGATGAATCAAGTAACTGTGTAACTCTTATTCCTAAGGGAGAAGAGTTCTATGTATACAGCAATAGTGGTGAATGGATTGAGCTTTACATTGATGATGATCTCAGAGGATTTGTAAAGAGTGAATATGTTGATGTTCGTTATGACAATCCAAGAGCTATATCTGTTGAAGAGCAGGAAGAGATTAATCGTCAGATTGAAGAAGAAAAGCGTTTGGCTCAGGAAGAAGCAGATAGAGCTTGGCTTGAATATCTTGCTGGACAGAATGAAAAAACAGTTGTTGCTACAGATGATGTAGATGAAGATACAATACCTACTACTGATAGTGAAGAAGTTTCATTAGCATTAGGAAATGAAGATGAAACTACGGAGCCATCTAATGATGAGGATGTATCCGAGAATGACGATACTACTACTTCGGATGAAGATGCTTCTGAAGAAACATCATCAAACGATGAAGATGAGGCACCTGCAGAAGAGACTCCAGCAGAGACACCTGCAGAAACACCTGAAGAGACTCCAGCAGAGGAGCCTGCAGAAGAATCTCCAGCTCCAGCACCTGCTGTACCTGCAAGTGCGTCAGGACAGGCACTAGTTGATTATGCACTTCAGTTTGTTGGTAACCCATATGTATGGGGTGGTGAAGATCCTAATACTGGTGCAGACTGTTCAGGATTTGTAATGTATCTGGTTTATAATCTTGCAGGAATCTCACTTCCTCATGATGCAGAGCTACAGGCAAATTATGGTACAGAAGTTAATCTGAGTGAGATTCAGCCTGGTGATCTGTTATTCTATGCTGGTGGTGGATATGCTATAGGACATGTTGCTATCTACATGGGAGATGGTCAGATTGTACACGCATCTAACTCAGCTCCATACCCTGTTGGTGGTATCAAGGTAGGTAATTATGATTACAGAACTCCTTGCAAAGCAGTGAGAATAATGCCTTAGATTAAATTAATTAATATGTCAAATATATGGCAGACATCTTAGAGGTGTCTGCCTTATTTATTAAATATGCACAAAAGAATGATATTATGGTTAACAAATAGTTACATATCGTTATCCGAAAGGGTGTTGATAACAATGTCTGAAAAGCCTCTAATCATGGGTTATTAACAAAGTTATCAACATTATCAACAGAATTGAGGTAAACATAATCTGATTTCAAATAATTTAAAAATTCGTTACTTCTTACAAACTTTATTCAAAATAAGCATATTATTTGCTTTTATTGAAGATTTATTGAACATATGTTATAATAAGTATGCGATTTCAGATACTTCAAAGATGTGACTTTTTGAAGAAATAACCGCTAATATCGGTTGTTTTTCGAGTTAATGAAAGCGTAATCTAGCGAGAAGGAGAACAAGACTATGAAATACGACATCTCAGGAAAAAATATCGACTTAACAGAAGGACTCAAGGCAGCTATCTATGATAAGCTTGGAAGACTCGAGAAGTTTTTTGCAGAAGATGCAAATGCACAGGTTACTCTATCTGTAGAAAAGGAGAGACAGAAGATAGAGGTTACGATTCCAATGAAGGGACATATTATCAGAGCAGAACAGGTCAGTGATGATATGTACGTATCTATCGATATGGTAGCAGAGATCATTGAGCGTCAGGTTGTAAGATACAAGAAGAAGATTATTGATCAGAATCAGGATGCTGCATACTTCCAGGACAGATTCCTTGAAGAAGATACAGAGGACTATGATGAGATACAGATTATTAGAAGCAAAAGATTTGGGGTGAAGCCTATGTATCCAGAAGATGCATGTGTTCAGATGGAGCTTCTTGGTCACAATTTCTACGTATTCCGCAATGCAGAGACTGATGAGGTTAATGTAGTATATAAGAGAAAAGGAAATACATACGGACTTATTGAACCGGAGTTTTAATATTTAACTGATGATGCAGTTTAAAAGCCTTGAAATAGCCCTGCTACTTCAAGGCTTTTACTATTTTAGGAACATGGGAGATACAAAATATGAAGATATGCATTAAGTGTGGACAGCAGATAGATGATGATTCAGCATTTTGTCCTTATTGTGGAACTAAACAGGAACAAGTTAGTCCGCAACCTGTTCAGGGTCAAAGCGGTACACTGCCAGAGCAGCCGATAAATAATCAGCAGCCACAACAGGTACAGCCAGTGTATGGTCAGCCTGATCAGATGAACCAGTCGATATATGGCCAGCAGTCACAGCAGGTACAGCCGGTGTATGGTCAGCCACCGCAGATGAGTCAGCCAGTATATGGTCAACCACAGAAGGCACAGACTGGAATGTACGGCCAGCCACCGCAGATGGATCAGTCGATATATGGCCAACCACAGCAGGCACAGACTGGAATGTACGGCCAGCCACCGCAGGTGAATCAGTCGATATATGGCCAGCAGCCACAACAGGTACAGACTGGAATGTACGGCCAGTCACCGCAGACGAATCAGTCAATATATGGACAGCAACTACAACAGGTACAGACTGGAATGTATGGCCAGCCACCGCAGATGAATCAATCGATGAATGATCAGCAGTCACCGCAGATGCAGGAGGGAATAAAGATTTCTAAGCCACTGCTTATCATCGTACCGGCTCTTCTGATTTTGTTTATTATTTTAGGAGCGGTCGTATTTACAAATCAGAGAGGTGCCAGTTCGCCGGATAGTGCAATAAAGAATTATTATAATTCTCTTTCGACCGGAAATAGTAAGAAACATATTTCAAGTATGATGCCTAAACAGCTTGAGAAAGCCGCAGATAAGATAGCCCAAAGCGGTGAACTAGGTGGTGAATACAATAGCTTAGCGCAGATGCTTGATGAGACATTTGTTATATATAAGCAGGATGGTTTTAAGATTGATAAAGTAAGAATTCGCAGAAAAGAAAAACTAGGTAGTGATGAAGTTGCAGAATATGGAAAAGACCTTACAAAAGATTTAGCAGTAAAGGTAAATGTAACAGAGGTTTATGAGGTAGATACCACATACAAATTCAGAGAAAGCAAAGATGCTGACTGGGAAGAAGAAGATAGAAAACTGATGATCTATAAAGTTGGCGGCAGGTGGTATGCTATGCCAAACGGTCTTTTCTAAAACAATTATATAGAACCAATCTAAAATGTAGGACAGGAAAAATATACTCCTGTCCTATATTTATGCCGATTTTGTGTTTTTTTGTTGCGACTTGTATTCAATAATGTTATAGTATTGAGTGGTTTACTGCAAGGAGGAAATAATATGCCAATTTTGGATAAGATATTCGGTACACATAGTGACCGCGAATTAAAAAAGATCAAGCCATTGGTAGACGGTGTCCTTGCTCTGGATGAAAGTATGCAGAAGCTTTCAGATGATGAACTTAGGGCAAAGACGACTGAATTCAAGGAAAGGCTTGCGAATGGAGAAACTCTCGATGACCTTCTCGTAGAGGCATTTGCCGTAGTAAGAGAAGCTGCATGGAGAGCTATCGGACTTAAGCCATTTCCGGTTCAGATAACCGGTGGTATCATTCTGCACCAGGGACGTCTGGCAGAGATGAGAACAGGTGAAGGTAAAACACTTGTTTCTACAATGCCTGCTTACCTTAACGCTCTTGAAGGAAAAGGTGTACACATCGTAACAGTCAACGACTATCTTGCTAAGCGTGACTCTGATTGGATGGGAAATGTACATAGATTTCTTGGACTTACTGTTAGTGCTATCATGCACGACTTTTCCACAGAAGAGAGACAGGAAGCATATAAAGCGGACATCACCTATATTACAAATAACGAACTCGGATTCGATTATCTGAGAGATAACATGGCTGTTTACAAGGAGAGACTCGTACAGAGAGGGCTCCACTATGCCATCATCGATGAGATCGACTCAATCCTTATAGATGAGGCTAGAACACCTCTTATCATTTCCGGTCAGAGTGGAAAGTCTACCGAGATTTATAAGATGTGCGATTATCTTGCTCGTCGTATGCAGAGAGGTACAGCATCAACAGAGATCAGCAAGATGGATGCCATCATGGGAACAGATATCGAGGAAGATGGAGATTACCTTGTAAATGAGAAGGATAAGTTCATCGTGTTCACTGAACAGGGTGTTAAGGAGATCGAGCAGTTCTTCCATATAGATAATCTTACAGATCCGGAGAACCTTGAGATTCATCATACAATGCTTCAGGCTATCAAGGCGCATGCGCTCATGCACCGTGATCAGGACTATGTTGTAAAGGATGATGAAGTACTTATCGTCGATGAGTTCACGGGACGTATCATGCCAGGAAGACGATTCAATGAAGGTCTTCATCAGGCTATAGAGGCTAAGGAAAATGTAAAAGTTAAGAGAGAGAGTAAGACTCTTGCTACTATTACATTCCAGAACTTCTTCAATAAATACAATAAGAAGGCAGGTATGACAGGTACTGCTCAGACTGAGGAAATAGAGTTCCGTGAGATATACGGAATGGATGTTGTAGTTGTACCTACTAACAAGCCTATTGCTCGTATAGATTACAACGATTCTATCTTCAAGACTAAGAAAGAGAAGCTCGATGCTATCGTAGAGAGTGTTGTTGAGGCACATGGAAAGAATCAGCCTGTACTTGTTGGTACAGTAAACATTGATTCTTCAGAAGAGATCAGTAAGCTTCTTAAGAACCGTGGAATCAAACATAACGTTCTGAATGCTAAGTATCATGAGCAGGAGGCCGAGATCGTTGCACAGGCAGGTCGTGCTGGAGCGGTTACTATCGCTACAAACATGGCAGGTCGTGGTACTGATATTACTCTCGGTGGAAATGTTAAGAGCATGATACCTGAAATACTCAGATCTCATCATATTAAAGAGGAAATGGCTACTCCTGAGCAGATTAAGGATGCTGAGAAGGAAGCAGCAGAGATAGTTGAGAAGGAAGCAGAGATAGTTAGAGCTGCCGGCGGTCTTAAGGTTATTGGTACAGAACGTCATGAGTCACGTCGTATAGATAATCAGCTCCGTGGACGTTCAGGACGTCAGGGAGATCCAGGTGAATCTAAGTTCTATCTTTCACTTGAAGATGATCTGATGAGACTCTTCGGTTCAGAGAGAGTTATGGGTGTTTATGATGCACTCAAGATTCCTGAAGGAGAAGAGATTGAACATAAGACTATAACTAATTTCGTTGAAAGAGCACAGAAGAAGATTGAGTCTAACAACTTTGCTGTCAGAAAGAGCCTTCTTGAGTACGACCAGGTTAATAACGAACAGCGTGAGGTAATCTACGCTGAGAGACGTAAGGTTCTTGATGGAGAGAATATGCATGAGACAGTTCGCGAGATGATCGAGGATACTGTAGCAGCATATGTTGATAAGATTGCTTCAGGTGAGTCAGATCCTTCAGAGTGGGATATGAAAGAGCTCTCTTCTATGCTGAATCCTATTATTCCATTTGGTAAGATTGAGCTTACCGAAGAGGAGAAGGAAAGAGGAAATGTTGCTAAGCTCAAGGAAAGACTTCAGAAGGAAGCTCTTGAGATGTATGAAGCAAGATGCGAAGAAGAATTCGAAAATGAAGAACAGGTTGAAGAGATTGAGCGTGTCGTAATGCTGAAGACTGTCGATAGAAAGTGGATGGATAACATCGATGACATGGAACAGCTTCGTCAGGGTATCGGACTGCAGGGATATGGTAACAGAGATCCTGTAGTTGAGTACAAGCTCGCAGGATTTGACATGTTCAACGATATGATCGCTTCTATTAAGGAAGAGACAGCAAGTATCATGTTCCATATCAAGCTTAAGCCACAGGAAGAAGTAAAGCGTGAGCAGGTGGCTAAAGAGACTGGAACCAATAAAGATGAGACATTAAAGAAAGAACCAACAAAGCGTAAGGAAAAGAAGATAGGACGTAATGATCCATGCCCTTGCGGTTCTGGAAAGAAATATAAGAATTGCTGTGGCAGAGGAAAATAAATTGATATTTTGACACGATTCAGTTTGGTAATTCCTTGCAAGAGAGGAATTGCTAAACTAAATCATGATTTTAAAATTTTCAGCTTGTTATTTACAATGAGATGAGTTTGTAGTATTTTTATATACTGTTTTTATTATTCTATGCCGTGGACGTAAGGAAGTGGATGGAGTAAGGAGAAAAATAGAAGGGTGGTGGTTCAGTGCTTGAACTTGATGAGTATAAACTGGAGCTCGGAAAGTACAAAACACCGCTGGCGGAAGTGAGGGATTCACTTTGACATAGCCGGTAAGGAAACAAGGATTAATGAACTAGAGAAGTCTATGGAGGCTCCTGATTTTTGGGATGATGTAGAGAAGTCAGGTCAGATAATGAAGGAGCTTAAGGGTCTTAAGACTACGATAGAAAGCTATGAAAAGATGCAGACAGCCTTCGAGGACATCGAGACGATGATTGAGATGGCTGAGGAAGATTCTGATGATTCTCTTACGCAGGAAGCGGGAGATATGCTAAAAGATTTTAAGAAGGATTTTGAGGCATTCAGAATTGAAACTCTGCTTTCAGGAGAGTTCGATACCAATGATGCGACGGTTACCATTCATGCTGGTGCCGGCGGAACGGAAGCATGTGATTGGGTAAGCATGCTGTATCGAATGTATACAAGATGGGCAGATAAGCATAAGATGAAGCTTTCGGTTCTTGATCTTCTAGATGGTGAAGAAGCCGGTATCAAGTCAGTTACATTTCAGGTAGAGGGATTCCATGCATATGGATATCTTAAGTCTGAGCATGGTGTACACAGACTTGTAAGAATTTCCCCGTTTAATGCGGCAGGAAAAAGACAGACATCTTTCTGTTCGGTGGATGTTATGCCGATCATTGATGATTCTATAGAGATAGAAGTAAATGATGATGATCTCCGTGTTGACACATATCGTGCAAGTGGAGCAGGAGGTCAGCATATAAATAAAACATCTTCAGCAATACGTATCACACATCTTCCTACAGGAATAGTTGTTCAGTGTCAGAATGAGAGATCACAGCACCAGAACAGAGATACGGCTATGAAGATGCTTAAGGCAAAGCTGTACCTGATGGAGAAGGCAAAGCAGGATGAACAGCTTTCCGGTATTCGTGGTGAGGTTACAGAAAATGGTTTCGGAAGCCAGATCAGATCGTATGTTCTTCAACCTTATACAATGGTAAAGGATCTGAGAACAGGGTGTGAGATGGGTGATGCAGGAAGAGTGCTGGATGGAGATATAGATCCGTTCATAAATGCATATCTTTCATGGATGGCTACCGAAGGAAAGACTGAATAGAGGTGAATGTATGATAAACGTTGCAATACTTGGATATGGAACAGTTGGTTCTGGAGTATTCAAGATAATTAATGAGAATAACAGTCATATCTCACGCCGTGCCGGAGAAGAAGTACGTATTAAGTACGTTCTTGATCTGAGAGATTTCCCGGGTGATCCGGTTGAGAATGTTCTCGTGCATGATGTAGATGTCATAATCGAGGATAAGGAAGTTGACGTAGTAGTTGAAGTAATGGGTGGCGTTGAGCCTGCACATACATTTGTTAAACGTGCTCTTGAGAGTGGTAAGAGTGTATGTACATCTAACAAGGAACTTGTTGCTAAGCATGGCGCTGAGCTTCTTGAGATTGCTTCTAATAACAACGTAAACTTCTTCTTTGAAGCTTCTGTAGGTGGCGGAATTCCGATAATCCGTCCGCTTGTAGAGTGTCTGACAGTTGATCATATTGAAGAGATTCAGGGTATCATGAATGGTACTACAAATTACATCCTTACTAAGATGGAGGATGAAGGTGCTGATTTTGATACTGTTCTGAAGAGAGCTCAGGAAAAAGGATATGCAGAGAGAAATCCTGAGGCAGATATCGAGGGATATGATGCCTGCCGTAAGATAGCAATCCTTACTTCTCTTGCTTATGAGAGACAGGTTGATTTTGAGGACATTTACACAGAAGGAATCACTAAGATAACAACAGATGATTTTAAATATATGAAGAAGATAGGTGCTTCTATCAAGCTTCTTGGAATGGCTCGAAAGGTCGATGGAACAACATATGCTATGGTTTCTCCATTTGTCATCTATCAGGACAATCCTCTATACAATGTTAAGAATGTATTCAATGCTATTCTTGTAAAGGGTGATATGCTCGGAGATGTAATGTTCTATGGTAAGGGAGCTGGTTCTCTTCCAACAGCCAGCGCAGTTGTTTCTGACGTAGTGGATGCTACAAAGAGAGGTGGCGCTTCAGTAAAGGTATACTGGAAGAAAGAGAAGAGAGTACTTGGATCTATAGATGCATTTACAACACCTTACTTTGTAAGAATTAAAGGAACAGGAATCGAGAAGGACGTTCTTGCTAAGTTTGGAGACGTTCAGTATATCGAGGGTGATGCATCTCAGGATGAGACTGCATTTATCACTCCAGTGATGTCTGGTTCTGAATTTGAAAAGGCTGCAGAAGGATTTGATATAATTAGCCGAATTCGTGTTTGTGACTAATTCGGTATTATCTGGGGGAGAAATTTTTTCAGGAGGCATGAAGAAATGCTAATAGTAAAGAAGTTCGGAGGTACATCGGTAGGCAATAAAGACCGTATCTTTAATGTTGCGAACAGATGTATTGAAGACTACAAGAAAGGTAATGATGTAGTTGTAGTACTTTCCGCTATGGGTAAGTACACAGATGTGCTGATCGATATGGCTAAGGAGATCAATCCAAATCCTCCTAAGAGAGAGATGGACATGATCCTTACAACAGGCGAGCAGCAGTCAGTAGCTCTTATGTCTATGGCTATGGCAAGCCTTGGCGTTCCTGCTGTTTCACTGAACGCTTATCAGGTTGCTATGCATACAACAAGTGTATACAGCAATGCACGTCTTAAGAGAATTGATACTGAGCGTATCAGAAATGAGCTTGAGCAGCATAAGATAGTAATAGTAACCGGTTTCCAGGGAGTTAACAAGTATGATGACTATACTACTCTCGGAAGAGGTGGATCAGATACAACTGCAGTAGCTATAGCAGCTGCTCTTCATGCAGATAAATGTGAAATCTACACAGATGTAGATGGAGTTTATACAGCAGACCCTAGAAAGGTTCCTGCTGCCAGAAAGTTGAACGAAGTAACTTACGATGAGATGCTTGAGCTGGCTACACTTGGAGCGGGAGTTCTTCACAACCGTTCTGTAGAGCTGGCTAAGAAATATGGAGTACGTCTTGTAGTACGTTCAAGTTTGAATACAAATGAAGGAACCGTCGTAAGGGAGGGAACTAAGATGGAAAAGATGATAGTAAGTGGTGTTGCAGCTGATACAGATGCAGCCAGAGTAGCAGTTATAGGTCTTAAAGATGAGCCAGGAGTAGCATTTAAGTTATTCAATGCTCTTGCAAAACAGAATATAAATATAGATATGATCCTGCAGTCAATCGGACGTCATGGAAAGAAAGATATCTCTTTCACATGTTCAGATGAGGATGCAGATGTAGCAAAGCAGATCATCGAAGATCTTATGGACTTCGAAGAGATAGATGTTAACAAGGAAGTTGCAAAGGTATCTATCGTTGGTGCGGGAATGCAGTCAAATGCAGGTGTTGCAGCAAAGATGTTTGAAGCACTTTATGATGCTAACATCAACATCAGAATGATCTCTACTTCTGAGATCAGAGTAACTGTTCTTATCAATGAGAAGAACACAGAGCGTGCTATGAATGCTATCCATGACAAGTTCAATCTTGGTAATGAATAAGATAAAAATGTCCCGGTGACATTCAGAAGAGGGGTCTATCGGGCCCCTCTTTTGTGTAAGTTCAAGGGGGAAGAGGCTCGTGAATGAAAATACGAAGCGGAGGTAAAAAGAAATGAACGATACAATAACAATGACTATTAACAGACAGAAAAATATAGCGCTGATCGCACATGATGGAAAGAAAGCTGAGCTTATCCAGTGGTGTAAAGATAATTCTGAGATTCTGAAGAAGCATTTCCTATGTGGAACAGGAACAACTGCGAGAATGATCACAGATGCGACAGATCTTCCGGTACGTGGATATAATTCAGGCCCTCTTGGAGGAGATCAGCAGATAGGTGCAAAGATTGTTGAAGGAAGAATTGACTTTGTTATATTCTTCTCTGACCCACTTACAGCAGCACCTCATGATCCGGATGTAAAGGCGCTCATGAGAATCGCACAGGTATATGACATACCATTTGCGAATAACAAAGCAACAGCTGATTTTCTGATTCATTCAACACTTATGGATGAGGAATATGATCATAAGATTATTAACTTTAAACAGAACATAGCTCAGAGAGCAGAAACTCTTCCTACAGAAGAGTTATAAATCTTCGGAGTCTTCAATCTGTTCGAATAGGTATGGGCGGCTTCTTTTGTAGCGGATTTTCATAGTTGTTCCGATAAGAGTTTCGGGATCGGGATCCGGAACAGGGAAGAAAGTATACCAGGAATTGACTTGCTTGTCATTTGCATTATAGACAACTTCATATCTTTTATACTCTTTTACTTGTGAGCCCAGTTTTGTATATGAATATGCCATATCGGTTTTTCCCGTAAAGGTAGCAGTAGAGTTTTCCCAGCCAGGGCTAAATCTATTGTGAGTAAGATTAACAAATAATTCGAACAGGTTCATCTGATCAGTCTCCTATATTAATTCATACTTCCGGTGCGATAACCGACAAGATCGATCGACACGAATTTAAATCCGTTTCTTTTAAATTCTTCGTAGATTCTTGTCCTGTTTTCTTCATTGAAAACCTTGGTTATCTCATCGGAATTTATTTCTATTCTGGCAAGATTTCCATGAGCCCTGACTCGAAGCTGATGGAATCCTAAGTTTTTAAGATATCTTTCGCAATATTCTATCATGGTAAGTTTCTCAGGTGTGATTTCATCTCCGTAAGGAATCCTGCTTGCGAGACAGGCGAGAGATGGCTTGTCCCATGTTGGAAGCCCAATTTCTTTTGAGAGTTCACGTATCTCATGTTTAAAAAAGCTCACATCTTTCAGCGGTGACCGCACACCGAGTTCCTCAACTGCCTGACTTCCAGGACGATAGTCTCCCATATCATCCATATTAGATCCTTCAACCACATAAGATATGCCCTCTGATTTTGCTATATCAATAAGTGACATAAGCATGTTCTTCTTACAGAGATAGCATCTGTTTTTGGGATTATCTTTAAATCCATCTATTTCAAGAGGGTTTAGTTCGAGAACTTTGTATCTAACGTCCATATTTTCACAAAGGCTGACTGCATCCTTGATTTCACTTGATGGAAATAGGCAGGATTTAGCAGTTACAGCTAAAACATTTTCCCCAAGTACTTCTTTTGCAGCATGGAGTAAAAAGGTAGAGTCGACTCCACCCGAAAAAGCAACGATCACACTATCCAGTTTTTGAAGATATTGTTTAAGGTTTAGGTACTTTTCGTGCATAACATCCCCTGATAACTATTTTATATATTAAATGTGTCTTAAGTGATATGTGAACAATAATATAACTGTATCTATTATACGATGTTTATGCAAGTAAAACCATGAAAATGGATGAGAAATGATGTATAATCATCTCATTAAATATTCAAAGGATTTAAGGAAAGATTGGGAAAATTATGAAGAACATTAATACAGTTATTTTTGACATGGACGGAACAGTTATGAATACATTGGAGGATCTTACTGTTTCAGTAAATTATGTGATGGAGAAGTTTGGTTTTCCGGTACATTCATCTTCGGAATATAGACTATATTTTGGAAATGGAATCAGGCATGCTCTTGAACTGGCAGTTCCTGAGGGGACACCAGAAGAAGTTATAGATGAGATGCTCCCTGTATTCAAAGAACATTATGAAGTTCATTGTCTTGATAAGACTGGTCCATACAAGGGGATACTTGAACTTATGCAGAGTCTTAAGGAACGTGGATATAAGATGGCTATTGTATCTAATAAGATTGATTCAGCTGTAAAGGAACTGAATGAAAGGTTTTTCTCAAAGTATGTACAGGTAGCGATAGGTGAAAAGGATGGGATCCGACGTAAACCTGCTCCTGATACAGTTATTCAGGCGCTTAAGGAACTCGGAAGTACACAGGAAGATGCGGTATATGTTGGAGACTCTGAAGTGGATTTTCATACCGCTCAGAATTCTGAACTTCCATGTATATCAGTACTTTGGGGCTTCAGAGATAAAGATATATTAATAGATATAGGGGCTACGGTATTTGCAGATAAACCTTCGGATGTATTAGAGATACTTGAAAAGGAGGATTGATATGATCATTGATGACATCAGAAATATGCTGTTTGAACTGCAGGATGAGAAGTATAGAGAGATGCAGGTCAAGATCATTCCAAATGTTGATAAGGATTCAATCATTGGCGTAAGAACTCCGGAACTAAGAAAAATGGCTAAACAATATGTAAAGAATGATGATGTAGAAACATTTCTGGGTGCTCTGCCTCACAAGTATTTTGATGAGAATCAGTTACATGCTTTTATAGTTTCGGAGATGAAGGATTATAATAGCTGCATGGAAAGAACAGAGCAGTTTCTTCCATACATCAACAACTGGGCGACCTGTGATCAGATGTCACCAAAGATTTTTAAAAAGAATCGTGCTGATCTACTGAAGCATATTAAGAGATGGATAAAGTCAAAGGAAACTTATACGATCAGGTTTGGGATAGGAATGTTGATGGAACATTTCCTTAATGAGGATTTTGATATAAGTTATCCGGAGTTAGTAGCCAAAGTTAGATCAGAAGAATACTATGTAAATATGATGATAGCATGGTATTTTGCGACTGCTCTGGCAAAACAATATGACTCGGTAATACCATATATCGAGCAGGAGAGACTGGATGTATGGACGCATAATAAGGCGATACAAAAGTCAGTGGAAAGCTATCGTATCACTCCTGAGCAGAAAGATTATCTGAAAACCTTTAAGAAAAGGCAATAAGATACCAATATATGTTAAAATTTTACATACTAAACATGCGAAAAAAGGTGTATAGTAAAAATTGGCTATGATGAAAGGGTAGATAGCACTATGGATGAGATTATATACGAAGGCGTTATTGAGAAACCAAATGTTGTAGTCGTAGGGAATTCCGGTGTTGGAAAGTCAACTCTTATCAATTCTCTTCTTCAGAGTTATGAGGCTGAGACGGGAATAGGAGAGGCAACAACGAAGAATATCCGAGTGCATGAAAATGACGCTCTGGGATTCAGATTAATAGATACCATAGGTTTTGAACCGGGATTTCTAAATCAAAACAAGGCGATTAATGCACTGAGAAAGTGGTCGAAGGACAGTATCAAGAATGATGAGAAGCAGCAACAGATCAATCTGATATGGTACTGCATCGATGGGACTTCCAGAAAAATGTTCAGAAAGAATATAGAAATGCTCAGCAGGGCTACTTCTGTATGGCCCAGCGTTCCTATCATTGTTGTCATCACGAAGTCTTACTCGAAACCTGAGAGGGATGAAAATGTCAGAATGGTTTGGAGGGCATTTGAAAACAGCAAGAAACTCAGTGCGAATCTGAAAGCCGTAATACCGGTTGTGGCCGACACCTACAGGATAGATGAAGAGCTGAACATAAATGTAGTACCGGACGGGCTTGGTGAGTTGCTTGCAGAAACAGTGAAGTTTCTTCCTGAAGGTCTTAATGCATCCGAAAAAGACAAGAAGACATTTTTTCTTCAACAGAAAAGGATGCTGGCACATTCTGTTGTGGGGGCATCGACAGTTGCCGGAGTTACGGTTGGTCTCGTACCGATTCCCATTCCTGATGGAACTATACTGACTCCGTTGGAAGTAGGTGAGATCAAGGGGCTGTCGAAGATCTATGAACTCGAATATGACAAGAATACAGAACTCTTTCAGACAATCGTGAATGCAGGAACTGCTGGAATTATCGCAAAGTCTGCATTAAATGCCATAAAAGCTATCCCCGGACTGAATATCGCAGGAGATGTACTGAATGCTATAGTTGCCGGAACAATTGTTGCGGGACTTGGTGAAGGTTGCATATATGTCTTCGAACAGATTTATACCGGGCAGAAGAGTATTCAGGATATTGAATGGGTAAAAGGCATCCTGGACTCAAAAGTAGCGAGCTCTGTGACCGGCTCTCTAGGCAGGATCGTTCAGGAATATTCCGAGAAAAGTAAGGCTGGAAAGGTCACGAAGAAAGAACTGATGAAGATAATAATAGGAAACTTGAAACTGAAGTAGGACGATATTTCGTTATTTTGTTATGTATAATTAACTAAAAAAATCCAATAATTTTGATATATAAGTGGAAAATAACGAAATTGAAAAATGTACTCACACTATTGAATTATTTTGTGTATAATAATTCACTGGGTAAAAATTATGATTTAAAAATATTTAAGAGAGGTTTTAGTATGAATCACGATGTAATCACAGATGAGTATCTCGAAAAAATGGATGCGTACTGGCGTGCTACTAATTATCTCGCTGCAGCTCAGCTGTATCTGCTTGATAATCCACTCCTGCGCGAACCACTTCAGAAAGAACACATTAAGAAGAAGATAGTAGGTCACTGGGGAACAGTTCCTGGACAGAACTTTATCTATGTTCATCTTAACAGAGTAATCAATAAGTACGATCAGGATATGATCCTTCTTTCAGGTCCTGGACATGGTGGAAACTTCTTCGTTTCTAACGCATACCTTGAGGGATCATACAGCGAAGTTTACCCAAACATCAGTAGAGATGTAGACGGACTTCAGAAGCTTTGCAAGCAGTTCTCATTCCCAGGCGGTATCTCAAGCCACGTTGCTCCTGAGACTCCTGGTTCAATCCACGAAGGTGGAGAGCTTGGTTATTCTATAGCTCATGCATTTGGTGCAGTATTTGATAATCCAGATCTTATCGCTGCATGTGTAGTAGGTGATGGTGAGGCTGAGACTGGCCCTCTTGCTACTTCATGGCAGTCAAATAAATTCCTTAATCCTATTTCAGATGGTGCAGTACTTCCAATTCTTCACCTCAATGGATTTAAGATTTCTAACCCTACAATTCTTGCTCGTCTTTCACATGAAGAGCTTGAAGCATTCTTCAAGGGTAACGGATGGAAGCCTTACTTCGTAGAAGGTTCAGATCCTAAGGAAATGCATCGTAAGATGGCTGAGGCTCTTGATACAGTTGTTGATGAGATCAAGGCTATTCAGAAGAATGCAAGAGAAAACAATGACGCAACAAGACCAGTATGGCCAATGATCGTTCTTCGTACACCTAAGGGATGGACAGGACCAAAGGTAGTAGACGGACAGAAGATCGAAGGTTCATTCCAGGCACATCAGGTTCCTGTAATGATGGACAAGCCAGAGCATATGCAGATCCTTCAGGAGTGGCTTGAGAGCTATCATGCAGAAGAGCTTTTCGATGAGCAGGGACGTCTTATTCCAGAACTTCAGGAACTTGCTCCTAAGGGAGATAGAAGAATCGCTTCTAACCCTCATGCAAATGGTGGAAAGCTTCTTCATGACCTTAGACTTCCTGATTTCCGTAAATATGCTGTTGAACTTGATAAGCCAGGTTCAGTTGATAAGCAGGATATGATCGAGCTTGGTGGATACATCAGAGACGTATTCAAGCTTAATGATGATCAGAAGAACTTCCGTATATTTGGACCAGATGAGACAATGTCAAACCGTCTCAACAAGGTATTCGAAGTAACAAACCGTGATTGGAATAACCCAATCGAAGAGGGAACAGATCAGTTCCTCGCAGCTGACGGACGTGTTATGGACTCAATGCTTTCAGAGCATATGTGCGAAGGATGGCTTGAAGGATATATCCTTACAGGTAGACATGGTTTCTTCGCTAGTTACGAAGCATTCATCCGTATTATAGATTCAATGGCAGCTCAGCATGCTAAGTGGCTTAAGGTATGTAACGGCCTCTCATGGAGACAGCCTATCGCATCACTTAACCTTCTTCTTACATCAAACGTATGGCAGCAGGATCACAATGGATTCACACATCAGGATCCAGGATTCCTTGATCATATCTCTAATAAGAAGGCAGACGTTGTTAGAATCTATCTTCCACCAGATGCTAACTGCTTACTCTCAACTATGGATCACTGTCTGAAGAGTAAGAACTATGTAAATGCAATCGTTGCAAGTAAGCACCCAAGACCACAGTGGCTCACAATGGAGCAGGCTGTTAAGCATTGTACTCAGGGTATCGGAATCTGGGATTGGGCTTCATCAGACAATGGTGATGATCCGGATGTAGTACTTGCTTGTTGTGGAGATACACCTACACTTGAGGCTCTTGCTGCTGTAGATATCATGCACAAGGAAATGCCAGATGTTAAGGTTCGTTTCGTAAACGTAGTTGACCTTATGAGACTTGAGCCAAAGGATAGACATCCTCACGGACTTTCAGATGTTGACTATGATACAATCTTTACAAAGGATAAGCCAATCGTATTCGCATTCCACGGATATCCAACACTTATCCACGAGCTTACATACACAAGACATAACCATAACATCCATGTTCATGGTTATCATGAAGAAGGTACAATCACAACTCCATTCGATATGAGAGTTCAGAATAAGATTGACCGTTTCAACCTTGTAATCGCTATGATCAACAACATTCCATCACTTGGAAACAAGGGAGCATTCCTTGTACAGAAGATGAAGGATAAGCTTGTTGAGCATAAGACATACATCCATGATGTAGGTATCGATATGCCAGAAGTTGCAGATTGGAAGTGGACAGGTCTTAACTAAGACTAAATCTTATTTTCATAAATATGAATTTAATAGAAGACAATCGGAGTCATATCCCGATTGTCTTCTTATTTTTTTTGACGCATTGGGCGTTTTGTGGTACTGTAAATAAGATGTTTAGACTAAGGAGAATCCTTAATAAACTCAGCTTTAGAAGACGTTAGGTAATAGATATGAAGATAGATATGCCGGCAGATGTCCGGTTCATTATTGAACAACTGAATAACTCGGGTTTTGAGGCTTACGCAGTAGGTGGCTGCGTACGAGATGCTATACTTGGAAGAAAGCCAAATGACTGGGATATCACTACTTCAGCCACTCCGTACGAAGTAAAAGAAATATTCAGAAGAACCATAGATACTGGAATACAGCACGGAACTGTAACCGTTATGTTGAAAAAAAACGGTTATGAGGTTACGACTTACCGTATAGACGGAGAGTACACTGATCACAGAAGACCCGATGGGGTGACATTTACAAGAGAACTGTCGGAAGATCTTCTGAGACGAGACTTTACGATAAATGCGATGGCATATAATGAGAAGGATGGTCTGGTTGATCTGTACGGAGGAGTTCAGGATCTGGAGAACAAGATCATAAGATGCGTCGGAAGTCCGGACGACAGATTTGATGAGGATGCACTCAGGATCATGAGAGCTGTAAGATTTGCAGCTCAGCTGGGATTCGATATAGATCCGGAGACCAGAGAAGCAGCAAGAAAACATGCTCCTGAGATAGAGAAAGTAAGCGCTGAAAGAGTTGAGACGGAACTTACAAAACTTCTGCTTTCTGCTTATCCGGAAAAGCTTCTGGAAATGTATGACCTGGGTATAACTTCAGTCATCCTTCCGGAATTCGACAGACTAATTGCTACAGAACAGAATACACCATATCATATTTATGATGTGGGGAGACATACTATAGAAGTAATAAAAAATGTTCCTGCTACCAAAGTTATGCGATACGCCGCACTTCTACATGATATGGGAAAACCGGAGTGTCGCACAACAGATGAAAAAGGAATAGATCATTTCAAGGGACATGCTCATGTAAGTGAGAAGATAGCGGAGCAGATTCTTCGACGTCTTAAGATGGACAACGACACTATCCGTGATGTGAAGAAACTTGTTTACTGGCATGACTATGGAATAAATGGAAATATTACGAAGAAGACTATCAGACGAATGCTCAGCAATATGGGTGAGGAGTATTTTGAAGGATATGCATTTCTTCGTAAAGCCGATATAATGGGGCAGAGTACTTATAACAGAGAAAATAGTCTGGAACTACTGAATCAGATCATCGCTTATCACGATGAGATAATGCAGGAAGGAAGTGCTTTGAAGATATCGGATCTTGCTGTTGGAGGCGGAGATCTTATAGCTGCGGGAATAAAGCCGGGACCGGAGATGGGAGAGATACTCAGAAATCTGCTGGACAGGGTGCTTGATGAACCAGATCTGAATAGCAGAGAGAAGCTTTTGGAAATAGTAAATAATAATTTATAGGTGGGGTGAACCATGATTGATTATACATTAAAGAATAGAATCGATGATGTATTCAGACTTATGGACGAGATACAGAATAAGGATCCGCAGCTTACTGCACAGACGGGTATGACGCTTCGTGAGATGCTGAAGTATAACCTTATTCAGTATATGGGATTTCTTTTTGAATCTGACGGAACTGATGGAAGACAGGAACTGGAATTCATAAAAGATTATCTGGGAACGATAATGAATATCACCCAGTTTATGAACTTTAAATATGGCAAATGTATGGGCGCTGATTTCATTAATACACCGCCGAGATGCATGCTATATCTTGTGAAAAGTGATCTTACAGCAGGCGCGGTTAAGTCTTCAGCCGGAAGACCGGTTTCAAAAGAGGTTACTCTTCTATATAAAGAGATTGGAGCGGCATTTGTTGCTATTAATGGAGAGACAGTAACAGAGCTTGCCAATCTTTCAAACTATACACTTATGCTCGATGAATTCCTGAAAGAATATGGGCTCTACTTTACTGATGGAGTTCCTAAAGGAAGAGTGAATCCAAAGAGCAGAAATCTTAGAAATAAAAAAGATGGAACGTCTGCGTCTTTAAATAAATCGGAGAGTAAACCTGTGGCTGCAAAGAAGGAAAGTGAAGAGGATGAATCTGAAGAAACTCTTGAGCAGCTGATGGAAGAACTTAACAGTCTTATAGGACTTAAGTCTGTTAAGCAGGATCTGACGAATCTGATAAATCTTGTAAAGATAAGAAAGCTTCGTGATGAAAGAGGCATGAAACAGCCGGACATAACACTGCATCTGGTATTTTCAGGTAACCCTGGAACTGGTAAGACAACTGTTGCCAGACTTCTTGCGAAGATTTACAAGGTACTTGGAGTAGTGAGTGAAGGTCAGCTTATTGAAGTGGACAGATCGAATCTCGTTGCTGGATATATAGGTCAGACTGCAACTCAGACAGCTGAGATCGTAGAGAGTGCTATAGGTGGAGTGCTCTTTATTGACGAGGCGTATACTCTTATTAAGAGTGGTGATGAGAAGGATTTCGGACAGGAAGCAGTAGATACACTTCTCAAACTTATGGAAGATAATCGTGATGATCTGATAGTTATTGTTGCAGGTTATACAGATAAGATGGAGGAGTTTGTTAATTCAAATCCAGGACTCAAATCCAGATTTAATAAGTATATATTCTTTAATGATTATTCAGGCAGTGAGTTGACAAGTATATTTACTTCGATGGCTAAGAAGCAGGAATATGAGCTCGATAAAGAAGCGAAAGAATATGTAAAAGAATATCTCACTGAGAGAGCAAAGGCGCATGAGGAAAACTTTGCAAATGCCAGAGAAGCCCGTAATTATCTGGAGCGTTGCATAGAGAGGCAGGCATCCAGAATCGTTGAATTCAAAGAAATAAGCGATGAAGATCTGAGAACTCTTAGACTGGCAGATGTAAAAGAGTGATAAACTAATGGATAAGAAGATTTCACGTCGGGAGATGATGACGCAGTCACCAGTACCGGGGCTTATAACAAAGCTTTCGATTCCGACTATAATAAGTATGCTGGTAACGGCATTTTATAATTCTGCAGATACGTATTTTGTTGGCAAGATATCCACTGGAGCTACGGCGGCAGTGGGTCTTGTCTTTTCTGTGATGGCTATTATTCAGGCCTTCGGATTCTTCTGCGGACAAGGTTCGGGCAATTATCTCTCCCGAATGCTTGGAGCAGGCAATAAGAAAGAAGCAAATGATATGGCTTCTTCCGGCTTTGCACTGGCACTGATAATAGGTCTACTCGTAGTTGTGTTTGGTAATATATTTATTCATCCGCTGGTACACTGGCTTGGAGCAACTCCCACGACTATAGAAGATACGGAAAACTATATGAGGATAATCCTTATAGGTGCTCCTTTTATGATGGGACAATTTGTTATAAATAATCAGCTTCGTTTTCAGGGGAGTGCCATATATGCTATGGTCGGACTGATGTGCGGAGCAGTGGTAAATGTAATCCTGGATCCGCTCCTTATAATTGTTTTTAACATGGGAGTAAGCGGTGCGGCGATAGCTACAGTATCTGGCCAGATCATCAGCTTTATAGTTCTCATAATTGGAAGTACCAAGGGAGAGAACATCAGATTGAATATAGAAAATGTTCACTTAAATATGCATTTTCTTATAGAGATCATAAACGGAGGTGCACCTTCTTTTTTTAGACAGGGACTTGCTGCTACAGCAACGCTTCTTCTGAATAATTTTGCAGGAAAATACGGTGGAGATGCTGCTATAGCCGGAATGTCTATAGTTACCAGAGTTATCATGATCATGATATCTGCCCTGATAGGTTTCGGACAGGGGTATCAGCCGGTATGTTCGTATAACTTTGGAGCAGGGCTTTACGGCAGAGTGCGGGAAGGATTCTTCTTCTGTGTTAAATGGGGAACGATCTTTCTGACATTTTTTGCAGTGATATCATTTGTATTCGCACCAGATATAATCGGATGGTTCAGAAATGATCCGGATGTGATCGCTGTTGGAAGGACGGCTCTTCGATATCAGTCATGTGTGCTTCCGATTGCGCCATTTACTATAATGACGAATATGATGCTACAGTCTATGGGACGGGGAGTCAAGGCAACGATAACATCTTCTGCCAAGAATGGTATATGTTTTATTCCGTTGATATTGATTCTTCCACATTTTTTTGGCATATTAGGTGTGGAGATAACGCAGACTTGTGCGGATGTGTTGTCTCTGGCTATATCAATACCGATGGTTTATGCGGAACTTAAACTTCTTTCACGGGAGGCAGTATGAGATTCAGACCTTGTATAGATATACATGATGGAAAAGTAAAACAGATAGTTGGTGGTTCTCTCAGTGATATTATGGGAGCCGAGACAAACTTTATATCTGATCAGGACGCAGGTTTCTTTGGAAGACTGTATAAAAAATACGGTCTTAAAGGAGGCCATATTATCCTGCTTAACAAGGCAGGTACAGATGAGTACTCTGCAGATATGGCTGCAGCGGAACTTGCTATGAAAGAATACCCTGACGGATTTATGATCGGCGGTGGAGTAACTGCTGAGAATGCGGCAGAGTTTATTCGTCTTGGAGCTACGCATGTTATAGTGACATCGTATGTCTTCAGAGACGGAATGATTGATTTTGACCGATTAGATAAGCTTGTAAATGAAGTAGGAAAAGAACATCTGGTTCTGGATCTTTCCTGTAGAAGAAAGGGAGACTGTCTAGAGCAGGATGACTACTATATAGTTACTGATAGGTGGCAGAAATTCACGGATGCACCACTTACACATGATACATTAGATAAACTTAAAAACTATTCAGACGAATACCTTATCCATGCTGTTGATGTTGAAGGTAAAAGGGGCGGCATAGATAAGCGTCTGATGACACTTCTGGGAAGTTGGGAGAATGGAATTCCTATAACATATGCAGGGGGAGTTTCTTCATTTGATGATCTGGAGGTAGTTCGAAAACTTGGGAATGACCGAATCGATGTTACCATAGGAAGTGCTCTTTCGATATTTGGAGGAGATATGGACTTTGATGAAGTTATAGATTACTTTGAAAGAGACTGATTAATAATGAAAAATAGTGAGCAAACCAGCTCTGCATCAAAGAAGAAGCAGGGCTTTATAAAAAGAAACTGGTCGTGGCTTCTTGCCACGGCGATGACATTTGTCTTCATGGTTGCCCTTATGATATACAATAAGGTAACGCCGTTTGGAATGAATTCTTTTACTCTTGTGGACAGCATACATCAGTATGTTCCGTTCTTTAGTGATTACCGTGAGAAACTGCTGTCGGGCAGCAGTCTTGCATATACCTGGGACGTAGGTATGGGACAGAATTTTCAATCACTTCTTCTGTACTATATGGCGTCACCGCTGAATCTGATCATAGTTTTCTTTACAAGAAAAGGCATTATAACGATGATGTCTGTTCTTATCGCGCTTAAAATAGTATTCTCTGCGGGGGCATTTGCCTTCTATCTGTCGAGAAGACGCGGAAAGATCTCCAACAATTTTGTCATAACAGCCATGTCTTTCGGATATGCTCTGAACACCTATATGTGCGGATATTTCTGGAACCTGATGTGGTTAGACTGTATCATGGTATTTCCACTTATTATTCTCGGTTATGAGAAACTTATGGAGGAGAAGGATCCTCGGCTTTATATAGTTGCACTTTTCTACAGTATGTATTGTAACTACTATATATCATTTATCATATGTATATTCCTTGTGCTCTGGTTCCTTGTCACAGGACATAAGAACTTCAAGGGATTTATCATGGATGGACTTCGATTTGCCGGATGTTCTCTTCTTGCGGCGGGAATGGCAGCAATCTCACTTGTGATGGCATATCTTGCTATTATGAAAACTGCTTCGGCAGGAACTGCTATGCCGGAATGGAACTGGTATCAGAACTTCTTCGATCTGCTTAAGAATCATCTGATCCTTGTTGCTCCTGAGACCATGGATGTTTTTGATGGAGAGGCAAATCTGTACTGTGGTACTTTTACGTATATGATGCTCTTCGTATATATATGTTCAGACAAGATTAAGCTTGTGGAGAAGATAAGAAAGCTTCTTCTGATCGCATTTATGATCATAAGTATGAATCAGGAACTGCTGAACTTTATCTGGCATGGATTCCACAATCAGTATGGAATTCCAAACAGATTTGCGTTCCTTTATATCTTCGTTCTTCTTGTCATGGCGTATGAAGCGGCTGCCAAGATCAAGAAGACAAATGTTGTAGCAATTGCAGTTGGAATAATTCTGTCCAGTATCTTCATCGCAGTTCTATATCATGAGGTGACATTTGACGGCGTTGTATCTGATATGAAGATTATGATCATATCTTATATTCTGATAGTTGCTTATGCAGCATTCCTTATGCTTCGCAGTGGAAAGATAGTTCCAGGGAAAGTGACCACGATATCTATGGCGCTCCTGATGACGGCTGAGATAATGGTAAATGCCTGGGTAGGTATCACGACAAATGGACTTTGTGACGGTGAGTACTATATGAAGTACAGCGAAGAGATGGAGGATGTGGTTGGTGAGATGAATTCACGTGCCGCCAAGGACAACAATCTCTTCTACAGACAGGATATAGTTTCGCCGATAATGCTGAATGAGAATACATATACCAATATGAAGAGTATCGGGACCTTCTGTTCAACCGTCAGAGGAGATATGGTAAGTACAATGGCCTACCTTGGTTTCTATACAGGTGCCAATGAGTATCTTTTTAATGGTTCGAGCCTTATGACAAATGACCTCTTCGGTGTTAAGTATGTATATCTAAGAGATGATGATTACTATCCTGCAAAGGACGATTACAAGCTTGTGTTTGATGATGGGGAGACATTTGTTTACGAGAATGACAACGCACTTTCGCTCGGATATGCGGTAAGTGATAAGATAGAAGACTGGGATTACGGACATTATAACAGTGCGAATGTGCTGAATGAGTTTGCTAACAAAGCTGTAGGCTGTGGGGATATATACGAAGATGTGGATCCGTACTTTATAGTTTCGGGAACGAACTGTATGGCTGAGTATAACAGTAACAGTCCGGATACAATAAGCTATAGTGGCGGTTCTGGAGACAGCATAACTATAGTTGCGACATTCTATGCAGAAGATAGTGGAAGATATTTCCTTAACTGCAGAGCAAACTATCTTGAAGAGATCGAGCTTGAGATCAACGATGAGTATAAAGCCTCCGGAAGATATCAGACTCAGTTGTTCGATACCGGTGAGGTGACGGTCGGAGATAAGGTTACTTATAAACTTAAGTTCAACAGTGATTATTCTCCAAGTGGAAGTGTTTCCATGTATATGTCGAAGCTCAACAGAGATAATCTGACCGAGCTTCGTGCTGCACTTACCAAGAATTCACTGAACGTAACAGAACTGACAGACAGTACTGTTAAGGGTACTGTAGAAATGCAGGAGGATCAGATCCTCTGTCTTTCCATGCCTTATGATGAGGGTTGGAAGGTATATGTAGATGGAGAGCTTACAGATGTGGAAGACTGGTGTAGTGGTCTTATGGCTATCAGTATTCCGGAAGGTCAGCATGAGATATATATGAAGTTTGTGCCGGATGGATTTATAAAAGGACTTCTTGTTACTATACTGTGCTGGATCATTTACATATTGCTTTGTCTGGTAGTGTCAGGAAAGATAAAGTTTCCTAATTGACCATACCCTTGAAAAGAGATATAATCAGATATAGCTATGTGCACTTTATATAGTGGGATAATAAATGGGTTGCACTACTGATAGTGGATTAATATTTGAGAGGGTAAAAAATGGATAAACTTAGGAAAATGGAACCACAGAAGCTTGCTATCATTACTGCGATACTGGTGCTGGCTCTAGGTGTTGCGGGTATTTTCGGATCCGGATTTTATTATGTGATCGGTTTTGTAGTCGTTGTTCTTCAGGCGATTCTGGTATTTATCATAATTAATACAGGTTCTGAACAGGCACAGGTCAAAACTGCTAGTGATAAATACAGGAAGCTCTTCAAGAATCTTCCTATCGGATTTGCACAGGCGAAGATCATTACAGATTCAACCGGAGCGGGAGTTGGTTATCAGCTTGAAGATGCTAACAATACATTTGGTTCATATTTCGGAATAGATAGAGAAGAATATGTCGACAAGGTTCTTGGCGACAGTAATATAGAAGTTCTCCAGGATATAAATGCTTGGTTTAAAGCATACAATACTTCAGGAACCAAAGAAGGTGACCTGATGGATGTTGAGATAACTATGGAGAAACTTGGAAAAGTCTTCAATACAGTTATGTATAAGTCAGAAGCAGACTATATAAACATGGTTGTTATTGATGTTACCGAGCAGAAGGAGACTGAGGCTAAGCTGTCTCGTGCTATCGAAGATGCAAATGCAGCTTATAAGACTCAGGCAGAGTTCCTTGCAAATATGAGTCATGAGATCCGTACACCTATCAATGGTATCCTGGGTATGATCCAGCTTACACTTATGGCTGATGATCTTCAGGCGGATTACAGAGACAATCTTATCACAGCTAAAAACTGTGCAGATAACCTTCTCAGACTTATCAATGATATCCTTGATATCAGTAAGCTTGAAGCAGGTAAATACAAGATTAAAGAGGAAATCTGTGATATCAAAGCTTCCATCGAAGAAACAGTTGCAGCTCATGTTCCTGCAGCAGATGGAAAGAACATCGCACTTGATCTTACATTTGGCAACAATATACCTAAGCTTGTCAGAGCGGATGGCCAGCGTATCCAGCAGATACTTAACTGTTTACTTTCAAATGCCATCAAGTTCACTTCGGATGGTGGTGTAAGAGTTAAGATTGCAGCTCTCGATGATAAGGATGATATGGTGAGACTTCGTATCGCAGTTGCTGATACGGGAATCGGAATATCGGATGCTGATATGAGTAAGCTCTTCGTGAGATTCTCACAGGTAGATGGTTCAGATACAAGAAGATACGGTGGTTCGGGACTTGGACTTGTTATCTCAAGACAGATAACAGAACTTATGAACGGAACTATCTCCGTACAGAGTAAAGAAGGAATTGGTTCTACATTTATCGCGGAGATTCCTATCAAGGTAGTTAAGCCTGCCGAGATTGAAGCTCTTGAAGAAACAACCAAGGATGATCCTGCACTGTATTCAATCAGTAATGCCAATGGAAAGAATTCCAGAATCCTTGTTGCAGAGGATGAGCCTGTTAACCAGCAGGTTATCGGAAAGCTCCTTGGAATGGCCGGTTTCTCATATGATATTGCTGAAAACGGCGAGAAAGCAGTTCAGCTTTACAAAGAGAAAGAATATGATGCGGCACTCTTTGATGTACAGATGCCTGTAATGGATGGTATCGCTGCTACTCAGGAGATACGTAAGCTCGAGCTGGAGAATCATAAGAAACATCTTCCGATCATTGCAGTAACAGCCAGAGCAATGTTTGGAGATAAAGAAAGAATCATGAAGAATCAGCTGGATGACTATATTGCTAAACCATATAATCTGAGTACAGTAGTTGATACATTGAATAAATACATAGAGAATAAAGAAAACTAGATTTTTAGAAGAAGACGATTGGGAAATGATTTCGATTGTCTTCTTTTTTTGAATGCAAATCTGACCTTTTAAAAAAGTTCTAAATTGGGCATTTTAAAAATACCAGATTGAAAATATAATGCACGAGTATGAAGGAGGAAATCATATGTCACGTATAGCTTTAATCTGGTTTGGAGCGGCTGTTTCAATAGCCGAGATATTAACGGGTGCATGTCTTGAAGGTCTGGGACTGAGACGTGGATTGATCGTAATAGTTTTAGGTCACATCATAGGAGGAATACTTCTGTATCTTGCCGGAATGATCGGTGTAAAGAATAAAGAAGGAGCGATGAAGTCATCGGCTTTGTCATTTGGACGATTCGGAAGTTACTTCTTTGCGATAATGAATATAATTCAGCTGGTGGGCTGGCAGGGAATAATGATCTTCGATGCTGCGTATTCTGCAGAAGGAATCCTTGGTATAGGAACAAAATGGTGGAGCCTGATCATAGGAGTGCTTACTGTACTGTGGATAGTCCTTGGAAGTAAGAGCAGGGACAAATTGAATGTTGTAGTCATGGTACTGCTGCTTTTACTGACCGTTGTGATGTCATTTATCATATTCTCAGGAATCAAGAATGGAGCGGGAATCGGAAGCGGAGCCGCTGAAGTGCTCTCATTCGGTCAGGGACTTGAGCTTTCGATAGCAATGCCGCTTTCGTGGATACCGATGATTGCTGATTATACTTATAAAGCTAAAAAGCCTGTAAAGACTACACTTTCTGCCTGTGTTACATACAGTGTTGCAAGTATGTGGATGTATATAATCGGACTCGGTGCAGCTGTGATCACTCACGAAACTAGAATCGATCAGATAATGCTTAAAGCAGGATTTGGAGCAGCAGGTCTATATATAATAGTATTCTCATGTGTAACGACAAACTTTATAGATGCATTTTCATGTAATCAGTCAACATATGCGCTGGTTCCAGAGGGAAAGTTTAGTTTGGATTCTGAAAAGAAGGCAACACTTAAAGAGAATATCAAACTTAACTTGCCAGGGATAATCGACACGGTGATAGGAACTGTCTGTGCGATGATGTTCCCAATGGAGAACATCACAGAGTTCCTATACTTCATAGGTTCGATATTCGCTCCGATGATATCAGTTCAGATAGCAGACAACTTCATTCTCAGACATAATAAAGAAGATAGAAGAGTTGATATGACAGCTTCACTTGCCTGGATCGTAGGGTTCATCGTTTATCGAATCCTGATGAAAACCGATATGGTATTTGGAAATACACTCCCGGATATGGCAATAACTGTAGTAGTAACAATCGTATTCAGAAAAGTCAGCGAACTTATCAATACATACTCACCTCAAAGAGTACAAAATGCAAACTAACCAAAATATGACAGTTGAAATCTGATTTCAACTGTCATATTTTTGCTTTTGGAGACGAAATGTTGCACAAAAGTCTCCGTCAAATTCAACAAAGAAAATTGAGAAACGGTCAGAAACGTTCAAAGTCACCCCTAAAAGATGAACGTTTGTGACTGTTTTTTGTCAATAAAACGTTGCTTTTTTTTTGAAGAGATAATCGGATTTTTGGACTGTCTTGTGGAATGAGGATAAGGCATGCTCAAGATAAGCAAAAAATTGGTGTTGTCAAAACAAAAAAAGCAACAAAATACGCCGTCGTGATTACTTGCTTCCGGACTATTTTTTTGAAAATTCATAAATGATAAGCTTTGAACAGACTCACAGAAAGGAGAGAAAAAAATGAAAACCTTCCGAGTAGGAATATGTAGTTCAGATCCAGACTACAGTGTCAGACTCATGGACTTTATTAATTCAGATACATCGCTGGGAATTAATGCAGTTATGTTTTCAAGTATGAATGCCTTAAGGGAGTATCTGGAAGTAGAAGATATTGATCTGATACTTACTGATGATACTTCTGAATGCTCTTTATTGCAGAAAGGTTATAACTACTATGATACAAAGGTGGTTGAGCTTTCGGATTATCAGATGGTGAGATCTCATAGCTCAGGCTTGGAGGAAGAAGCTTACATTTATAAGTATCAGCCAGTGAGTGTCATATGTAAGCTTATCAAGAAGGAGCTTCTAGCCGGCACAGACAGCAGTCGAAGGGTTGTCGAGTGTTTAGGAGTATATTCACCATTGGGCAGATGCGGAAAGACACGGCTTGCAAAAACCCTGGCAGGATATGACGAGGTTAGAGGCGGTCTTTATGTAGGAATGGAGGATTTTAGTGAGCGCATGAACGGATTGCAGAGCAATATTCTCTATTTAATCAAGAGTAAATCGCCGGATATTGGGGAGGCAATAAATACCGAGATTATTACAGAATCAGGTATTGGAAATTTATATCTGTCGGGAACGTATGCAGATACGCGAGATGTTACAAGTGAAGATATGAAGATGTTACTGCAAGAACTTCTCAAGACCGGCCGATTTACGAGTGTGGTATGTGACATTGGAGAGGCAGCATTTGAGAACCTATCTATCTTAGACGTTTTCAATCATATATATATGCCAGTATTGGATGATCAGATATCGAAGAATAAGTTGGAAATATTTATGAAATACATGAGAGATACGGGAAATGCTCATATTCTCAGAAAGATAAAAACAGTTCATGTGCCGGATGTGGAGGCAGGCAGTAATGAAATGATAAAGGCGGTGTGGAGACTTAAGAACGGAGATGATGAATGGAGCTGAATATAAAGCAGAGAATTAAGGAAAATGTCCTGGCAGGGATGAACCTTAGTGGTGAGATAAATGATGAAGATGTCATGGCAGTAATAGATCGTTGTATTCTCGCTGAATTCAGAGATTTATATATTCCCTTAAGAGAACGTATCAGTCTTAGGAATGAGATATTCAATTCAATAAGGAAGATGGATATTTTATCAGATTTTCTGGAGGATGATGAGATAACAGAGATCATGATAAATGGACCGGAAAACATCTTCTATGAAAAAGCAGGACAGCTGTATAAATCTGAGAAAACATTTGAAAGTACAGAAAGGCTGATGACGGTCATTCAGCAGATTGTGGGAGAAGCGAACAGGATGGTAAATGAGTCCAATCCCATAGTCGATTCTATTCTAAACGACGGTTCAAGAGTGAACATTGTTTTGAAAGGGGTATCCGTAGATGGTTCTGCGGTTACGATCCGTAAGTTTCCCAAAGAAACTATGAATATGGAAAGGTTGATAGCGCTTGATTCACTGGATGAGAAAGTAGCCGGATTTTTAGGAATGCTGGTAGCATCAGGTTACAACATTTTTATAAGTGGAGGTACCGGTGCGGGCAAAACAACATTTCTAAGTGCACTTACTCAGTACATCCCGGAGGGCGAGAGGGTTGTGACTATTGAGGACAGTGCAGAGCTCAAAGTGAACGGAGTTAAAAACCTGGTAAGACTTGAGGCAAGAAATGCCAATGTAGAAGGAAAAAACATGATAACCATAAGAGATCTCATAAAGTGCAGTCTGAGAATGAGACCATCCCGGATCATAGTCGGAGAGGTGAGAGATGCTGCGGCAATAGATATGCTGCAGGCTATGAATACAGGACACGACGGAAGTCTTTCAACCGGACATGCAAATTCGGGACACGAAATGCTTATGAGACTTGAAGCGATGGTTCTTATGGGAGCGGACCTTCCTTTAAAGGCGGTAAGACAGCAGATTGCGTCAGCTATCGATATTGTGGTTCATTTGGGAAGATTAAGGGACAGATCAAGGAGAGTTTTGGAGATCAGAGAGGTGATAGGAATGGAAAATGAAGAAATCGTAACAAGGGAGTTATTTAGATTTGTAGAGACGGGATCAGATAAATCGCGTGTTTACGGCGAGCTACAGAAGATAAATGACCTGATGAATGTTGGGAAGCTTATGAGTGCGGGATACTTTGAAGTATACAGGGAGAAATATGTTTAAAAATGTAAGCAGGGAGAATCTGGTCGGAGTTATGTGGGCGTCGATCCTGATGATAGGAGTCGCATTTGTATTTTACAATTCGGTGTTCGGTTTACTATCTGGAATTGGAGTAGGTATTTATGGATATAAAGCTGCCATGAAGAGAGCGGCAGTTCGAAAGGAAAGAAGGATTCTTGATCAGTTTAAGAACATGATCATCGCTATGCAGAGTGCGTTGGAAGCAGGAAATTCAATGGAAAATGCACTTATGTCAGCGGGACGGGATCTGAAGAAAATGTACTCCGACGATTCTGAGATGTTGGTTCAGATAAGACTGGTTGAGAAAAAGCTAAGGCTGAACGTTCCTTTTGAAAAAGCATTAAATGATCTTGCAGACAATATCGAATACGAAGAAGTAAGAGATTTTGTAAATGTAATAACAATTATAAAGAGAACGGGCGGAAATGCAATAAAAGTAATCAGGGATACAGTGGATAAACTGGTTTCTGAGATTGAACTCAGACAGGAACTTGAAGTAATGGTAGCGGCTAAGAAACTGGAGCAGCAGGTAATGATATATATGCCGGCTTTTATCATTTTGTTTCTTAGAACAACAAATAAAGGATTTCTGGATCCTCTTTATAACAGCATAACAGGTGCCATGATCATGACAGTTGTGTTAGTGGCAAATGTAGCGGCAGACATGCTGGGCAAGAGGATTGTGAATATACAGTAGAAGATGGAGGAAAGGATGGCAAGATATACGGCACTCACTATAGTACTGATCATAGCAGTACTCGCGCTGATCAGTCGAAAGAATTATAGCAAGTATAAGGATGGAAGAGGACCGTTTTGGAATACCGCCGGGATGGTTGCATCTTTTATCCCAGTGGAAAGGATGAGTCAGCTTAAGCAGATCATCCGAAAGACAAATGTATTAAACAGTTCATCTCTCGAGGAGCAGGCGGAGTCGGTAGCAATCAGTCTGGTCCGGAAGTTTCTAATAGGTACTTTTCTGGTAGCAATACTGGTATTCGGGCTTAGCTTTATACCTGAAAAAAGTGTAGACAGGAGTACATTTGAAAGACCGGAAGCAGGCACTTCTTCAAACTATGTGGATCTTGAATTGATAGATGAAAAATCTAAAGAGCGAGAGACATATCAGATGGAAGTTCACCCCAGAGAACTGACGGACGAGGAATTCGAAGAAGCAGTAAAAAAAGCAAAAGAATACATCGATTCCCAAATGCTTTTGAAAAACATATCAAAGGAAAAGGTTACCGGAAACCTGTTCTTCCCCACCGGAGATGAAACGGGAGCACTAAGTATCAGCTGGGAAACCAGCAGTCCGGATATAATAAACAGTTCTGGAAATGTGATGCTTGATGCTTCCAGAGAACCGGTCGTTGTGGATATCTTTGCAACGATAAAAGACGAAAACCATAAGGATGTCTACGAGACTTCGGTAACTGTGGTGTCAGATGAGAATCTAAGTAATTCCGAGAAGGCAAAGGTCGCAATACTAGAAATTGAAGAGAGAAACAGGTCTGAATCGGAGCTTAGTATACCTGACGAAATAGACGGAGTGAAGGTTGGTAAAAAGATTAATACCAGGAGCGAGATACTTCTTCGGGTTTTGGTTATCGGCTGTTTTGTCATCGGACTTCTTTCACTGCTGAGTATAAGCAGAATGAAAGAGGCTGGAGACAAAAGGGATGAGGAGATAAGCGATGCATATTATGGGTTTATCAACAGATTGACGATTTATATCGGAGCGGGACTGACCATCCAGGATGCTATGAGATCAGCTGCGAAAAATGAACGGTGTGAGAGTCTTGTAAAGGAGATTGAATTTTCATTAAACAAGATCTCATCCGGTGTATCGGAGCAGCGGGTTTTATCAGAACTAGGCAATAATCTGGGATCACAAGATTACATGAGACTGATGTCTCTCATTTCCCAAAACATTGCATATGGAAATTCCAATCTGCTCAAACTGTTGGATGATGAGGTAAAGTCGGGATATTTCTCAAAAAAAGAATATATGAGAAAGAAGGGTGAACAGGCTTCTGAGAAGTTGCTTCTGCCCACATCCATTTTACTGGTACTCGTAATTATGATCGTGATGTATCCGGCGTTTGTATCAATCTAAAAAGTATGTAAGGAGGAGAACTCATGGATGAATTATTATTCAACATCCAAAACAAAGTAAGACAGGCGACAATGGAGAATAAAGGGGTTGCAACGATTGAGATCATACTGATCCTGGTTGTTCTTATTGGGCTTGTAGTAGTTTTTAAAGGTCAGGCTGCTGCGTTACTGACCAAAATATGGAAAGCGGTTACTGAAGGGGCGAATTCTGTAACCGGATAGTAAGAATATAATAAGAGTTTCAAGATAGCGGAGGATAATGTAATGAACAATAAAGGATATGTAACGATCTTCATATCAATGGTGCTGGTAGTAATGCTGGTCGTTGCATTAGCTGTAATCAGGATAAACAGGCAGAGTTATGCACGGACAAAAGCCTCAACATCTCTGAGCAGTGCTATGTCCGGTGAACTGGCAAATTATAACAGATATATATTCGATCGTTACCATATCCTTTTATTGGATAAAAATGCAAATGGAGCCGGAGAAGGTTCTCTGGAACAGGCGGTTGAGAATTCGCTAAGTTTTGATCTGGGAGAAGAATTCAGTGTGAACAGTGTTGAACTTGCAGGAATAACTGGGATAGTTGATGATGACTGTTCGGAATTTAAGAGGCAGATAAAGCAAAACTTCAAATATGAGGTGGCTGAATACACGATCGAGAAAATAATGAATAAAACAAATGGTGAGGATGATCCTGTGGATCAGGAGACCATTCAGGATATAGATAATCAGATAAGTAATGAACAGGCTGGCATTTCGGAAAATGATGACGGTTCTCAGAGTTCAGATGAAGAAAATGATGATGAAAAGAAGAAAAAGAAGGAAGAGGATCCAAGAAAAACTCTGAAAAAATTTACGGATGCAGGGATAGCTAATCTGTTGCTTCCTTCGGATGCGGATCTGAGTTCCAATATAGTATCTGAAAATGGACTACCATCAGACCTTTCTTCTGGAAGTGTATTTACTCCAATAAGGACAGATTTCAAAGATATGGATACTATGGAGCTTGATTCTATAGGAGCGAATGGTTGGAGTTCATCACTTGTGACGGATGCTGAAGCAATCACATATGCTGGTCAGTATTTTAACTGTCTGACGGATAAGAGATACGATGATACATACTTAAATCTTGAGATGGAATATATATTGGCTGGAGAAAAAGATGACAATGCAAACTATAAAAAGGTAGTTGATGAAATTCTCATGGTCAGATTTGGATTTAACACTGCTTATATTCTGACAGATGTAACTAAAATGGCACGCTGTGAGGCTCTAGCAGCCGCAATAAGTTCTGCGGCTCCGATAATGCAGCCGGTAGTCAAATTTCTGTTGGCTGGATGTTGGGCATATATAGAAAGTGTTGCAGATGTATACCGTCTGGTCAGAAATCATAAGGTGCCATATATAAAAACTTCAGAGACATGGTTAACAGATTTCAACAGTCTGTCAAATCTGGAAAGTCTTTCAAATGGAAGTGCTGATGAAGAAGAAGGACTGGGATATAAAGAGTATCTGATGATACTTATGGCACTGACAGGTAAAGAAAAGTACTACAGGATGTTGGATCTTATGCAGATGAATGCAAATCATAATAGTACGAGTTCATATCGTATCGGAATAAAAGATTGTATAACAGCTTTCGGAATAGATGCGGAGATAGTTTATGACGGAAGAACATTTGCATTACATGAAGAAGCAGGATACTAGTATCATTACACTCTTATGGCCGGCCGGATAGGTGTCTTCATACATCCTTTTCTAATTATCACGAAAAAATTATCACAAAAAAAGCACAGCCTCTTTAAAACAGAATCATGAGGGCATCTATCTGACCGGCTATAACAATTATTTCATTAAAAACTGATTCATTAAGGTAATCGAAGGAGAGAATATGAATAACAAAGGATCCGTTTCAATAGAGGCATCTCTGGTATTGCCGCTTTTTCTGTTCGTGATGCTCTTCTTTGTATATATCGGAAATATATATACAGTTAAAGCAGCTGTATATGAAGGGTGTATCGAAACTACGGAATATATGGCTGAGTATGCATATCTGGCAGATAATTTTGATACAGCGGAAATCATGGATATGGCGATGGCGCAGGTCCGTTTTTTGGAATATGTAGATTCAAAAGCCCTCCTGGATAAATATATCGTCGGGGGTAAAGCAGGAGTAAGTTTTATAGGTTCGAGCTTTCCTGATGATGATGGGTTTATAGAACTGAAGGCTACATATTTTATTCGGATAAATGTCCCTTTCTTCAGAAGTTATTCAACCAAGTGTACTGAGGTCATAAAACAACGGGCATATCTGGGAAGAAGGGATGGGCAGTCTGGAGAAGATGATAGATCAGAAGATGACAGATATGTGTATGTTGCAGAAAACGGTGTGGTATATCACAACTCGCGTAACTGCACATATCTTATGCCGGACATTCATTTGAGTACTGTTCAGTCTGCTTCGTCTTCCGGGTATAAAAGATGCAGATATTGCGGCCAGGCGGAAGGTGCCGGATCACAGGTATATATAACAACTTATGGTGATGCATATCATTACAGAAAGAACTGTTCACGACTGAAAAGAACAGTGGAAAGAAAAAAGAAAAGTGAGGTAAGTCTCCCGCCATGCTCTAAATGTGCCGGCGGGAGTTGAAGTATATGAAGGATAAAAAACAGAAAAATACAAACAGAGGATACATGACCCTGGAGGCAAGTCTGATAGTGCCGATGGTATTAAGTGCAATCTTTATGACCTTGTTCTGTCTGATTTTTGTCTATGAAAGAGGAATTATTCTTTCTTCAGAAAATGAAGCCCTATATACCATACCGTTAAAGGATATTCGTAATGATAGTGTTACGGCATATCTGTCAGGAAGGGACTATGAAGAAGGAATGGCTTATGGAAGCTGCAATGTAAACGTGGATTATACAGGGCATAAAGCAGGCTGCGAAGGGATGATCCATCTATACAGTGATTCTGATATAAGCAGTAAAAGAGAGATAGATGTATGTGTAGATCGTTTAAGGAGGTGGCAGCTGTATGATGATATTGCAGAAAAATAGAGGGGCTAGTTGTTTTTTTGAAGTATGTGATGCTGAGATACCATCGAATTATGAGATAAGAATGCTCCAGAATAATTCATTTAAATATATTCCTCCGACAGAATTGAGAGAGATAGACGGAAGGAAAAGTATTTATGTAAAAATAGATGGCTTAGGAACACTTGTCAGCAGATTTAGAAAATATATTCCTGAGAAAAAGGAATTGGAAAAACTTCTAATATCTATAAAAAGGTGCATGTCAGAACTTCAGGATTATATGTTGGATCCTGGAGGGATGGTAATAGATATGGAACATATACTCTATTCTTCGGGAGAGGATAGATATAAGTTCGTGTACATTCCTGGATACAATCTGTCGTTTAGAAAGCAGATGAAAGATCTTTTTGAAGACATTATGAGGATATTTGATCACAAGGATCAGGACGGAGTTGTTTATCTATATGATCTGTACAGCAAAATCCTTATGGAAAACTTCACGCCTGACCTGTTCTGCAAGTTGATAAAAGAAAAGGAAGATATTCCAATAAAAGCGAAAGTGATCCAGACAGTTCCGGAGATAAAACAGGAAACAGATTTTAGAACTATGCCCGATACTATAGAAGAAATCAAAACGGAAGATAAGGATAAGAATAGAAATATTGTGATGATCATAACGGCTGTTGCTGTTGCAGTCTTTATGTATATATTCCTTGGTTCCCAGTCACTTATGATCAGTGCAGTAATGGCACTGGTTATGGCAGTTTATATCGGCGTTGATATGATGCGAAAAAAAGAAGAAGAGGAAACCCGTTTAAGTATGGAACCATTATTGACATATGGAAGTTATGTGGCTGAAAGCGATGATGAGATCAGAAGACCAGAAATCGAAAAGAAAGAAGAACCTAAGAGGCTATTTAATGAAATAGAAGTTGCCGAAGTAGATGAGCCAGAGTTTTTTGAGACCACGGTTCTTATGGACGGAAATGAATTAACAAATGATTTAATGGGTATATCAAGGCTCATTCCGTGTGAAGGAAACAATAATGATCAGATATATCTTATAGAAGGGGAGACGCGGATCGGAAGAATGTCGGATGCATGTGATATATGTATCGATGAACCATCTATAAGCAGAGTGCATGTGGTTCTGGAAAAGCAGGGCAAAACAGTAACGCTTAAAGATGTCGGATCTACAAACGGTACATATTTGAATGAACACAGGTTAGAAAAAGATATATCAGAACAGCTTACTACAGGAGATATTATAAGCCTGGCCGGGCTGGCATATGAATGCAGATAGATGAGAGAGAGGATAATATATGAATATAAAGACCAAAAGAATTATGGCATTTGTTATAGCAGTAACTATGGCATTGTCAATCATTCCGTATAGAGGAGTAAATACATATGCATTTGAAAATACAGAAAATGTAAAAGCGGATGGAGAAGAAACAGATATAGCAACTCCTACAGATCCAATAAATACCTTTGATAGAATATATTCGGAAGTAGACACTACATGTCTTGATTTCAGTGGATGTGAACTTCTGATGGTTCCGAAAAGCGAGGGGGTTATTACTGAAGATACTGAGATCATTTCCGAAGTGGGCGGTGTCTATCTTTTGAGGTTTGAAAGTGAAGAAGAGACGCGTTTTGCCTATACATATTATTTTGATAAAGCTGAAATCATCGAGGTAAATGAAACAATAACGGGATGCGAATCAGACGAGGGCGAACCAACGGAAGGGACAGACCAAGAGGATATAGAAGAGACTGGTATTACAGAAGGGCGTGATGAATATATAGCGCTTATTGATACCGGAGCGGATGGAAATAATGTTACAAAACAGATATCGGTGATAGGAGATGTTGTATCAGATGACAACGGTCACGGAAGTAAGATGGCTGCAGCAATCGCTGCAGTCAATCCTTTGGTACGAATCTTATCAATAAAAGCACTTGATAGCAGTAACAGAGGAAAACTTGCAGATATATATGAAGCGATAGAGAGTGCTATATCTGAAAATGTATCTATCATTAATCTATCTGTCTCAAGTCTTGTGAGCACAGAAAGTGATATTATACAGAAGGCAGTGAAGGATGCAACAGATGCAGGGATATATGTAGTAGCTGCAGCAGGGAATAAAGGAGCCAGTGCTTCTTACTATACACCAGGCAATATACCGGAAGCATTTACTATCGGAGCCTGTGATAAGAATGGTAACCGGGTTTCCATATCGAATTATGGTTCTTGTGTAGACTACTATACTGAAGCGGATACTACTTCTGTTGCTGCAGCCAGATTTACAGGTTATCTTTCTATATACGGTATAAACGGTATAGAAAATAACAAAGATGTCTATACGAGAGAGAAGGTGGAAACTGAAGAAAAGGAGCCAGGGGTAATTATTGATAGTGAACCTATTGATACAGCGTCGGATACAGATGCGGTGCCAGATGAGAAACTAGACGAGAAACCGGTGAAAGGTGCTATGGAAGGAACCATGGCTATTACAAATGGATCAGATGGGCTGAACTATCTTACGGTTACAAGGATATCCGGGGATAACTATAAATATTCAATAGGAACAAACCATGGAACCTTTTATGCGTACTGTATAGATCCGAGTCTTATAAATCCAGATAATGAAGCGAATTATACTTTTAAACAACAACCGCTCGAATCATCCGGGATTGCATATAAGAGAGAACTTACGACGGCACTCTGGTATGGACTGCATTACAGCAAGAGTGGAATACAGAGTTACAATGACTTCATCAAATCTATAGGTTATTATTCTTCGGAAAATGACCTCTATAATCAGACTCATTATACAGCTGCATATGCGGCAGGTGGTGTTGGATATAGTAGAACAGCTTATCATGCTAAAGATACTTATGACAGGATGATGAGTTGGATTGAAAAAGCAGATCCAAATAAAGATGGTAAGTTTTACGTGGATACAGACGGTAATGAAGGAGATGCGGGTTCCGATACAGAGAAGAAGTTTTATGCTGGAAATGGATATAGAGTCTACTTTGATTACAAAGGAGAAGATGTCAATAATCTAAGTTTTGCATTTGCAAGTGAAAGTAATGATAATGATGAGGCAAGTTACAATGTTAAGGTCAAAACAGAGGAGACTAAATCAGATTCTGTTTACGGATCTGGTCAGATAACAGAATGGATTCACCTTATCCCACAGAATAAAAAGCCGTCTTCAGATATATGGGCAAATATCTCAACAAGAGTTCCTGTTCCTTCGAAAGGGAAGATATTTGTAGATGAGAATGGAAATGGAAAGATTGATAAAACATACACAAGTGGAAGTGCAGTAATATGGGGCAATTCCAAATTCAAGATATGGATAAATGATAAAGCCAGTAAAGGTCGTTATACCTCAGGAAGTTGTTTAAACAGTACAATATTTGCACAGACATGGGTTGCTTATACATCCAACTCCAAAGCACAGAGACTTGCATACCTATATATACCTCAGTGTTCATCGATGCTTAACTTTTTCTGGAATGGATATGTTCCGGTGGAGAGATATGTAGCTATTCAGAAGATAGATGCCAATACCGGAAATCCGATAAACGGAGTGACATTTGTTCTTAGTCATAATGGTGACAAGGAAAAGTATGCTTCAAATTATGATTCTTCTGCGCAGATAAAGATTGGGAATGACACAATAAAGGGTTATGCATCGGCAGTTACCAGAACTGTGAAAGTTGGTAATAAGGAATATAAGGGTGTAGCTATATTCAAGTTTATAGATCTTCCAGAAAACAAAGAATATGGGTTTAGATTTTTAGAGGCTTCGGCTCCGAAACCATATAGAAATATTGAGGGCAACCTTAGTAAATCAGCGACTGATTTTAAAGAGATAAGTCCAGATGGTTCGAAGACATTTATTCTTAGTACATATGGTGAAGATAATACTGACAGGAGTGCAGCAATCATAAATGCGTTAAAATACAAAGTAAGAAACTATAAACCTACATATGTAAAGCTAAATAAGTCTTCATCAAATACTTCTATTACAAGTGGAAATCCAAATTATTCTCTGGCAGGTGCAACCTACAGACTGTACAGAACAAGAAACGATGCAGATAGTAATGCAAATTCTATTCATGAATTTGTAGTAAATGCGGATGGTGTAGCTGAAGAATGGCCGATACCTGTTGCATATATGAATAAGAATGAAGATGGGACGCTAAAGAATACGGAATTCTACTATAAAGAAGTAAAAGCCGGAAAGAATTATAAATTGAATAAGTCTGTGGGTTCAGTTGTGGTTGCTGCTTCGAATCTTCAAGGGTCTCCTGCTTCTATAAAAGTTCAGGATGAACCGGTTTTGGCGAATGTTGAATGTATGATAATAAAGAAAGACAAGTTATCAGGACTATCTCTTTCGGAAGGAGATTCGTCACTTGCAGGGACAAGCTTTACTGTGAAGTATTACGTTGATGACATTTCCGTTATACGTAGGAAACAGGACTTTGCTACTAAAACTCCGACCAAGACATTTAATATCAAAACGGCATGGAATGAAGAAAAGAAAGCATATGTGGCAAAAGTTCAGGATAAGCTTCCATTAGGATATATAACTATAGAAGAAACAG
Source organism: Eubacterium sp. (assembly GCA_017539165.1). Classification (GTDB taxonomy): domain Bacteria; phylum Bacillota; class Clostridia; order Lachnospirales; family Lachnospiraceae; genus Eubacterium_Q. The sequence continues at coordinate 57,233 of JAFYHN010000057.1, forward strand.
GTGCTCCGAAAAACTATAAGATTCAGAATTATAAAGCTGTTATTAACAACAGTAATAAAGAGTATGAAATAACAGGAAGAGAAACATTTGTTCTTAAGTCTAAAGGAAGTGCAGGAACGGGATATGAAGATGGAACTGCATACTGGATAGAAGATGATGGAAAGGCTGCGAGAAATATAGCCATGACATATCAAGGAGAGATAAGTTTTATGGATACTCCTGTCAGGGCAGATCTTCATATTAAAAAGCAGGATAAGGATGGAAATGCTCTGGAAGGATTTAAGTTTAAAATTCTGAATACCTCTAATGGTGAGTTTCATTATATATATACGGATGAGAATGGAGAATATCATTCTTCGGCAAATAAGAATCCTAGAACGAGTGAAAGTATTAATGCAGCTGATACAAATGACTACGAAAAAGGAAATAAATATCCGCTATGGTTTGAAAATACGGAGAACAGTGAGAAGAAGATTCCATATTCGAATGAATATGGTGCTCTTTTGCCGGGAAATTATGAGGTGACAGAAGTAAGAGGTGGATTGAATAAAGATCCTAAGGGATATCAGTTGGAACCTGTAATGAGATTCGTTGTGGATGGAAAAACAGATGGAGCGGATATTAGTATAAGCTATAACGGAGCGGGTACAGTGATTGATTCGCCGGCTATTGGTTTTGGTACAACGGCACTATGTATGGAAACTAACTCAGCTATGGCGCCTCAGAACACTGAGATAAGCATATCGGATATATGTTCATTTACATCATTAAGAGCAGACACAGATTATACTATTGTAGGAACTGTAATGGTACGGGATATATCTACAGGAGAGTTAAGTGAGTATAAAGATTCGGAAGGTAATAACAGAAGAACGATAAAATCATTTAAAACAGGTAATGAATGGAATGGAACTATTTATTCGATAGATCAGGAAGAAGAGGTTCTGTTTAAAAAAGTTGATACAACGGATCTAAGTGGAAAGGATATTTTAATATATGAAGTATTGTATCTTGGTATAGTTACGGAAGCGGACTTAAATGACGAAGATACGGAATATAATCAATATGAAGATGGTGAGAAAGAGATTACATTTCCGATAAGACACGAAAATCCGGAAGATGAGAGTCAGACTATTCATATACCTAGGATAGCGACGACTGCAAATACTTCGGAAGGAAAAGAAATTGAAGCCGGAGAAAAAGTCGTAATAGTAGATTCGGTTATGTACAGTAATTTATTGCCAGATACTTATACCATCAAAGGAAAACTAATGAATAAATATACTGGAGAAGAAATCTACATAGATGAAAAAGCATTAGAGTCGCAGGTTACATTTACAATTGAAGATATAGAAGAATCAAATAAAAATATGAGAGGAGCTCGAAACGGTCTGGTGGATGTTAGCTTTGAAGCTGATATGTCTAAACTCTTTAAAGAGGATTCTGATATATCTAATCTTGACGTAGTTGTGTTTGAAGAACTGTATGTTGGAGAAGGTAAGCCTGGAGATAGAAAGGTGGCGGAACATAAAGATATAGAAGATACAGATCAAACAGTTACAATAAAAAAGAAAGAAAAGATAACTACTGAAGAGACAACTGAAGTAACAACAGAAATTACGACGGAAACGACAACAGAAACAATAACGGCTGGGACGACACGTGAAACAACTGAAGTGACAACACAGATCACTACAGAAGTCACTATAGAAAAACCCAAAGAGAAAGTATTTTCGAAAAAGAAAGAAGAAACCCCAAAGACAGGAGATGAAGTCTCAATCGTGTTGGCAGTGATGATATCATTAATATCACTTGTCGTAGGACTTTTAATATTATATAAGAAGAGGATGAATAAAGAGGAAGAATGAGAATAAAATACTGAAATATAATTACTTGCAAAAATATGATAAAAGTAGAACCAGTTGATCAAATTGATCGACTGGTTTTTCTTTTAAGATGAAGATAAAGATATTAAAAAATTTAGATGGAAAAAGTTGGGGTTAAATGCCCTTAAAAGCCCCACATATTGCGGCTGAAAAAAACTCTAAAAAAAAATAAAAATTTTTTTAAAAAAGGTGTTGACAGAGTGGGTCTCTTTTGTTATTATAGACAAGCTCGCTGGAAAACAGCGACACAAAATAAGAGCTTCTGGAGAGGTATCGAAGTGGTCATAACGAGGCGGTCTTGAAAACCGTTTGTCCGCAAGGGCACATGGGTTCGAATCCCATCCTCTCCGCTCCGGTTTATCTCAATTGATAAGCTAACATATAATCGAAGAGATTCAGCGATTTGGAGAAGTACCCAAGTGGCTGAAGGGGCTCCCCTGGAAAGGGAGTAGGTCGTTAATAGCGGCGCGAGGGTTCAAATCCCTCCTTCTCCGTAATTCTTGGATAAAACCCAAGCTGAATCGAGAGAGATTATATAGTTTGCACCTTGATTATTTTGTAATCAAGCAAGCCTGCAGAGCAGTCTTGAAAACACTTCGTGTTTTGTGTATGTGACTTAGTCACATATCGTCGATTTCTTCGGGATCGATGACAGTTCTTTGATAACTTAATAATGATGACAACCCCGAAAATTCTTTTAAATAAGAATATTCGGAATTGAACGAATCCAAATAAGAACAGTAAGTTTTGGAATGGTAAACGTTAACGTTTAACTATGACAAGGATAGTTGAGAAATCAACAC
>JAFYHN010000058.1 GCA_017539165.1 Eubacterium sp.
CATCAGTACAGATTGTATAGCCATTCCTGTCTTTGGTTCTGATTCTCTGCACCCAGCCATTTTCAGTATATAATTTTACTGACATTTCTTCCTTGAAATCTTTATTCCAGAAAGAATTGAGTTTATCAGTACCAAGCGGTCTGTTTTCAATAACCCATCTGATTGCCCGGATTATGGCTGTCTTACCATTATCTGATTCACCACAGATTGAATTAATACCTTTGTCAAAATCAATCATGGTGTCTTTATGAGATTGAAAATTCTTTATTTCTATTTTTGTAAACATCTAAACCTCTATTAATGCTGAAACATTATTCTGTTTTCTGAACCTGAACTCTTTATCAGCAGCAGATGAAAGTTCATCAATATGCGTAACATAAATAAACTGTAAGTTCATCTTTTCACTTAATGTTTCCATAAGTTCTGCAATTTTCGGTCGTAGGCTCTTGCTGACAAAACGGAATGGTTCATCAAGCACAATTACATTATCAGTACTTGAAAGTGCATACACCGCTATACGGAGAGTGAAACATGCTAAATCCACCAACCCGCCACCATTCTGATTGAGAATATCAACTTCATCATTATCTTTTTTGAATACAAAACGAACTTCCGTCTTGCCCCTTGCCGGAACATATTGAAGTTCAAACGTGTATTCCGGGAAACATGTTTCAAGACCAAGGTTGACAATGTTGTTGATTTTGACTGACAGTTTGGATTGCACTTCTTCAGCAACAGACTGTAAAAGAACCTGAGATTTCAAAACCGTCTCAAGTTCTTCTGCAAGTTCCTGTTTCCGTGTCTGTCTTTTTTCAAGTAGCTCTTTGCTGGACTGTCTTTTTACAACAGCCTTATTCAATACTTCTTCAATATTCATATTTTAATATTAGAAAAGTTCTATTTTTCTTTGATGTTCAGCAGCATTTATTCTGTCCTGTGCAATCTTAAAATATTCTTTATTCAGTTCAATACCTATAAAATTACGATTAAGATTTACACAGGCTACACCTATAGTTCCGCTACCCATAAAACAATCCAAAACAGTTTCATTCTCATGACTTGAATTTCTTATTAGTTTTTCAATTAATAGTAAAGGTTTGATTGTAGGATGTTTGTATATCTTTTTATCAGCATTGTTTATAGGACTTTGAAACAATGTCTTGGCATCTTCGTAATTATCAGGATGACACAATTTATGATTAGGTTCAAAGAAATACAGACAATATTCACTATCGGTAAGATACTTTCCGTTATATGTCGGTAAAGCGTTTGTTTTATTCCAAATAATTATTTCAAACAAACATTTTTTTGGTTCACATAATAATCAAAATAACTAGGTATTTGTTTCTTATTGCAGAAAAAATAAGCATTCATATAAGGCATTATTCTGAATAGTTCTTCTCCAACAGAAACAATATCATATCCATTATCAATCTTACTTTCTACTAATTCAATATTAGATTTATCAAATCCTTTATTATGATACAGTTTACCACCATCATGATTCACATCTACATCATAGGGTGGGTCAAGAATTGCAAGATTTATAGAATTGTCAGGAATATCTTTAAGAAGTTTCAGACAATCACCATTATAAAGTTTATTCGTACTCAATCTGAACACCTTTCTTATTCTTCATCAGTTTTCTCTGCTTTACCCTTGCAATCATTGATTCATTTATATCAACGAATTTTGCATTAGTATTACCATCCATGACGGCTTTCATATCAGCATAATGTTCACTCAGATTATAATACGGGTCCTCATCAACAGTATCTTTTACAATCAGATAATAAATAATACATCTGTCTGCTTTCTGACCGATTCGATGTACCCTATCACTCGCCTGTTCCATTTGTGAGATTGTATTTGCCCATTCAGTAAATATTACGGTATGACTTGCTGTCAAGGTTATTCCGGTACTTGCTGCCTGTGTCTGACCGATAAACAGCCTTACATGTTCATCATTCTGAAAGGCATCAACCATTCCCTGACGTTTATCACTTGGTACGGAACCGTTTATTCCAACAGCCTGTTTACCGAATGTTTTCATAAGGTCTTCATACATTCTGTTATGAAATGTGAATACAACCAGTTTGTCTTCAACTTCAAGCATATCCTTTATGAACTGAACAACAGCTTCAAGTTTAATATCAACAAGTGCTTCTTTCATTTTGGCAAGATAACTGAACTGATGTATTCCTTCTTCCTGTTCAGCAAGTTCCATTTCCATCTGGTCGTAAACCTTGCGGCTGTTTTTATCCATATCGAAATAGATAGGTATCTTCTGTTTTTCAGGAAGCTGTGAAAGTACATCTTCTTTTCTATGCCTTATCATTATTCCTGAAAGTTTCTCACGCAATTCAGGAATGTTACTTGCACCTTTATATTGCCAACCAAATCCATTGTAATATGGGTCACAGTATCTCTGCTTGAAATCCCATTCTTTAGGGAATATGTGAGGTGCTAGTAAATGACAGGCATTATAAAACTGAGCAACCCTTGTTTCAAATGGAGTACCTGAAAGGAACAGCTTGAGTACATTATCATTCACAGCAACCTGAGTAACACCTCTGGTTCTTACCGTTTTTGCAGATTCAATAGCCTGAACTTCATCACAAATCAGAACCTTCGGTTTTATTACTTCATTAATGTAATCAACCCAGCCTGAGATTGGAATGAAAGCCTTACGGTAAAACCAGCCGTTTTCCTTGGCTGTCTTTATTCTTTCTTTTTCTCTTTTCTGTGCTTCTTTATCATCTACCCCAAGAATGTCGTAATTTATGATTACAACATCAGCCTGTTTCACACTATTGAGAATATATCTATCATCATAAGAAGTACGACCATTTATAACATAAGTTTTTACTTCAGGATTCCATTTACTGAATTCTACAGCCCAGTTAGTCTTTAGGGATGCCGGACATATTACTACAGCAGGATAACACTCTTTTATCTTAGACCTGTACAGCAAATACATAATACTCATCAATGACTTACCTGTTCCTTGGTCTGAAGCCAGAAGAATGTTCCCGGTCATATGCAGCATTTGATAAACAGATTCTTTCTGGAAAGGGTACATCTTTTCAGGAAAGTTCATGGCTTTCATTTCATCCTGTCTTTTCTGAATTACCCGGTCGATTACTGATTTAAGCTGAATAAATGAATCATCAAATATAGCACCTTCAATCTTGGAGATTTCAGTAACTGAACTTACAGTACGGTTAAATGCAAAAGCATTCAATGAAGATAGGTATTCTGCATTGAACTTTTCAGCGAGTTCATTAAGTCTGTCTACATTAAGTCTGGCGGCATCTACAATGATTCTTGTACCGTCATAAGTTACTCTAGCCATTTATTTTAATTTTAGAATTTTCTTTAGCCTTGAGTTTATCAAAAACTTCCCTATCAATCAGGGTTCCACTACAATGTGGACATCTTGGGATAATCCAGAGGTCTTTCCGGTTAAAGATAAGAGTAGCTTCACATTTTATACATTTCAGTTCAGTCATATAAAATATTTAATTCTTCTTAATGTACTTCTGCATATCAAGAACATTAATCTGTGGAAGTCCGTTATAATGCTTATCCCAGATAAACCAACAGGATACAATCATAGTTGCACAATTTGATAATGGTATCCATTTATCGCAATATTATTTTTTAATACATTTCTAAATTTACATCTTCCAATACCTAAAACATTACAAGCATGTCTTTCTGAATCAAATGTAACACCTGTTTCTATACACAATATACAGTGACGTTTTTTATTAGCTTTTCTATGTTTAATACAGTATTGTTCATAATCTTCTTTTGATAAATTTTTCATCCATTGAGTTTTCTTGCGAAGCAAGTCTGGGTTATCAACCAACAATTTCTTTTGAATATCAGAAAGTCTTTTTCTCAGTTCAGGACTTGCCACTCTACCTCGATTTGTTTCACTAATCTTCTTACGAGCCTCTTTAGTAAACACTCTATAGTCACTAGGCTTTGGAATTATACCATTCTTTATTAAATAATTTACATATCTCCAATTGTCAGAATTTCCTCCGGGTATCAAGTTATACCCATTGTTTGGATTATCTGATTTATAAAACCCGATAAACATATCCTCCCAATAATTCAAATCATAAGTTTTTTTGATAAGCATGAAAGAATAATCATCAACTCCATATTTCCTTAAACTTCTATGTAAATAAGTATCATCATTTGAACGAATATGTTGTCTAAAACGCTGATATACATTTAACGATTGTCCAATATAAACTTTATGATTTATAAGATTTTCAATCTTATAAATACCAGCAACTTTATGAGAAGGCTTTATATTGCAATGTAAAATCGACTTATATTTATCTTCCATCTTTTCTCTTTATGTATTTATCCATATCCAAAACTTTAATTTGTGGAAGCCCATCATAATCTTTATCCCATACAAAGAAACAACTTACAATCATACCACATTCAACTTTACCATCTTCAGTTTCAGGTTTATCAAATGCAATCATTCTGTCAAAAATTAAAACATATTCCAAATGTTCCCACAGTCCGTTTATGTTTCTGTTATGAGCACCAAAAAAGTTTGGTTTACCGATACAGAAAACTTTATCAGATTGTATTTTAGCTTTAGTTACAAACTCATCAAATTTCTTAAAAGGTGGATTCATGATGGTAATATCATAATGATTAAGATTCTTATAATTTCCATTATCATCTTTTTCAAGATAATCATTTCCATAAATTAAATCTGTTTCAATAAATCTGTTGTATTCTGCAAACCCTTTCTTCCTGAGAACATTACCGATGGCATATTTTCCACAACATGGGTCACAAATAACTTTACCCTCAACACTACTATTAAAAATTGAAACCTGAGAATTTATAAGTTCTTCAACCATACAACTTGGTGTAGGATAGAAATCTCCTTCAGGTCGTTCAGATTCAGGTTTTCTATTAGCATAGTTCTTACCTTTAGTCTTCATCATCTTCATTCTCCATAATCAGATTCTCAGCAAGAATCGGTTCGCCAAATACAAATTGACCAAGACTAAGACATTGCGGGAATACACAGCAATCCACAGCCTCCCCATTACGCATTACAACATTCCTTAATCTCATTATATGATTCTTCTTCATCTTTGGTGTCTGTTCCATTGATACCATCGAAGTAACATGAGTTATCTTTCTGTAATCTTCAGCAATTGCGTTTACATCTACAACAGATGAACTGTAGCCGGTACGGTTTGTCTGAGTTGCTGTAATAACGCAGCAATGGAACTTCATTGCAAATCCACGAAGATACTGGGTAATGGCATTAAGTTGATTTCTTAATTCAGTTCCACCACCAATTGGCTTGGTAATGTCAGCATAGTCTATGAGAAGAACGTCTGTAACAAAGTTTTCTTTTGTTGCAAGTTCTTCCACCCTATCGCAAATATCAATTACAGATGCCGTTCCGGCAGGATATGCAATGACCCTGAGATTTGCACTATACTTTGTAAATGCACGAAGCTGTTTCTGTAACTTCTCAACATCTTCCTCTTTGCTTTCCTTTACATTTACATCATAAAGTTCAATTTTATATTTTCCCTTTTCATCAGGACATTCCACAAACTTACAGGTTTCATATGTACCCGGCTTAACAAGTCCTGACTTTACACCAAACCATCTTTTCCACAGACGCTGGATTTCTTCTTCCCTTGTCATTTCAAGCTCAACAAGAGTAACATTAAGTCTTTGTTCAACAGCCTGAATACCACACTCCTGAAGAAGAAATGACTTTCCTTTCTTGGCACCACCCATAATCATAATGAAGTCATTACGGTGTATATTACCGAAAACATTATTTATTTCTCCGGGCATTGTAAAGAGAACTTCTTCCTGTTGTTTAAGGGCATTCTTGATAATATCAACAGCTGATTTATCAAGCAGAGAAACCTCATTAGTTTCAGCAATACTGATTCTGTTATAGTTCTGCTGTACCTTACGAGCTTTATTCATATCTCTGGTGTCAATACAAGCCTGTAAGTTTTCCGTATATTCCTGAAGTGCCTTATAGTCAATGAAGTCTTTACCCCGGTCTATGAGATAATCTTCATTGTTTATATTAATTTCAGATTCTGCAATGTTCTTGAGATAGTTATACACAAGGTCCTTGAGTGCCTCATCCTGAATCTCATCACATCTCATTTTATAAACAGATGTAATGTCTTTCTTAGGACTGACCTTAAACTTTTCATAGTAGTCCTTAACCCAAGACACAATGACCCTTGAATAATCACAGTCAAAATAATTTGCTTTAGTGTATGGCAGAAGAATCTGACAGCATTTATTACTCATTATAAGACTTGCCACAAAGTCTTTCTCATTCAGATTCTCAATTACTTCTCGTTTCATATTTTAATATTAGAACACCACCATTTTTCAATAAATTAATTGAGTTGGGTGTAATCTGGAACAGATTCAGGTTTAGAAATTCTATATTCTCTATTGTTACGATTCCATTCTTCCCAGATAAGTTCGTAATATGTCTTATTACAATCTTCTTCATAAGGTGAAACAGTATTCAGAAATTTACATAAATGTTTCTTCTCCTTAGAGTTCAGTTTATAATCTTTTCCATCATGTACAAAATATTCAGGACAATCTATCCTAGGACAACATTCTTCCCCACTCTGCATTTTAATTACATGAAAATGAGGAATGTTTCTTTCACCACTATAAACTGACACGAGAAAATGTCCATTACAGTTAAAATCTCCAATTCTAGCCATAGAAAGAATTAAAGACTTATCCATTTCAATTACATTTGTACCAACTACAAGTTTCATAATAATCTCCTAACAAAAAAGCCTTCATCTGAAGGAACTCGGTCAGTGTCACCGAAAACCGCTAGTCTACAGAACGGTTATAATTCCCTCAAACAAAGGCTCTTAAATTATAGACTATATTTTATCGTAAGGCACTACTCTTACAATGTTTATTATAGCATAAATAATTATTTTGTAAAGTCTAAAATATCGGTAAATCTTCAACATCAACTACTTTCTTCTCAACCTTTTCTTCCGGCTTGGAGAAAGATTCATCTGTATAATATCTGTCTATGCTTTTAGGCAGCTGTTTAAGTGCGTTGAATTTATTCCGGTCGATTCCTGTTCTCAGCCATTCCTTGAACATTCCATCAAGCATACCTGAATCATATCTGGTCAGCCTGAAGTAATAAACATTCATCACAGGATTCTCACCCTCTTTCCACTTCAACCGGTCAAGGAGAAATCTTTTGAAATCAATAAAAGGATTCCCATCTTCACAGGATGCTATGAACTCCCCATAAATATTCGGAAATGTTTTTCTGAAACATCTTAACCATCTGGTCCAGTCTACCATTTCATACCAGAATGAAAGCTGCATATGTTTCATCTTGAACCATTTGTTACAGAATGATTCAGCTTCTTTCCTGAACAAAGCATTGGTTTCATCTTTAAGTTTACCGATGGTTATGTCTGAATTATAGTTGTATGACATCTTAGGTTCATTCACGAACTTCATGAAATTACTGTCGAAACAACCATCAGGATTAAACTTTACTGAACCTTCAAAGAAAGTTGCAAAAGAAATATCATCAAGAAACTTTTTATTGAAAGGCATACGGTCCTTGCTCTTGGCAAGTTCATAATGGTCAAGGGAACCTATTACTATATTCCTGACCATCTGCCAAGAACCTTTGACAGCCTTTACCTGTTCATTCACTCTGTCCAAATCAAACTGATTAATCCGGGAATAAACGAAATTGTGGCGGAGAAAAGTTCCGTCATACAATTCCTTTATGAAAGCTGCATTTCTCGCATAAACAGGACTTTCAGGTTTGGGATTGTTGTTCCTTAAATGAATGAGCATATAATTTATAATGCTTTTTACATGAGGGTCATATACAGGACCATCATCAAATAAAGGTGTCATATAAACTCCTAGGCAATGTATCTTGTTTCAAGTTCATGATTCCCGGCAAGTGGAATATCATAATTTACAGCATGACCATATTCTTCTGCAACTCTGCTGTAGTCCATCCATTTCCATTTGATTTTAGATTCTCCGAATCTCATCTTCATCAGTTTTATTTTATCTGAAATCTCTGCAATGATTTCTTCCCAAGGTCTGTACCCGCCGAATTTCATTGCTGAGTTCTTGAACCAAGTAACAGTTTTTACAGTATCCATTACCATGAATATTGCCATATAGGAATATAAGGTTACCCTAGACATTCCGAATATTTTAGCAATCTCAGAGATACTGTAATCCTGAGATACAAGTTCCACAAATCTTTTCTTCAGCCTTTTAGCCTGTTTTATTTTTTCTGAACGCTGATTTCTGTTCCAGTAGATAGAGCTTTTCCATTGACCACTTGTAGTATCAATGTCCTTATAATTATCAACTGACCAAGCATAAAGTGAATGAACCTGAGATATGATTTCCTTGTCAGAGTGTGGTTCTTTAAGACACTTGTCAGCTATCTCCATCTTTACAGACAGCAGATAATTCTCAAGGGAACTTTCTGTCGGAGTACAGCCATTCCTCATATTCTGCCATACCCATTCCCTTGCATAAATCATCGTCAGTTTATGCCTTGACAGTTCAGGATTCTTTTCATCAATGTCATGTATCTCAAGATTTATGTTTTTTCTCAGGACTATATTGTTCTTATCAAGGAACCTTATATAATCAGCCAGTTCATTCCCGGTCGGTTTCTTTTCCCTTAAACTCACATAAGTATTGTTTATGAAAAGATAAGATTCCTGTGAATCTGAGTAAGGATTGCGGCACAAAGTACCCTGATAATAAAGGTCTGTGCCGGAATATATGTCCTTGAAATATCTTGCAAGTCTTTTAAGGGTTCTTGAATAGACAAGATGATTATCTTCATTTCTTTTTACGGTAGGAATGTATTTCCCATTGGAATTCTGTTCTTTAAGGTCAATGTATTTCACCATAACCGGTGATTTAAGGTAAAACTGTATCTGCCAGTGTCCTGTTGAGATATGTCTTGTACAGACACATTCAGGAATGTCCTTTGCAGCTTTAAGTTTATCAAAGAATGTCTTTACATCAATCCTTTCATCAATATCTACTGTGAAAAGGTCTTTTCTCATTGATGATTTGCCGCACTCTACAAGCGGGAACATTGAATATCTGCTGAATATGTTCATCAGGCTCTGAAACTGATGTTCTTTAGGTCTTGGAATGTCTGTAGTGTGGACACGCATAGGTTCTCCACGCTTAGTCATCTTTACCAAGAATGTAGTCTGCATTGCATCAGCAAGTTTTTCATACTTGGTTTCATAGACTTCAGAATTACCGATTAAATCAGGGTCTTTTACCATCTTGAAAGGGTTAGTTACCATGGTAAACCTGATTTTGTTGCATGTATATTTCACAGATTCTTTCATTAATTTTTCCCAATATGTCAGACTTTCTGCTGTTCTACAGGAAGGCTTATACTTAATATTAGAATCTAAAAGATTTTCAGAATTTGCGTGATTTTCTAGGGATTTTATTATATTATTGTTATTAGTCATATACATATCTTGCCTTGTGTATTGATTAGGGAAAGACAGATATTCACAGTATCTGTAATTCCCGATGTATTAGAATATATAAGTCTTGAGATATATTTACTGTCTATAATTAAAAAGAAGGAGCAATTCATGGCAGAAGAAAAAACATTTGAATCAAAAGAAATTCTCAAAACCCCGGTAGACACATCGAATCCTGATGAAGTTCTTGCTGCAATCGAAAAGATTCTCAGCACAAAAGACGACCCCAAGATGAAGCTGTTCGTACTTGGAGAACTTCTGGAACAGAATAAGAACCAGACAATCTATGACCTCAAGGGTGAAATCAATAACCTGTGCAAACGCATTTCCAATCAGCGTAAGTACATCAATAAGATAAAGAAATCCCTTAAATCTGCTCAGGTTAAAACCATGCAGACTACAAATACCCTGAACAGTATTTCCAAGAAAATAGATGATGTTGCTTATCAGAAAGCTCAGAAGAACTGGGATAATCAGCATAAGAAAGTCTATTATGTCAGAAAGAAAAAGTAGGATTACAGTCATATAAAATCCTTATGTTATATTAAGATTGGCACTACCAAACCAGTACATCCTTTTGGTAGTGCTTTTTTATTTTAATTTTACCTGTATAAGACCTATATTATTCATATTAGGGGTTTACACTTATGATAGTTTTTTATGTATTTCTTAATAAATCTATTATTAAAACATAAGGAGAATCATAAATGACTAGTAGTGAATTATGGGATATGCTGGTTAGTATAGCCAAGAGAGATAAGAAGTTTCCTAAGTCAGAAACATTGTCTGCATATTCTAAAGTACCTGATGACATCATAAAGAAAGTTTATAAGAGATGGATGTTGGAAGGTAAACTTGAAAAGAAAGGAGATACTTTTATATTTACTGATAATGCAATACAATCAGAAATTGTGGAAGATGAAGAAAAGCTGCCGGTAAGACCTGCAATGAAACCGTCAGTAAGAAAAAAGATAGAACAGCAGAACACTATCATTCTCAGGGTTATAAAAATTGTGGTAGGAATCATAGGTGCAATACTTACCTGTGTATCAATCCATTTTACATTTCAGTTCAATAAACTCGGCATGACAGCTTTCTGGGGAATGATGCTGTCCGTATCAGTTGTCTGCTTTATGGCATTTGCATTTACAATCAAGTCTTATGTAAACAAAAGATTGACCGGGATATTCATTGTAGTTCTATGGGTCCTCGGAATTTCATATTCTGTCTTTACAGCTGTAAGCGGTCAGTTTAATGACTTCAGAAAGTATACAGCTTCCGACAGTTCAGTTCAGGTTGAAAGTAAAAATAAGATTTATGAAAGTCAGCTTAAAGCACTTGAGAAGAAACAGACTGAACTTCTGCATTGGAGAGAACAGGAAACTGAGTATTCTCTTAATCCTGACCTCAAGGTTGAGAATCCGGTTACTTGGGTAAAAATTCAGAATGGTGTTGAAGAACTCAGGGAAGTTGAAAGTAATATCACAGATGTTCAGGAAAAGCTGCTGAACAATATCAATACAGATGTAGTACTTGAGGAAACAGTATATAACTGGCTGTCTGGTTTCTTGGGAATAAGTGCTGACATCATCCAGTTCATAATCATTCTGTTCCCGGCTTTATTTATAGACTTATGTTCAACAGTCTGCTTTACATTTACCTTTGGCAAGGAAAATACCCTCTAAAACCCACCTAGGATTGATTTTGAGAAGACTTTTCAGACATTTTGAGTAATTATTCAATTTCAGTTAAAAGTCTTCTCAAAACGCATATAATCGCTTATAGCACAGGTTTCTATAATTATAATAAGAAGGAGCAAAAACTATGAGTACTAAAGTTAGTTATTCAAACAAAAATCTAAAACTTACTCTTGATGATAGAAATTATCGTATCGAAGTTGAGGCTGTTGCTGATTATTGGTATCAGCCTTGTGTGATGTATTTTGCAGATGGAACTTGGGGTTGTCTGAAAAGGAGGAAGACAATTGAGAAGGACTTGGAATTAGACCTTATACTCAAACACCCTGAATATAAAGATTTTACAATATGAGAGGAAATGTGATGAAATTCAAAGAACTTAAACCAATTATCATGCCGAGTTATCTCACAATATTTGAATCATTTCCTACGTTTAATGTTTTAAGAAAAGAACATATGACAATAAATGATTCTGATGAACCTACTGAATGGGATGACTATGAAGTTGATATAATCTCAGGTAAAGCTGATTGTGCTTTGTATATCTATCTTAAACATAAGGAAGGTGCTATATGACACTAACACAAGAAGACGCAAAGAAATGGCTGCCGTTTATTCAGGCTGTTGCTGAGGGTAAAGAGATACTGATGTGGACAGGTTTAATGGAGTCTGTAGACCCTGTAAAAGAAGGACATGGTTTTTATTCAACAGAACATTCATTTAAGGACCCTAATGGTAATCGTTATGCTTCACTAAAAGAAACTGAATATCAATCTTTAGGAAATATGATTGTATTTAATCATGGGAATAAAGAACCTATATACAATCCTGAACTGTATTTTAAGATTAAAGAATAGCCGGGTTTTCTCAGGATTCTAACATTATAATATGGCAATAGATTTCAAAAGACTTTTCAACGATACAGGTATTCCCCACAGAGATGATGAAAAACGCAGCTGGATTCATGTAAACTGTCCATTCTGTAAGAACCCGGCTGATACTCATTTCAATGGTGGTTTCTATCAGCTCAACCCGCATTTCTATTGCTGGAGATGTGGTTCACATTCACATTATGATGCTGTTGCAAAAGTTCTGAATATTTCCATATCTCAGGTAAAAGAACTTTTTGATACATATAATTACATCAGCAAGGAGAAAGCTCCTGTCAGAATAGCCAGAGGTCAGAATCTGGAACTTCCGGGTTATCGACTTGATGACAATGAAAAGGAATATCTGTCTGGTCGTGGATTTGACCCTGATTATCTTCAGTCCAAATTTCATATAAGGGGTGGAGGAACCATAGGAGAATGGTCTTACAGAATCCTGATTCCGATTTATTATCATGATGTTCTGGTAAGTTGGACTGGTCGTTCAATTCTTTCAAAGGACTATCAGAAAGAACATAAAATTCCAAGATATAAAAATCTGTCCATTGAACAGTCTGTCATAAATCCTAAAGAGATTTTCTTTAATCTTGATAACTGTGATAAAGATAAAGTTATACTTGTTGAAGGTCCGTTTGATGTACTTAGGATGGGTGATGATACAATTTGCAGCTTGGGAACTTCCGTAACAAGAGAACAGGAACTGTTTCTCAAGAATCATTTCAAAAAAGT
Organism: Eubacterium sp.; assembly: GCA_017539165.1. Classification (GTDB taxonomy): domain Bacteria; phylum Bacillota; class Clostridia; order Lachnospirales; family Lachnospiraceae; genus Eubacterium_Q. The sequence goes on from JAFYHN010000058.1 coordinate 12,907, forward strand.
ATTCATAGCTTTTGATAATGAACCGGCAGCTCAGGAGAAAGCAAGACATTTAGGAATGAACCTGAACTCTGCCGGAATGAAAGTTGAAGTAGTTAATATATGTGAGGATTTTAACAAGAATGACCCCGGTGAATTGACAGAAAATGAAGTCTTGCAGATTAAAAAAGAATTAGAATTTTTATAATTTTTTTGCTTGACTTTTGTTTTACTATCTATTATAATTATATATAGAAAGGGTTGAGAAAGACCCTTTAAGGAGCTTTTATGAAAAAACTTATTTTTGCCCTTCTGGGTACTTTGGTTCTGGTTTCCTGTAAACCAGCTGTTGGTGGCAATGATGATGAAAAAATCATTGAAGAAACAAGAGTTGAAACACCTGCTGAAACACCTGCTGAAACACCTGCTGAAGCACCTGTTGAAACTCCAAAAGAAGATGAACCTGAAGTTCCACCATATAACCCTTGGGTTCAGGTTGTTGCTGATGAAGATTCAGAATCAGGAATCGCTTACTTCTTTATTGACCGCCGGGTTTCAAATCCACTTGCTGAACTTGTTGCTGATGAAAAAATCCAACTTGAACTTGTTTGTAGAAAAACAAACAATCGTGCAGACAGATATTTTGGTCCTGCTGATGATGGTGCAGAAGTCATTAAGGTTTATAAGGTTTTTGTAAACAAAGACAAAGTTTCTGACAGCATTTATCTTGAAGATGAAAGTCTCATTACCACTTCAAGTAATGGTTCTAGTCCTTTCCGTTTTAAGATTTCCAAGACTGACGGTATATGGGTTATGAGTATTGTTAATACGATTTATGACTCTCCAAATGATAGAGCCTTGAAATTCTTCAATACCTATTATGAGTAATCAGTACTCTTAATATAAAAAGACCGGCTTTCTTGCCGGTCTTTTTTTAATTGTTTCTTGGGATTTTTATATCAAGATGTAGGAAGTAATAATTTGAAGATGTCTGTTTAAGGACATTTTTAGGTGTAAAGACAATATTCTTGAGAACTTCCGTTTCATAATAAATCTTAAAATGTTCAGTTATCTGGTCGAACATATTCTGGTCCATAATGATTCCACATTCAGCATAGTTTCTGTAAACCGGCTTACTGGTTTCATCTGTAACCCTTTCACCATTTCCAATCATGAATCCATTATCCCAAACCATAGAACTATCCTATTTGAGTAATATTTACTAATACTGATGAATCTATGGCACTTACTTTATAAGAACCACCGGTACCATCATTGAAGTTGAAAACATCGCTTGGACTAGCTATCTGAATATCATTATGAACATAACATATACCACTACCAAAGTAACCTATGAAACTTTCTACTTTATCATTAAAATCTGTTTCAGTAGGTGATGTGTGTGGCTTTCTTCCTACAATTAAGAAAATGCCTGATAATCCTGTAGAATCCCAAGCAGATGTTGGAGAAGAACCGTTGTTCTTAAATTTTGCTTTTAGATTAGAAACATCTGTTTGTAAATCTCCAACATCATCTTGTAAATTCTGAATATCTGTTTCAATACTCTGAACATCTATTGAAGAACCAAGTTCATCGAAATGTCCGGAAGAAGTGTCTGCATCCCATACCCAAGCTATGTTTGCACCTTTCTGGTATTTATTCGTAACACCTACCGGGAAGATAATTTCAATATAATTTCCACTAGCAGGACTGATATTATATATGTTACCATTTTGTCCGGCACCTAAGTCAGCAAGAATAACTTCACTATTATTTTCAAGTATGAGTTTTTCAGTAACAGGAGTACTGTCATTTACTACACTTACAACAGTACCTTTATAAGAATAGGCTGCACTTGCTACAGCCTCTACTGTTTCTATTCTTCCAAGTAATGTTCCTGATGTAGATACATCATAATTTGATGGTACACCTTCAACTTCTTCAATCCTGTCTAATCTTGCAGAAACTGTACCTTTGTTAGTAAGGTCATATCCAGATGTTCCTACATCATCATCAAGGGTTTTAAGACGGGCATATATTCCTGTTGCAGCTGTTCCACCACTTTCTTCAGTACCCACATTTGTTTCAAGAGTATTAAGTCTTGTTGAAACATCACCTTTACTCTGGTCGTAGCCTGAACCCATTTCTGTTTTAAGAGTGTTAGTGTCCTGAACAAGACCACTATTTGAATCTCCAACAGTTGTTTCAAGAGCCTGAACTCTGCTTGTAAGTGTATTTGTTGGACTCCCACCTCCACCACCTACATTTTCCCACAATTCTTCAATGTTGCTTTCAGCATTATCAGCCCTTGTAAGAAGTCCATCAACATGCTGATGTCCGGCTGGTCTTGTTTCATCAGTCCAACCATCTTTTACATAACCTTCAAGAGTAGTAGTTCTATCATTTAGTGTTGTATAACTTGATTGTGGTGTATCAGGAACACCTGTATTTGCAACAAGGTTTGCTATTCTACTTACAATATTCAGGACACCTGCCGGGAGTGGCTGTAATGTAGTTGCCCTGTAATTATATTCATTTACATCTATACCAACAAATGTTGCTACATTATCTACAGCAACTCCATTAAAATTAAGATAGTTTTTCCAGTCAGCAAGACCAAGTGTTTTAATACCTGCATCATCCTGAGCCTGTTGATAAACAATCATTCTATATCTTGAAGCTGTAGTATCATCTATAGCACCTGCCGGTAGGTCTGCCGGTTCTGCGATTTCTGTTGCCATATTTCACTCCTTAAATTCTTTCTCTAGTATAAAACATTGCACCTATTCTGCAATCCTCATGTACTACCTGATAAGCAAGACAAGGGGCATCAGGTCTGTTTTCCAGCCTTAACATAATAGGTATATATTTTTCAAAATGTATGTTGTTGGCATTGTATACGTTTTCAACAACATATGTTTTGTTATCACTTGTATTAGAGAGAACAGAGATGTCTGACCATATGTATTCTTTTGTACCTTCTTCAGTTTCATCTACGGAAGACTGACATTTCATATCAAAAGAAATCAGAATAGCATCATCTAATCTCTGAACTTCTCGTTCAAACTCAATTGCTCGGTCAGTCTGTAATTCAGTATCATACATTCTGACTTCCCGGTAGAGTTCTATAATTTCATTGTCAGTATAACCATTAAGGATTTCCATTGAGATAGGGTCTCCAAAAGGTGCTGAGAATGTTCCTGAAGATGTATCTATTCCGGTCGAATATAATTCCGTGCTTGTACCACTAAGATAACAGTAAGGTACATAAAACAGCAGAATCATAACACGTGCCGGTTTTGTAAGGGTTATGATATAGTCAAAGTCAAGAAGACTGGCATTAAGTTCTTCCAATGTCTGATATTCAGAACCAGCACCATCTTGAGCCGGTTTATCACAATAGTAATTCTGAAAACCAATCTGGATAAGACCTTCAGACATATCTGTGTAAAGACCGGCATCTGTATATTTCCAAGGACTTTCATCTGTATGTTTTGCAACATCTGTGTAAAGGTCAGAACCATGATACTCAAAAACTTTACCTGTAAACATACTTGCAGATATGAGTTCAAACAGACGAATATCTTTCTTCAGCATTGAGTAAGCAATAATAGAACGGTATGGTTCTTTATTCAGGTTTCTGGCTTTATTGCTGAATGAGTTGAAAATAATGAAAGCATCACCATTCTGCATTTCATCTTTCAGGTTCTCATACAGTTCCTGAAGTGAAGTGGAGTTCATCAGAGAATCAATAAAGGCATAGACATACTTTTTCTCTATAGGCATTTTGGGAGAAGTATTACGCTGTGCATATAACTGTATGTCTGTTCTGTTTACTATTTCCATCATTATACCTTTTTAATATCAATAGAATGAAGCTTTCTAAGTCCTTTTTCATCACCAATTGAAAGAATACCTTCATTTTCCATTCCCCAGTAGAATTCAAGAACAGCATCTGTCATAGGTACTGTTTCACCGGCAAGGTTAGGGTCTGAGACTCCACCTGAACTGTAAAGCTGAGGGTTTGTAAAATCAAGGGTAACAAGTTTTTCAACATGACTTCCAACAGGAACGGCTGTATTATATTCATCATAAATCTGACAGGATACTAAACTTCCGGCTATTTCAACTTCTTCAAGAATTCTTGTTACTTCAACTTCTTTTTCTTCACCATCTATAATTTTCTTAGTTTTATAGGTAAGCGTACACCAACCTCTACCCGGTCGTTCATCTGCATAAGATTCCTGAGAAATTCTCATTCCATAACTTACAAGTTCATGATAACGCAAATAATGATAACCTTTAAGAATAAGACCAGTAGAAGCATATGGAGAAGTCTGCTGAATATCCTGAATGATTGCTGCAAGGTCAAGATTTTCAAAAAGAGAAGAATCTTTTGACTGTAAGTAAGCAAGATTGTAATACTGAGAGGCTTTAGCTTTTACAAACTGTTCAAAAGATTCCATAGAAGTTGTTGTAGAATATTCAAAAGCAAGGTGCTGTTCAACCGGAGTAAACTCTGAAATCTGAAGAACGGCAATATCTTTATATGGTTCTATTCGTTCGAGTAATCTTTCTTTAACATCTGAAGCTAAAGAGTTTCCATTAGGGTCTACAAGATAAATATCAACAATTCCGGTAACTTCCATTGTGGTTTTTCCCTGTCTAACCCATCTTTCATAATCTGAAAGTACAAGACAATCTCCTACTTCAGGCTGAGCATTAAACCATGCTGTATATTCAGGAACAGATGAAACATTGATACTTGAGTACAATCTCTGTTTAAGATACAGACCAAGTTTACCTGTTGATGGTTCATTGATTGCAACAGATGATTTAGTATTGGTTACTACAAGTTTTACTGTATTTTCATTAAGGTCTTCATAAGAAGAAACGAAATGCAGCTGATTTTCTTCAATTTCACCCTGAATACCATCTGACTTTATGTATGATACTTCATAAGGCTGTCCATTAGGATTATTTATTTCAGTACCGGCAAAAACCTTAATATACAAATAACCGTCATAATAATAAGCAAAATAACCATTTCTTGGTACAGCAAATGTATCAGCAAACTGAATTGGAGAAAGTTTATTGGTATATGCTGACCTTTGCCATTTCTCACCATCATAAACTACAAGGTCACCCCGGCGGAATTCTATAGGAAGTCCTTCTACTGAGAACTTAGTTTCTCCATCAGCAATTACCCAGTAAGCTTCACCTTTGATTCCATACTCATCTTGAAGATAAGGGGTACCACCATAATCATGTTCAATCTCTTTCTGAGGTTTCCAAGAACCCAAGAATGACAACTGGTCGTAAGAAGTCTCATAAGATACTTCAGGTATTTCTTCACCATTTATTTTTACTGTAAGATATGAAAGGTCAGGATTGTTAGCCTGAAACTTGATGATTGAATGATATGTGCCTGTTTCAGTAATTCTTGTTCCCTGAACAGCTGTAACAGTTCGTATATCACCCTCAAGAAGAACAATGTCTTCCATGAGAGTATAAATTACACCATCATCAGTAGTGAGTTCATCATACTTATTAATGGTAGTTCTTGCATAATCACCATCATCAAGAGAAACAGAAACCTGAGTTGTAGCTGTTGTTCGATAAGGAATCTTCTGAAGGAAGAAAGCCAACCAAGAACGCATTGTATCTTCAGAGAAGTTGTTGATGTCAGTAAATTCAGCATTGATTCTGTTCTGTTCCTCCAGAATAGCCTTTTCCATATTGACACCAATACTTGACCATAACTGATAAAGTTCAGTTTCTTTTTCCTGTGCATTGAAATATGTTGCGAATTGATTCAAAAATGCCATTATTGTGTTTCTCCCATTATGCCGGAAACATCTACGGTAATATCGTAATACTGAATCCTTGAATTTTCACTATCTAGTGTAATATCTGGACCAAGGTCCTTAAAAGCAAGTTTAATTGCAGCAGTTTGACTTCCATATACAAATTCTGAAACATCTACACCCCGGTCGTAATAAGGAATATCATGAGTTGTATGGAGAAGTCTTGTTTCCATACGTTTTATGAGAGCCTCTTTACCGGTATATCTTTTGCTTAATGTTTCATCAAATTCAATCATATATAAATAATATATAATTATTTTGACAAATGTTTAAGATACGGTTCCATTACCAACTGAACCAGCAAGATTTCCCTGACCATTTGTACTTACTGTTCCTGCTGTTAAATAATCAGTAAACAACTCAGAAAGTTTTTCAGCAAATAGTTCATCACCATCTTTTGTAGAACCTTCAGGTGGGTTTCTCATAGATTCAAAGCAATCTTTTAATCCTTGTGCCAATGCTGTATAACTACATGTTATTTTTCCTGTGGCTGCACCACCATAAGGAGTAGGAGTAGCAGGTGGAGGTGGAGTTAGAATTCCTGTAACAGCTGTAGTTATAGTTCCTGCTGAAACCATACTATGTAATCCTATCGCTAACTGGTCGGCAAGATAATTATCAGCAGCATCTCCAAGTGTTGGCATTAAAACACAAGCTGCTGAAATATAACCAAAAGCTATGGTTGGTACACATATGATTCCCGTTCCCGTTCCTGTTCCGGCAAAAGCACCACCTGAAACAGCACCAGCATCATTTGTACTTATGGAAGCTGTACCACAATAAATAGAACAGGCATTGGCAATACCATTAGAAAAATCAGTATCACTGGTCATTGTCTTAAAACAAGTTAATAAAGTTGTTTTAAGAACTGTAGGTTCTAAAGCCATTTATTACTCCATAAGATTCTGAAGTTGAGTTATATATGCTGTGAATTGACCGGGTACTACAGTATGTGCTGCTGGAGAACCTTGGGTAGCAAGACTTGTATTGAGAACATTCAGGATGTTATAGATAATCTGATATAAAGATTGTCCTGTACCATTGTCAATGGAAAACTTACCACCATTAGTAACAATATGAACATTCTTACCGGCAATCCAAGTTCCATCTGTCTTGTGCATAAGAATAAAATTATCACCATCATGAATAACCGTATAATCATCAGTCTTAATGATGTAGCTGTTTTTACCTAGTCTTGTAGCACCTACAGTATTTACAGCCATAGGCATATTCCCAGCATGAATATTTCCGAGATTGAATTTCTCATAGAATTCTTTATCAACATTTACTTCATCTGGATTTTTATAGAGAACTGGATACATAAGGTTTCCCTGATGAAACTCAACCATCACCTTATCACCTTTTCTTAATGGTAAACTTAATGCCCAGAATGGAACATAAGTAAGAGGGTAATTGGTATCTTTCTGAAAAAATCTTTCAATGTGAACATTACAGTAAAGTTTCTTTTCTCTTGCTACGGTATCAATCATATCTTCTACAAGAGTACCTACATATATTCCAGTTGCTTCAGTTCCTATAAATTGTTTAGCCATAGTTATACCTCAAAATTAATGTTGGCAAAGCAATGTACAAAAGCATTTGCTTCAAGCAGATTCTTTCTGCTGTAAATACACAGATAAGGAAGTCCTGTATCAAAATCAGGTATTTCTTCAAACTTCATTGTATAAACTCTCAGGAACTCTGCTGCGGCAGCTGTATGAATAGTAAACTTAGGACCCATAAACTTAGCCAGATAATCTCTCTGATTCCAAGCAACTGGCTGATGTGTAAGACAGAAACAATTTTCAACACTATCATTCTGAAATACAATCTTATCTCCACCGGGGATTGACTGTTCTTCAAATTTCATTGTTGTGGCTGTCTGGTGCAAAAGGTTATGCCATTTTATACTCAGGAGTTTATCAGTACCAGCATAAATATAAACAGCATCATCAAGTCTTTTCTTCACCATATTCTTTTCAAATGAATAGAATCTGCTATCCTGAATAAAGTTCCCGGCAAACTGATTTATCATAGGACATGGTATCTCCAAGTCAGAACTTTCATTGGTAAGATTAAGACGCAATGACCTTGCAAGTTTCTGAGTACTTGTTATAGGTTCATTAATGACCATGAACAGACATTTTGGACAACAGCTCATTTCATAGTGCCAGTTCATATTAGCACCAGTTGATTCTGAGAAACCATATGGAATCCAGTCGATTCCCTGATATGTAAAGTAATAGCCAACATCTGGTCCGAATGAACATTTCTTATCGCATTCAAAAACTATTTCAAGAAAAGAAGAACATGCAAAAAAATCATCTGTGAGAAAAGCCTGTCCGATTTGACCTTCACCTTCATCAAGGTTTATCTGTCTACCTTTTGCCATTTACAAAGTACCCCTCAAATAAACTGTCTGCTATAACATATGGTGTTCCCTTAGATAATGATATAGGAGATTTTACTGAAAGATAATTGTTTGCAAGTTCACCTTTCATTGATTCAGAACCAACTGACTCAAGAATCTGGTCAGGTCGATATGCCCATTTCTCAGGTATTTTTATCTCAGTAGAGTTTCCGATTCTGAATATGTTGGCAATTCCTCTTGGTATCTTTAATGGTTTAAGCATTTCAATCTCCTATAATTTTGCACTCAGGGCACTCTTTGTACTTTCAACTATATTGCTGAATCCACTCACCAAATCATCTGCGAACGTCTGCATTGAATCTACAAGGTCTGATAAAGCTGCCTGATTCTCACCATATTGAGTAAGCATAAAGTTTCCATGTTCATCACAATAATTGACATCCATGGCTGTTGCCTTTACATCACATTTTGCCCATAAAGGATAACCTGTTGAATCCATCATAGGTGAGAACTGAACATCTACATTTTCAAGATAAACACCACCAAAAGCAAACAGGTTGCCGATAACGATTGTAACTGGGTCACCATCATTTCCATCTTGAGTACCTTCAGCACCATAACCAATAGCAGGACCCGGAATTACATATGAATTGGCTACTGTATCAACAACAGCTTCAAGCATACCTTTTCCACCTGTCGTATTGGTCTGATTCATATCAATAAGTTTAGTCTGATTAAGACTACTCTTAATTGATTGTGCTGTTTTAAGCTGTCTTGGGAATGTAAAAGAAAGAAGTGCTTTGGCTGGTTCCCATACATCAAGATAACCATTATTGTTATCAGAAACAAAATTAAATGAAAAATTAAATGAGAATGGCTTGGTTGATTTCCAGAACTTTCTGTTCATCCAAGGTTGCTGGAAAGATGTACCATTCTTATATTGAACCACATTGTTTACAAGGTTAATAACAGAACCACCTATGGAAGTAATGCCACCACCAAAGATTTCCTGCCACTCTGAAGTTCCACTTAATTTTACACCTTCATTAAGAAGACCACAGACCCTTCGTCTTTTATGGGCACAAGAAATAATTACTTCCTGAAGACTGTTTTCAGTTGTACTTCCATTTCCTGTTGCATTTATAGAATCAAATATATCTTCAGTTATCTTTTGAGGTTTACCTAATGTTGGGAGATTTTTAATATAATTAGTAACTGCAATAGCCATAACTATCTCCTATTTGTTAGTGCTGGTAGGATTCTTAGCCTTAGAAGTATCAATGTTCAGGTCAAGTTTCATATTGTTACCGAAGTTCTTCCAAGAATCCATCCATTCTTTGTATTCGTTCTGTAAGTAATGTTCAGCATTTGTTTCAGGTGCTGGTGTCCATACAGAATCTGTTTCTGTCTGCCATTTAGCAAGAACCGCTTTAGTATCAATTCCATAATCTCTTTCATACTGTGCAGCCTGATATGCTGTAAGAGTTCCGGCCTCAGCTCTTTTGATAAGGGCTTTTTCAAGTTCACTTGTAACAAGACCTTTTCTCTTTTCTTTTATAGCATCTTCACCGGCACTAACTTCAGCATCTATTTCAGCCTCACGCTGTGCCCAATATTCAGGACCAAAACTTGTCTGACTTCTTTCTTTAAGGTCAAGATAATTGGCAAGTTTTTCTTCACTTATATTAAGACTGGCAACTTTCTTCTGGGCATCTGCCATTGCTATATCTCTTTCAGCAAACCATTTTTCCATATCACTGTCGAGATAGGCTTCAGTAAGTTCAGGCATACCATTCTCAGCACGGGTTTTATTTGCAGCTGAAAGAATAGCCTGTTTATATGCTGTACGACCTTCTTCTGTATCAAGGTCATAATCACGGGCATTTACACTACCGGCACCTAATTGAGATGCTCTTGTATTTAATGTGTTATCTACTGTGGTAACACCTTTCATGGCTTTTTCATAAGCCTTGATGTCTTTATCTTTTTCAAGTGATTTCAGTTCTTTTTTCTCATCAGCACTCAACTGACCGAAAATAGGTTTACCTAAGATTCTGATTTTACTCAGGGTCTTATCAATTGAAAGTTTAGCTTTACTTAAAGTAGTATTTACAAAAAGTTTTGCTTTATCACCAACTGTACCAAACCAAGCCTTTATCTTGGCAATACGGGCATCCCATTTTACCGGAGAATCTGCTATGAACTGAGCAAGTTTACCTTTAAGAAAGACTATTATCTGAGAAAGAACAGCAAGACCCGCAATTGTAAGAAGTGCAACTGTTGCAACCTTACCAACAGCCTGACCCATAACATAACCGATTTTCTCAGTATTATTCATGTTCTTTTTTCTGTCTTTCTTTTCTTCTTCAGTTTCAGCATCCTGTTTAGTTTTATCTTCTTCTCTTTCTTTTCCTTCTTCATCATTGTCTGTAATAAGTTCAGAAAGATTATCATTCATCTCAACCTGTTGGTCATTCATTGTTTCAAAGTTATCTTTAATCAGGTCATTAAGGTCAGTCATTGTAGTTGAAATTGACTGGATTTCAGGAGAACGTGAGATAGCCTCAACTGTACCTGAAGTTCTCTGTTCCTTTTCAATTTCATTTCCACCCTTTCCTCTGGCATCCTTAAATCCGGCAACAAATCCGGTTGAGAAATCTTTTACTGTTTTATCAATAAGATTGGAAACTGTCTTTAATGGGTTATCAAGGGAAGTAACTACAGAATTAAAAGTTTTTTCTACATTGGCTCTCAGGTTGTCAAATTCTTTCTTTTCTTCCTGTTCTTTAGCCTTTCTATTTCTTTCTTCTTCTTTCTGAAGTTTATTCTGGTATTCCTGCCACTTGATGAATTTGTCCTGTTCATACTTAGCGGCAAGTGCGGCATCTGCCCTACCACCTGCTGTAAGACCACCAGCACCTTTCTTTACAAGGTCTGATTTATTGATACCTACGGTTACAGCTTTTTCTACATCTTTATAACTTACAGGAACATCTTCTCTGGCAAGAGAATCCCTGACCGTTTCAAGAGACTGTATGATAATACTGCCGATGTCTTTACTGGCAAGGGCTGTTGTTTGAGATGGTTGAGCTGCTGGAAGGTTAGAACCTCCACCTGACCTTGTATAAACTGCCATTTAATTGTCCTTATTAAAAATATATAACTTTAGTCATTGGTCAAACCACGCATAGAGTAATACAGTTCTTTAATATCATGGTCGCCTATACAATCCTTGAGTTTCTGTATTTCATACATCTTCATATTGAGAATTGATTCTGCTGTTCCAAGATTGTAGAAACACAATGGTATTATGGCATTTTTATAAAAGTCTGTAAGAGAACGTTCACTAATCAAGAAGTCCAGCGAGTAAGGGTAACTGGAAGACTAAGCTTCCACCACACTCCTCACATTCAAGTTCATAGACTTTATTCTGAACACCAAAACTGTTTACTTCAAGTACCTTTTCACAAAGGTGTGTAATTGTCTGGTATTTGTTGCAATCCAGATAACTCATAAGACTGTCAAATCCGGTATTCTCAGTAACAAATCGGTTTCCTTCATTATCTACAAGGTGCATTAAGGACCTCATAAATGTGAATTCAAAAGATAGTTCTTTGCTGTCAGCAATGTCCTGTGGAGTAGCATTTTTTACAGTAAGGAAATAATTATAGAGCTGACTTTCCATACTCATCGGTGGCGGCAACACCTTATATTCTTTTTCATTATCTGTTGTTTTGAACAAGATTGTAGGAACTTCATAATCAGCCGGGGTTGGATTTAAGTCAGCATCTGACAGGAAAACTTCATATTTATTTTTATGTCCACAAACTCCACCACCCTTTTTATCATGAGTACATTCAACTGAAATAACATATTTGTTTTCAAGGGAATTAATCTTTACCAGCATGAACAGGTATCTCAATTCTGATAAGGTGAGTTTATTGGCATCTTCTTCTACAAGGTCTTTAAGGATTGAGAGAACAACATCTTCCGGGAGCTGACCTTCACAGGATGCGAGTAAAGCATAATGACGACCGGTCATATCCAAGTCTATGTTTATCTCCTTGAGAATAGATAATTGTGGTGTTGGTGATTTTATGGTTTTTCTCATGATTTTACTCCTTTATATAATATTAGAATTACCACAGATGTATTGCTGTTAATTCAGTCAGGTTAGCCCATTGATTTTGACCATCAAGAACCTGTAGATTGGTTTTACTTTTGTATATTTTAGGAATCCTTGCATAAGTTACAGTAACTTTATGCAATCCACTTCCACCTTTATTTGCCTGAGTTCTCTGAATCCTTATAGGGTAAATGCGTGGATATGTAGTTTCAGATGTAACATGACTTCCATACTGTAATTCAGGTTTCAGAGTATCTTTAAGACCGGCAACAAGCTGTCTTATGTTAGTCATCACATGATTTCCCTCATCATCAATTGACCCAAATCCTGCATTATGCAGAGTAACATATTCCATAGCTGTCATTGTATTTTCAAATTCAATATATCTTGCACTTGAACAGATACTTGCAGGAGTATTGAAAGTGGTTCCCTGACCATCTCGTATGGCATTAAACCAAGTTCGATGATAGTTGTAAACAGAATTAAGAGAATCTTCAAGATATGTAACTGTAATGTGGTTCATCTTGACTTTTTTAGGAATTTCATAAGATACAGGACCAGTCTGAATGGAATCTGTTTCAAATTCATCTTCAGGAATACTTATTGTTTCAGCGAGCTGTGAAACATATAATCTGTAAACCGGGTCTTGTAAAGTAGTATAGATAAGGCGGTTTCGCTGAGAGAAATACTTCTGCTGATTCTCATCAACTTCCCGCCCATCTATATACCACAGGAACTTATAATCTTTCTTAAAGTCAGAAATTAATGGTAAAGTCTGAGGTAACATTATAACTCCTTATAAAGAATTATATAGTTTTACCACGCTTGTTAGGTACATTAACATTCCTATCCCAAGCAATGTTTACGGTAAGTCTGTTAACGTTATCACCTTCTTTGCTGATTTCCTGAACATCAATTTCATATACACGAACACCTTCAAGTCTTCGGTAAGCTGTAATGGTTTCCTTATCTACAGAAACCATTGCAACACCAATATTGAACTTAGCCTGAACACCATAAACACCGGCCTGATTTTCTTCATTACCTGTAAGGTCTTTGAGAGCTGAGAAGAAATCATAAGCCCACATATCCTCATCAACAAAGAATTCAAAGTTGGTATCACGGGTTGAGTTATCTGTTCCCGGAATATTGAAAAACTCACCAGCCCATCTGATTGTAATCTTGTTTGTTTTTCGGTCAGGGAAAACAGCCTTAGTGTTGTATATATCTACATTGCTCTGAAATCCAAGAGCATTTGGAAATTTAGCAAGGATAGGGGCCGGAACATTCTCTATAAATACTTTATAGAGATAGTTTCTTTGATAATCACCTATTGTTGCATGTACGTTCTTACAAGAAATACCCATAATATTCTCCTTTTATATTTATCTTACTACGAAGCATTTACAAGTTTAAGATTGATGTAGATAACTTCTGCATCCTTAGTAATTGCAACTTCAATCGGAATGGTCAAAGTTCTTCCCTGTTTCTGTGCTTCAGCATAAGAAGGAACTTCAATCCTATAACTGTAAACAAAACCTTTAGTCTGGAAATCACCAAGAATTGCATCAAGTCCAGATTCCTGATTGAGAAGGTCTGTTGGTGTCATATATCTGAAGTTGAACTGTTCCTCAAAACTTACAATCTGTTCACGAAGTCCATCTACAATAAATACCGGTGCGATGTAAGAAAGGTCTGTACTCAAAGCATAAGTAGTACGCTGTTCACACATCACAGTTCCTCTTGAAAGACTTCTCTGCCAGTTGATACGGTTTGTCTTGAGTTCATCACCATAGTTCTCATAATCACATTCCATAAGGCTTTCAACAGAGATTCCACCATATGTAAGACCTGCTGGTGGGTAGCACAATGACTGATAAGCAGCAAGCATATCAGCAAGGATTGCAACATAGTTTACAGATGGGTACACATAAATTTTTGTACCGGCATCATCAATCTCAACTTCATCAGGTCTACCGGCAATTGCAAGGTATTCACTGTTATAAACATTCTTTTTCCATTCTTCCAAATCCATATACATCTTGTAAGCAGGTGCATCAGCAAAAGTATGTTTGAAGTAATCTTTTGCCTTTGCAGCAATCTTGTTTACAACCTTGAGATTTGTAATACCATTCATGGCAATTACATTACAAGGATTTGTTTCAAGCAGATTCACATCAATGTCACTTGCAACGATATTGTTAGAACCATTGCTACCATTATCAAGAGTAAAGTAATCTCTTACAGCACCCCAGTTAGATGGAATGTTTCCGGTAATGTTCATCTGAATATCACCAAAGTCTACTTTCTCCCAGTAGATTTCTGATTCAGGGTCTGTAGAAATGTTTACAGTATTTTTTACTGTATACTGATTATCAGCATAATCAGCTATTGATACTGTCCAGTCTTTGATAGAAACAGGAATTCGTCTGATTGTGAAATAACTGTCTTTAGCAGGCTGTGATGTAAGAACAATGGTAAGATTATCTTCTTCCCAACTTGCTGTTCCGATGTCGTTTATCTGGCTGATGTATTCATATACATACTGAATATATGTGATAGGAATATCAGTTGCGGCATCAAGGGTTGCAATAATGTCTTCATTTGTTTCACGAGAGCTTTCTGTAATGATTGCTGAACTTGTGAATGAAGCAACCTTATACCAAGCATTTACAACATTTGTATACATTCCTGTTGGAACCTGTTTTGTATAAGGAACATACTTCAATTCAGCAAAAGCATCGTTTCCATAGAGTGTTGTGAGTTCAAGCAAGGCATCTGTATTTGTTACCTGAGAAGTAAGAATCTGGTCGATTGATTTTCCAAGTCTTGTTATTTCATAGAATGTTGCTCCAGAATCACTTGTCATATACCACTTACCTTCAGTCAGATACTGAACAGTATCATCAGCGATATATGTAGGTGCAATTGAAACGGCTGTTCCTGCACTTCCTTCAGGAGTGATTGGAGCATAAGAAGAATCATAATAAGTATCGCCTATATTCCAAGTATCATAAGTAACACCATATTCACTCTGTCTTACATTTCCAAGGTCTTTTGTTTCTCCCGGAGTTCCCTGTGGTTCAGTAGAAATTTCCATAGAGGCATTGTAGAAGTTTGTACCATCAGACCAGATGTTAAATTTGTCAATTGTAATCGTATCTGTCTGAATAGTACCATCTACAACTTTATAAACTTTAAGTTCATCTTCATGGTTAAGCATGATTACAGCAACGGGATTGCTGTTTGAAGAATCATAAAGAATACAACCTGATTTAATGGTTTCCCCATAAAGTTCTATTTCTTCATTCTGTGAAACATCTTCCACAACAATTGTCTGTGGAGATGTTGGAGATGGAACCTCATTTGGAACTGTGCTTGTAAGTGGAGTTGGTGTAAACTTGAGAGCTATAGTTCCCGGATTACCTACTGTTTTATTTGCAACAGCAAGGATAGGTGCCGGGTCCAACTGAGTAATGTCTTCAAACGTTTCAGCATCATCATTTGATTCCTTATCAGATGTTGCTGACATAAAGTAAGCATTTGCGAGTTTAGCACCCTGATTCAAACGCCATACATAAGCATATGAAACTTTTTCAAGAATCTTGGCAAGTCCATAATAATTAGAGTTATATGAAAGGTCATAACCGAGAATGTCTTTATAAGTAGAAGCTGTAACATAGTTCATTCCAAGTTTACCTTTTGTTGTAAGCATAGGAACAAGTACTTTAAGCTGTGAGGCACCACCTGTCTCAAAAGAGTTGTCAGTTATTGTAAGATATACTCCGCTTTCTTTATCCATAATTGTTTCTCCTTAATATTAAATATATAATGTTAATTGATTACCAATGTTTCATTACTGTCATCATAATAGATGTTTATATCTTCCTGAGATACAGGATAGATTTCAAGTTTGTTTGAAAAAGCTGTAATATCACTTCCTTCGCCGGGACCGTAGATTGAACTTGGGTCTGATGGATTTATATTAGTCGCATTTACCAGAGCAAACATACCACCATGAACTTTAGTTAATGGCATTTCATTATCTGAATCCCTTAAACCAAATCCCGCACTCTGAATTGAGAAACCACTGTAATTCTTAATCATCCAACCTCTTTCACCACCGGGAATTGAATAAGATACTTCATCAATATTTATCTTTCTACAGCCTGAATTACCTGATATATAACCTGAATATCTTGAATTATGACTTCTGACTTCGAGAGAATCATATCTACCACCATTGGAACGAATAGGGTGAACAAGTGATAACCAACACTTAGGATTCCACCCTTCTTCACGCAACAGAACATCACTTATATCAGCACCTCTTGTGTTTATAGAATAATAAATGGTATTGCCAGTTTCATATTTTTGGATAGTTGCTATAATTAATCCATGCTGATTGTTGATGAAATCATCAAGGTCAGTAACATCAAGAGAACGGAATTCTCCATACCATTGTGTCTGAGTATTACCATTGTTAGCAAAAGAATAGGTAAATCCAACAGCAACATCACTTGCAGATACTGTCATAGTTACCTTTGTTGTGGTAGTTACTTTTACAGCATAAAGTGGAATAACGTTTCCATATGCATCTGTGGCTGAGTTTTCAATTTTATCAGATGGAACAATAAGCATTGAAAAAGGATTGATTGTAATATCAATACCTGAACTTGTACCCTGACCATAAGTAATAGCAGGTCTTGAAAGAAGACCCGGTGTAGATAATCCGGCAAGAAAAGTATTGAGATAATCTGCCTGTAATGGTGTACTGTATTTCCAGCCTATTCTCTGCTGTCCTACATCTACTGAAGAACCACCCATATAAATCTCCTTATATGATGATATAAAATATATAAACTCTATAAAGAAATATATAAAACACTTGACATTGTTTTACTATCTGTTATAATAATACTAAAGTTTGCAAGGGAATTTGCAGATAATATAATTGATGGATGTCCGGGAATAAAGGGAAGTATTCCTGAACTTGAAAAGCTGATAAAATATAGGTGGGGCATTATGTATTATTTTATTGTCATTTTATTAATTATTTCATCTGGTTTGTTTGTTCTTACAACAGACAAATATCTCAATTTCAAGAAAGAAAAAGAACTTTTCAAAGCTAAAATTGCTACTAAGATTCTCATCATTTCTTTCATGATTGCCATAGTATGTATCTATGGTCTTGCTATTATGGGAGTGTAAAAATGCACATGAGTGAACTTACTGTTCAGGAACTTGAGTTTCTGGATAAGGTGAACAAGGTAAACAGAAAGTTCTGTAAAGATGAACAGAAATCTTTATGGAATGTCTGCAAAGGGTATTTGAACAAGATATTCACAGACAATCTGCTGGATTTACCTGAAACTGAATCAAAACCAATCTTTTTGAAGATTAATGGTCTTGAACCTGAGAAAAAGTCTGTAAACATGCTGTTCTAAAATTTATATATTTTATATATCATTTTTGGAGGACAGAAATGAAACAGACATTCTATATGCTTAAAAACACAAGTATGTCTGAAGGCACATATTTGATTGATGGTGAATATAAAAGCATTTATCCGGGAGAAACAATCACTCTGAAGAAAGCTCCTGTAAACACCACCGCTAATGTAAGCCTGACGATGTACAGGAAAGAAACAGGCAATCAGCCTATTCTGAACAAAAAGCCAGTTCAGTCCGGTAAAGGAAAAAAGAACTGATTTATAATCCACAGTCTTATGGCTGTGGATTTTCTATTATAGGGTCTACATACTCTTTTTCATAAATCTTATTCTGATTCAGGTAGATAATTACCCGGTCGATATAATCAAACGTATGACAGTATGGAACAGTTATTTTTACAGTATAACTTGCATTCAGGTCAAAACTTCTGTTTTCTTCATTATCAACTTTATCTGTAGGTTGCATACCTGTAAGCATTACTTCAGCTTTAGTTGTGAGTTCCTTACAATCGGTCAGGAGTTCCTTAATATCAATATCAAAATATCTCAAACGGTCTAGGTCAATAAGATTCTGATTTACCCGGTCTCTGAATGATTTATAATACGAGCTGCTGAACAGTTCAAAATCTATCTGGAAGTCATAAAGAAATCCTCTTTCACAGCCGGTAGTTCCATCAGTTTTTTCATATGAGAAATCTCTTGGAAGTACTGACCTTGCATAGAAAGTCTGGTCCTCATTCCAGTTTAATAAAGAAGTTCTCCACAGACAGACAAATGGAGATAATACACCATGCAGCTGAAAGTTTCTTTTCTTGCTTAATTGTGCCGGACATAAAAAGAGATGTTTATATAAATCTTCTACAGAATCTTCCCGGCAATGAGGTCTGATAATACCAACAAGTCTGTTTCTGAAAAGTTCAAAAATTCTGAATTCCAGATACTTGGCTAGAGTAGATTCTACTTTATTGTAAATTGTTTCGTCCATATAAAATATTTAAGAAAAGGAAAACCGGTAGGAGAAAAACCAAAGTAAAACCTACCGGGATTCCCAAGGAGTAAAATCCATGAAAGTATGGATTTGCTTATTTATTCTGCTTAATAGCCAGAACACCAAAAATAATTGTAAGGATACCGATTACAGCACCGGCGAGTGTGGCAAAAATACTGTCAGCCAAACCACCAATTGCTACAAGAACAGCACCTACAACTGAAAGTCCAATAACAAGAATGTACTTCCAGTTAAATTTCTCACCTTCTTTCTTGTATTTGTTTACAACAGCAACAATTGTTGATGCAAGGGCAAATGCAGCAAGAGCAATAGCAACAATATCTGCACTATCAAACTTGCAGAAATAACCAACTACAACAGATGCTACAAAGAACAAAGAACCAACAATACCGAAAATCTTATTCATTGTTTTCCTCCAGATTTTTCTTTTCTTTGAAATTGTCTACGATGATGTTGAAGTCCATAGTTCCAAGACCTACTCCATAGGCAAATGCTATGACTTCCCATATCTCGTGAATAGTAGCATTTCCCATTATTCCGAACCACTTGAGTACAGATAATGCGAAACCAACAACGATTAAACCGAATTTAATCCATTTGCTATAATCTTTGTTTTTCATGATATATACTCCTTGAAGAAATATATAAATAAAAAGAACAGCCTTTCAAACTAAAAGGCTGTTCTCAGGAGAGTTTTATGATTGAATACTGAACTTATAGAGGATTTTTCTGACCATCTTCATAAGCCTTTTTCAAAGAGGCTTTATAAGCGGTCCAAAATTCCTCACAGTCCTTGTGATTGAAAGTCTTACCTTCCATAACAATCATCTGCATACGGAAATCTTCTTCCCTAGGTTCTAAACTGTCATACCATTCTTCAAAATCCATAAAGTTCCTCCTTTACCAAGTAGCAACACCTGTTTTAAGGTCATTGTCGATAATTTCCTGACTGAACTTAGAACGGATTTCTTTAAGTTCATCTTCACCATTGTAAGGGTCATTCTTAACCTTGTTGAAGAATTCATTGAATGAAATCTGTGGAATGATACCGATAAGCTGCTGAGAATGTCCGGCATACTGCATGGTATACATATTCTTTATTACATCATCAGAAATCAAATGTTCAATTTCTTTATAGGCTTCATGATAGAAACGTTTAGCATTGAACAAGTTCTGTTCAGCAAATACAGGCTTTCTTTCAAGACATTCTACATAGGTGAAGTAATGACCAATCATCATTTCAGTAGCAAATCTTGTTATGCCGCCATTGAAAGGATTCTTTTCCCGGCAGAACTTGATTGCTCTGATACTTGCCTGTGTAGCACCAATCTGGCAAAGGTCAAAGTTGTACTGTGGAATACCTTTTTCATCAACTCCGATTCTTGTGATGGAATGTTCACTACCAACTCTCCAGAGATAAATAGGGTCATTGATAACATTAATCTTCAAAGGTGTTCCCTCAATTGACATACGGATTTTCCAGTTGAATTCACCATCTTCCATTGCACGAAGTTCTGAGAATTCAATCTTCATTTCTTTAAGGAACTTAGTGTTGTAAAGACGACCGAATACCCAAGGATGTCCGATGTCATTTCTTGGAGCAACTCTTACCTGAGGGTTATCTCTGACTTCCTGAAGGAATGGAGCTTGTACTTCAATAACCTGTGGCTGAATACCACGAGATAACTGTTCAAGTGCAAAAGGTGTATAGAAAACATCATCTGCATCAATGAAAGTAATCCACTCAGTTGTAGCATTTTCTAAAGCTCTTTGTCTTGCCAATCCCGGTCCTGTGTTCTTTTCACAAGGAACCACCTTGATTGTAAGTTTAGGGAAC
Organism: Eubacterium sp.; assembly: GCA_017539165.1. Taxonomy (GTDB): domain Bacteria; phylum Bacillota; class Clostridia; order Lachnospirales; family Lachnospiraceae; genus Eubacterium_Q. The sequence continues at coordinate 33,545 of JAFYHN010000058.1, forward strand.
TTGTCTTTCAGGTAATCATAATTGTCTTCAGGGTTGTCTGAAGCAATAACAACTTCTACAATATCTCTGACTGTCTGAATATTGATTGAAGACAGACAATCTTCGATATGGTCTTGTGCTTTGAAGGCAGGAATACCAATGGTAACCTGCAACTTCTTTTCTTCTTCTGTTTTTTCTTTTTTAGCCATATAGGTATACCTCTATTTTAATGATAGAAATAAAAACCCTGTCTGTATTTCAAGACAGGGTTTAATAAGCAAGGTTTTAACTCACTTATGCAGGAATGTAATTGTTATAAATGTACAGGTTGTAAGCACTGTTGAAATAACCATTACCGTCTGCCAAAGCCTCGTATGTTGGTTTGATATAACCAGCAACCAAATACTGATTAAGCATAAAGTCTGTTGCCTCTGAAGTAACACAGAATGACTTCTGAAGTGCATTGGTGTTGTTTGATATACAATTTACAAGGTTTGCATTTGTACCAATCCAATCAATATAGATATTGGCTCCAAAAGAATTACAGTTGTAAACCAACCAAGAACAGTTTGTATTAAGTCCTTTAATTCTGATGTCTGAATTAAAAATACTTACTTCAAAAGGACCCCAAATACGACAGTTGTTTCCAAAAGTAACCGGACTATTGAAGTTTGTACAGTTGTAAAGTATCCAAGTAGTATCAACGTTATCACCTATAACAATAGGCTGATTGAAGTTAGTACATCTGTAGAACATGTTCTGACAGTTTGTAGCATATTCAATGTTGATAGGCTGATTGAAGTTCTGACAGTTGTAGAACATATAAGAACAGTTACCTGAAATGTTAGGTGTGCCAATTGGTTGATTGAAATTGCTACAGTTGTTAAACATGTAAGAACAATTTGTAAACTTAACACCATCCATTATAACAGGCTGATTATACCAATAATAGTCATCGAACATATGAGCGGCTTCTACATTGGTACATTCTGGAGCAAATACAAAAGATGCGTTTCCTCCTGAACTGTAACTGCTTGAATTAAATACCCTATAAGTATTAAGATTTGAACCATTTAGAGTAAAGTTCGCATTAGAATTAAATCCAATACCATAAAGTACTAAATTATTACCTGAAATATTAACTTCATTAACCTGAGTATTGTAGAACATGCTTACGAAATTGCCACAATTATTAACATTGATATTTATAGGTTGAGCAAGGTTCACACAATTATTAAACATATAACCAAAACTATCACATTCTAATAAAGTAATATCAATAGGTTGATTAAAGTTCTGACAGTTGTAGAACATAAATGAACAATTACTAGCAGAATTGATATTTACAATACTGTTGAGATTACTACAATCTTGGAACATACAAACCAAGCTAGGTGAATTACCCTCAATGTTTACAGGACTGTTAAAGTTATAACAACCATAGAAAGCATTATAACAATTTGTAACATTAGCCGGTATATTAATTGGCTGATTGAAATTGGTATAACAGAATGCATTACTCATATCCTGTACACCATTACCAATTGTAACAGGCTGATTATAGTCGGTACTTGCAAACATATTTGAGATGTTAATTACGCTGTCAGGAATAATTGTAGGCTGGTTATAAGCAGCACTTCCTCTGAACAATCCACTCAAGTTTGTAATTCCCTCATTGAATGTAATAGGACTGTTGAATCTTTCACATTCCATGAACATACCGTCTACTTTTTCAACTCCATTACCGATTGTTACAGATGAATTAAATGCACTGTCATACTCAAACATATAACGAACATCTTTAACACTATCAGGAATTACAACAGGTTGATTGAAGTTAGAACTTGCAAACAGCATTGGAATGTATTTAACTCCATTCTCAATCGTTACAGGTGAATTAAATCTAGCACAGTCAGCAAACATATATGCTGAGTAAGCATTTCCTGTACTCCATTCTTCCGAATTGGTATTGTCGTATTGGAAAGCGTTTGAAGGAATGGTAATAGGCTGATTAAATCTACTACAACCTGCAAACATTGACCTCATATCACAATCACCCTGATTACTTAATACTACAGGAGCATTAAAGATACCAGCAGGAAGTGATTCATAATGACCTGACATTTGGAACAGGTTTGAAGTATTGTTTGCGTAATAGAGATTTAACGGCTGACTGAATCTTGTTGAGCCTGCAAACATATAAGCACAGTTTCCAAAGAATGTTACATTGCTAAGGTCGCTATTGAACATTAAACAGTTTGCAAACATAAATGAACAATCACCATAGTATTCATACCATTGTTCATATCGTTCATCGTATTCTCTGTAATAACCGTTACCATAATTACCACTAAGGTGAACTTCTGTAAGACTAGCACAAGAATGGAACATACCTGCTGCTGAAGATACATCGCCGTTGATTGTGATGTTATCTAAGAACTGACAACCGCTGAACAGGTAATCGCCCCACATATTGTTTGAATTAAGAGTAATATTTCCTTCAAACTCTGCAAGACCACTGAAAGTACCATAAGCAAATTGAATACCCGTAGCATAACAAGTAATATCATTAACATAAGAGCCATAAGAATCTCCAAAGAGATTATTCATATGGGTTACATTAGTTCCAATTATCAATCTGTTTTCAAAAGCACCTGAGAGCAACCAATCACAATTTTCAACTGTATTTGGAATTACGAGTTCCTGATTGTATGCTGAGCCATTAAACAGACCTGATATATCTGTTACATTCTGTGGGAATGTAAACGGCTGATTGAAGTTAGTACCATTCAGTAACCAAGAAATGTTCAAGTTTTCAGGAACATTAACAGGACTGTTAAAGTTCCATGCTCCTTCAAACATATTCTGTACATTTGTAGCACTGCTAGGAATTGTAATAGGCTGATTAAACACACTAGCCTGTCTGAACATAGAACTAAGATTTTCAACACCTTCCTCAATTACTACAGGAGAATTGAACATCTGAGAATATTCAAACATACCACTAGCATTTATAACATTCGCAGGAATTGTTACAGGCTTATTGAACACGCTTGTACTCTGATAAAGATTTGAGGCATCCACAACACTATCAGGTATATTGAAAATCTGATTGTATGCTGAGTATTCAAACAAAGATGAAATATTTGTAAGTGTGCCAAGAATATTAAGATTAGCATTGAAATTAGAACTCTGCAACATTCCTGATATATCTTCTACACTCTCAGGAATTGTTAAGTCCTGATTGTATCCTGAACTAGAGAATGTATAAGCCATGTTCTTTACATTCTGAGGAATTGTAATAGGCTGATTGAAGTTAGAATAACAGAATGTATAAGCCATGTTCTCTACATTTGCAGGAATTGTAATAGGCTGATTGAAGTTAGAACAACTTACAAACATGTTGTCGATATTTACAGCACTATCAGGAATTGTTATAGAAGTATTAAAATTCTGTGATGAAGCAAACATGCCTGACAATTCTGTAACTGTTGAAGGAATTGAAACAGAACGATTATAGTTCCAAGTGTTTGCAAACATCCAAGATGTATCTAAAAGACCTTCGTGTAATGTTACATCTCCTGTGATACTACTTCTTTGGAATGTACCACTTGCATATTTTACAGTTGAAGGTATTTCAATACCACTTGCAAAATCATAACTAACTTCGGAGAAAGTATAATTTACAGATTCAAGATTAGGATATTCTGCAAGATTAACATTTGCAACGAAAGACGCATTAGCACCTGAGAAACTGCGGGTAAGTGCTGAGAAAGTATTAGGTAAGTTGATAACACCATTTGTATAACTTCTCAAAATTCCACCTGCGTCTCCTGTACAAGCATCAACATTGAATGTAATCTTATCATAAAGATTGGCTTTAATACCTGCAAACATAAAATCTGTATTTTCAGGATAACCTTCAAATACAACGGTATTGTTGAAGTTTGCACAACTAAACAGCATGTAAGATGAATCTTTTACACTTGCCGGTATAGTAAGGTTAGTGTTGAAGTTTCCTACATACATAAACATATTGGCAACATTTTCAACTCCATTAGGAATAGTAATATTACCCATATAGTTTGAACTTTGGAACATACTTGATAAATCTTTTGCTGTATTAGGAATTATCATATTGTTAGGTGTAAAATTTTTAACTGAAGCAAAAGCATGTGAAAGATTTTCTGCTCCTGAAGGTATGGCTATATTTGAATAGTAATTCAAATTATAGACACTTGCAAACATATATGACATATCTTTAATCTTTGAATCCTTAGAAAGATTAACAACGATAGGGCTGTATGACCTTGAAGGACCCAACATATGAGAGGCATTTACAATACTTAAAGGAATATTAATATTACCTGTAAGATTTGTATAATTAAACATATATGAAGCGTCTATAATTCCATTTCCCAAATATGTATCATGTAATCCCACACCCGATACATTTTCAAAAGCATGTGAAGCATTTGTAACGCTGTCAGGTATGACAATTCTTGTTAAGTATCCACCATAACTGTTGTATGTGTTTCTATTGGAACACATATAAGATATATCCTTTACTGTGTTAGGCAATACAAAGCCGAGGGAGAATGAATAATAATCAACCTGACCTGTCCATCTTCCCGGTCCTGCAAATCTTGCATAATCAAACATATGACTTACATTTGTAACACCTTCAGGTATTACAAAGACCATATTAAAGTATGAACCGCCTGTATTACCTGCATAGAAGTAATTGTGATTATTGCTAAGACCATTGAACATGTTTGACAAGTCTTTATAACCATTTTCAAATTCAACAATAAGAGGAAATCTGTTATTGAACTGAGGCATTGGCTGATATGACAAATAAGGAGCTTCAGGGAGGAATGTTTGGAACGGTATTTGGTTGCCTTCAAGATTCTTTGATATTACAACTTTGTAATAGTTTGCATAAGAATTGATATTAGGCTTGCAGTTAAGACTATCTACATAATGTACATTTGGTGCAGAAATTACGCAAATACCTGTACTGTTAAATTTGAAGTCTTCTGTATCAATAACAGGTCTTTTATAATTATACAATACAAATTCCTTTTCTCCGTCATAAGAGTTCCTGTGACCGTCTACCCAAACAGTATTAGGATATGCTTCATTTATAGCGTCCATAAAAGCATTTATGTTTCTAACAGCAATGTTAAGGTAAGGATATTCTTGACTACCGTTATTCGTAAATCTGAAGTTAGACAAAGTATTACCCATTAAATAAGTACCTGCAATCTGACTCCAACCTTGCGAATTTAATTCAGTAAGATTATCACTTCCCTCGATAACATAATAGCCGCCACAAGGATATGTATTAAAGATTTTAGTATTCTCTGATAATTTCATATAAGGTTCATGAACATTTGAATACGAAATGTTTCTTGCATTTACAAGGCTTTTAGGAAGTTTGTAAAAAGGAAGAGGAACATTTTCAAATACATTATACATATCTTCAATTCCTTCAGGTAAACTAGAAGGAAAAGAGCCGGTACCATAACCATAGTAGGCATAGAATGTATTATCCATTGTCTTTAATGTTGAAGGAAGAGTAACAGGCTGTTTAAGACCATTACAACCATAGAAAGTGTTATTCATTGATACAACACCTGTTGGAATTGTAATAGGCTGATTAAAATAGCTACAACCATTAAATGTGTTATCCATTGCTGTGATATTTGAAGGTGAATCAAAATATACAGGAGCATTGAATGTCTGACAATTAAAGAATGTATTATTTACAGATGTAACTGTAGCACCAAAAGTGATAGAAGGATAACTTGTAACCTGATTTGTGTTATTGGCAAACAGGTTATCAGCATTTGTTTCATCACTTATATCTGCAACCGTCATTGTGTAAACAGGAGTATCGGACTTCAACGGTTTCGGAATAGAGTTGATATAACCACTCATCTGTCCGGGTTTCATTGTATCTTCAATTTCAAGTTTACCACGAATTGAGGTTGCTATGTCTGAAAATACTGAAGTAAGTTCACTCATAGATTTCTCCTTAAATTAATAATTTGTATTGAGGACTTCTGTAATAGCAGAACTTACCTGACCATCGACATAAGCCTTAATAACCCTATTCTGTACAGCGTTGGTAGAAGTATCGGACATCTGAGTATCAATATCTCCTCCACCTCCACCACCGCCGGACTGAACGCTGATATTTACCCACTCATAAACATCATTGTCTGTTTCAGCACATTTGTAGAAATAACCCTGAGTATAGGTATCTGTTTCCCCAACATACTGAACGATTTTGTCAGCAAGTTCCGCACTAGCTTCAGGCATTTCTTCAACCTGACTTGCCTTACTATCTGCATATGCACGAGCAGCAGTATCACCTTCATCAACATAGGCTTTGATAACCTTGTTCTGAACGGCATTTGTAGATGTATCAGACATTGCTGTATCTACAGTTCCACCACCGCCACCTCCTGACTGGAACAGACGGAACTTACCTGTAATAGGGTCTACCTCATTGTCCTTGTCATACTTATAAAAGTTCTTGTCTTCCAGACAATACGCCAGATAAATTGGTGGCATTGTATTATCACGGACAGCAGCCATTTCTTCAAAAGTAGCATACTGCTGTCTTACAAAATCCGGCTTGACACCGGCATAGTTTAAGTTATCACCGATTTTAATAGCCATAATTATTCTCCTTCATCTTCTACAATTGGTGACCAAAAGTAGTTAATCTTTTTATACTTAATCTTGATTTCAAGAGCTTTGATTTCTTCTTCAGTAGGAACAGTAAGTGTTTTATAATCATCATCTGATTTAACGTAAACACTATCTTCATTTTCCTTAATGAAAAATTCCTTGTCTTTTATAACCAAGAACTTGATAGTTTCAAAGATAGGTCTTCTTTCCTGTTCTTCAACAGGTTCTTCTTTCACTTCTTCTTTGACTTCTTCTTTGACTTCTTCAGGTGGTGCAGTAAAATCTTTTTCCTCTACTACTTCTTCAACAGGTTTTTCTTCTTCAGGAAGTTCTTCAAATTCACCTGTTTCAATATCTTTGAACTCACCATTATCAAAAACATAATTTCTGAGTTCTTCAACATTATCCATAGTTTTTACACCAAAAGAAAATCCCGAACCACAACACTTGTATTTACCTTTAGGAAGTTTATCATTTGTTTTCTTTGAGGAAACATAAACTTTATTAAGTAATTCAAGAGAAGGGTCAGGGAGAGTTTCGACTTTTATGATTTCCATTTCTTCAGACATATGCTGTTTCTCCTTAAAAATAATCTTTCCGCACCCATTTAGAGTACGGAAAGACTGTTTAGAATTCTCTTACTGATTAGTCAGCAGCAATGAATACCTGAGCGAGTTCTTCACCAACTTCGCCTGTTGTTCCTGTTTCCATGATGTAAACATTATATTCAACACCATTGATTTCAACAGTCTTGAGAACATAACTATCAGTAATAGCATGTTCGCCAAGTCCATCCTTGAACTTAGAACAAGTACCATATTCACTTGGGTAAGCCCATACGATACAACCTGAATCAGTAACAACATCTTCAGTAATTGTATAAACGAATGGGTCAGGTGAGCCTGCTGTCTTGAGTTCATCTGTGTAAAGACCATCAAGACCTGTAATATCACTTGCTGTAAGAGTAGTAGGTGCTTCAGCTCCGATGTACCAACCGGCATAGCGTTTAGCTGGTCCTACATAGATTGTGTAAACTCCTGTTGCAACCTTAGATGTTGCAAGACCAAGTTTAACACCAATAGCCTTAACAGTAATACCACCATCAGGAATAACGATGTCTTCTCCTGTGTATTTGGTTGATTCCAATGTAGGAGTTGAACCATCTGTTGTGTAGTAAATATCTGCTCCTTCTGTAGAACAGGTAATCTTTGTCTTTGCACCAACATCAACAGCACCCGGCTTGAGTGTGAATGTAGGAGTAGCAACGGATTTACCGCCACCTCCACCACCACCGCTACCACCAGAACCACCTGATGTTTCAGCGAGCTTTTCAGTAGCATCATTAAATGCAGCAGAATCTTCATAAGTAACCTTAATCTGATTTCCACCAAAATCATAAACGATTTCAAGAGCTGCCGGATTAGTATTAGCAACAACCATCTGAGAGGCATTGTAATACTTGTTGTCGATTTTGAAGAATGAATCTTCAAGAGTAGCCACAGCGTCTTCTGCATCAGCAACAGATTCATATTCATAGGCAATAATAACATTACCTACAAACTGATAAGTTACTGTAGCACCATTCTGTTCTGCAATAGAAAGGCGACCTGTGTTGTAGTATGTATCACCAATTAAAAGACAGTTATCTTCAATTGCCGATACCGCATCATCATATTCGCTAGAATCAGCGAATGTCTGAGTTTCAATCTTACCGTCGAAGTAATAGGTAATTTTGAGTTTTGTTTCATTTACCTTTACTTTTGAGAGATGGATAAGACCGCTGTAATCTGAAAATGCTTTAATCATATAGTCCTCCTATTTAGACATATAAAATATATAAATAAGAATGAACTATATGATTAAGAGTAAATTATACAATATGATACATTTTGATAAAGTTATTTAATGTTATCCAAGTAACATTAAGTTCCTTAGCCAGTGAATTCTTACTCCTACCCTGTTTTCTTTCTCTACGAATATATGCAGCTTTACCGGTTAATTTATATTTACTTGGTTTCTGACCTTTCTTCCTACCAATGTGTTTACCCTGTTTTCTTGCCCTTTCCAATCCTAACTTGGTTCTTTCTGACAATAAGGTTCTTTCAAGTTCAGCAGAAAGACCAAAGGCGAATGCCAGAACCTTTGATTGTATATTATCACCAAGTTCATAGCCTTCCTTAATGGCAATAACTCTTACATTCTTCTCAAGAAGTATTTGAAGAACATTCAAAATCATTGTAATGGAACGACCTAAACGAGATAGTTCTGTAATGATTATCATATCACCTGAAGAAACTTGGTTTATAAGGTTCCCTAACTGTCTTTCTTCAGGCTGTTTGGTTCCTGAGATTGTTTCTGCTATCCAAGTGATGTTATGGATTCTGTGGCTTTTAGCATAATCTTTAATTGCTAATTTCTGGTTCTGTACAGTCTGTGTTGAGGTTGATACTCTAATGTAGGCATAGTTCATAATTACTCCTTCCCCTCAACCACCATGTTGAATCTTATTATGTATTATAACATATAATAAAAACTTGTAAAGAATAAACGAAC
>JAFYHN010000059.1 GCA_017539165.1 Eubacterium sp.
AAACTTAACTTCATATCCCTGCTCACGGAGCATCTCTGCGAGAAGATTCGCATTTTCAGATGCAGTTGCTCTTCCTGCTTTTCTTACAGCATCCGCATCTCTTCTGAAAGCGATACCAAGATCACTTGAAATGTGAGTTCTGATATAATTCAGAATCCCAAGCGGAGTATCAGGAAGTGTTTCTTCATCACTATTTGTTACATCTTTAAGAACATTGATCATGTCTGATGTATTTTCTGCAGAATATCTAGGGATATCCGGCTTGATCACTGATACCTCATGACTATCATATGTTCTATTACTGACTGATTTTCCAACTGTACTAAAGCTGGATATCACAAATGAAAAAGCCAGTATAAATGAAACTATCTTAAACCATGTCTTATTAGTGCTATACATAATCTTCTCTCTTCATCTTAATACATATCAAAGCTACTATTGAAGCTATACCTATAATCAATACCACCAAAGGCAGATTCACGTCATCGCCTGTATTTGGTGTCTTGTGAGTGTTACTTGAATTATTCTGCGGAACATCTGTCGCTACTGATGTTGTCGTAGGTTCTTCTGTCGTAGCTGTTGTGACAGTAGTAGGTTCCTGCGTATCCGAATCAGATGTGTCTTTCGGTTCATCACCCGAAGGATCATCTGTATCTTTCGGTTTATTCTTAGGCATATTGTTGCCCGCTACTGGCGGAGTTTTTACAGAAGTTGGAGTTTTATCTTTATCACTCTTACCTACTGTAACATTCGTCGTATCTTTATTGTCCGGAGTTCTACCGGCATCAGTTCCTGTGTGGACACTCAGTTCAGGTGTTTTAGGCATACCAACTGTAAAGTCTGCTGTATCAGAATAAGTGTTACCATCCGAAACTTCCCACTCAATCTTAACCTTATAATCACCATCAAAAGTATCATCAAGATCAAGTTCTGTTTCTACTGTATAAGGCTCATCTACTGTAACCTTCTGATTATTCTCGCTGAAGAGTTCTTCAACAAACATGTCTTCGCTGTCATACAGGGAAATAGAAACGTCACCAACTGCATTTACTGGCATTACACTTGTAAGCGAACTGATTTTTGCAGTTTCGCCTTTGATATAAGCCTCTTTATCCGTCTCGATATCAGGAGAAAGCTTGCCATCGCCAAGATTTTTGATCACCTCTCCGCTGACATTATTCTCATTATCTATAGCATATACATGAAGATATGAATCAGAGTCATATTTTGAGATATCGATATTTATTCTGAGATTTGCATTCTCATCAGGAGCTACAGTATTGAGAACTATTTCTCCATGCTCATCATATTCTATAACAGACTTATCATCCTCAGGGTTTCCATTAACAGCATAAACATAACCCTTGATGCCTGATAATGCGGTGTGAGTCATGATATTTGACTTTTTTGCTAATTCATTTTCAACTTTTTTGGATACTGCATCAATATAATATTGATAAGTAGTTCCATTATCTTCAGATTGAATATCAAACGTTATTACATCACCTTCTATACCATTAATTCTTACATCTGGTTTATCAGGTGCCGCCAAATCGTAAAAAGAATTATCCTTTGCGTATGTAACTCGTGATGTCTGATACAGATAAAACAATGTATTAGCAACAACTTTTCTTTCATCATCAGTAGCTTGACCATTACTATGTCCGGTCTGTATCATTCCAAGATTATTGTTGGTAGCAAGATAAAAATTCGAATGAGCTCCTGTATTCTTATCAATATATTGGTTCATATTTAAAGTCATCCATTCAATCGCCTTCATAGATCCACCAACATATTGTCCCCATGAATGACAGGAAGGTATACGTAATGTTCCCCTAAGAGTCCATGGAAAATTAGTAAGCGTTCCGATATTAACTACAGATACATAACCAGAAGTTCCGCCAGAAAACGAATCTCTTTTTACCAATAGACCAAGTTGGTCTGCAAATTTTGCAAAATTATTATGATTTGCATTTAAGCATACAGTGTCATGACCAAACAATACCCCTCTACCAGTATCTACGTATTCCTGTGTAACAAGATAGGCATCATCTGATAAATCCCAATACCCATTGTTATCCCAAGAACCGAAAAATATAACATCATATTTCCACCTATTGTATTCATCATACATATAATCTTTAGGATTATTATTGAAATCCCTAAAATGTACAGAATCTATTACAAACATTCCCATTCCTGCAGGGTCCGCAGAATCAGAAATAGTCGTTGTCATCCATTTTTCCAAAAGAGGCGTTTGAGGATATACATTTAAAACCCTAATTTTATCCTTCTCGTTCCAAATAGATCTAGGCTCCCAATCCAGATCATCATATCTTCTATATAATCTATAATAATACGTATCCAGTGAATCAGAAATATCATTCCAGCTAAAATCGACCGTCTTTTCTTCCTCGGTACTTATACTACTTTTAGCAATAAAATCAATTTTCTTCTTCTCGATAACTTTTACAGTTTTACTTCCTTTTATAACTTCTTGTCCTTCCGAGTCAAAAAGTGTAGCCGTAACTGTATACTCTCCTAGCATCGAAGCATCAAAACAAACCATATCTTCTACATTTATATTGTTCTCTCCAACAACTATTGATACTTCTTTTTCTACTGTAGAAATCTCTTCTGCACCAAAAGTAACCTTAGCGACTACTTTTCCGCTAAAGTCATCATCTCCATAACATACGATGCCAACATCACCTGTAATGTTCTCTTTATTTCCTGCGTAAACCATGTAATCGGAAAGCTTCGGTCCAATCCAGCTTACTGTAAATGGGATATGCCTTGGTACATCTGTTGATGTATGTGTATCTCCAGTTACATCGTCTTTTGAAGGCACCTTACTTACATATACATCAGCAGTATTTTCAAAGAGCTGATTT
>JAFYHN010000060.1 GCA_017539165.1 Eubacterium sp.
GAGTAGATGCATCAACACTTTTATAGTCATGAGTAGATGATGATGAACCTGCTGAACTCAATCCCAAGAAAGCATGTCCAGAGATCTTAAGCTTTGTTACATCATCAAAATCCAATTTTGCCTTTTTACCGTTTATAAGAATGGCCGAACTCTCATCCGCATCATCTATAGAACAACCGTATCCATTGAACTCTCCCTTCAGTTTTACACTGGGATGGTCACCTAAAAGATTAAGGTCATTCGAAAGATTCACCGAACCATCAATATTCATCGTACATGATCTAGCTTTTAGATTGTCAGCCCAAATATTACATCCGGTTCCAGTTCTAAAACTCTGACCATCTATGAAAATATCATGTTTTACAAGTATGAGATTATTATCACTGAATTTTACATTAACTCCCTTGGTCGCAAAGTTGTTGGCGTATATATTTCCAGATATATCAAGATCACCGTTATGTGTTCTCTCAAAACCACCATCTGCTATAAAGCAGTAATCTGCAATATCAGCCATAGATGAGTTCTTGGCGAAATCGAATTCCGGATAGTTAAGTCTGATATCACTCTGTATAACAGAAACAAATCCATTTACATCCCTGTAATAAACCTTAATATTCTTTAGCACGATACCAGTACCCGAGAATGTAAGCATATCGCCGTAATCAGCTGACTCAATCTCCGCGCCTGTAGCATCATTAGTAACAGCTACTAATATCGCACCGAAGCCTTCATCAGTATCTTCAGTACCATCTCCATTCAAATCATATCCATGATACTTTGTACTGTCTTTAAGAAAACTCTCTAACTTTTCAATCTTATACTTTGAGTGATCAGAAGTTGAATACTGTAATTCCTCCCAAACTTTCTCATAATACCTCGTCTGAATCATCTGTTTCTTTGTGGTATTATCAAGAGTATTATCACCATAGTTTTCCAATATCTCTGTATACGAAGTACTTAGTGCATTAGAAACAACTCTTTGAAGTCCTACGGTAATCTCATCAAGAACCTGCTCTGCCGAATAGAATGTATCGGTTCCTTCTTCATTTACTACTTTCATTTTAAAGTTGACCAGTGTGGTCATAAGAAGGATGCTGACCAAAGCAGCAACAAAGCCTATTGCTATGATAACTGTGACCAACGCAATACCTTTATTATCCTTGATTCTTCTTTTTATTCTTGCCTGTAATCTTTTTTTTCTCACCGCTTCATCCTCTATAAATATTTGAGATCCACATTAACTCCGAGTTGTATACATTTCTGCCTTATCTGCACTTTAGATCAAATAATAACATCAATTTAACCGTGATTAAGTTTCGTTCCTTCCATGTAAGATACCGGAAGATCAACCTCCGGATCAGCTCCCGGTTCAAACACTTTAACTCTTACTCTGTATATCCTCACCCTGCTCAGGGAACTGTTTAACGTTTTTCCATCTATATCAGAAACTGTAAGACCTTTAATCGCACCATTAAGCAATGCATAATCAGCCGGATTGGGATCAGTTGTCTGATTGGCTGTATAGTTATCTGTTCCTGGTTTATATGTCAATGAGAAACCAAGTCTATAATCGTTGTTATCATTAGTACTATAGGGTGTTCTAAAAGTAGTCACACTGTTTCGTGACAACAAATTCGTTCTAAGAGTAAGTTTACCCTTTCCGTCTGCATCTAAAGCAGGTTCTGAAATCACCATAGAAAGGCCTTTTCCTGTCAGCAGATATGTGTCCTTAGCCACTGTTGAATAA
>JAFYHN010000061.1 GCA_017539165.1 Eubacterium sp.
GGTGGAGACGGACCTTACGGTTGAAATGACCCTCAGTAACGGTAAGACCCTCTCCGACACTGTCCATGTAATACTTACGGAATAACTATTGTGTATTAATACCACATATTTATGAAACAGAACAGCGTATATTTATTTGTGGCACTGATTTGCTTCTCGGTTTCATCATGTGATGCGTTATTGTGAGTATACAGATAACTGGACATCCTTTGATGAAACATATAAAAGGAGAATATACTATGATTTCAAATAGAATATTTAAAGCAATCTTTGTCTGCTTATCAATGTCTGTAATTATTTCCTGTGGGTCACACAAAGACAATCCTGAGATCGAACACAAGCCATTAGTATCACCACTGGCTTTCTGTAACAGGGAATGTAATTATGTTGGGATTGGCGCAGTAATAGATCATACAGACACTTACTCTGTTGTCACCGGAACACCTGTAAAGGCTGAAGAAGTCAGGTTTGAGGTGTTCACGTTATGCGACGAACAGTTTTTACAGCCTGACTACATGATGGAGAATGCGTGCAAAAAAGAGTTCAATAAACAAGGGGACAAAATAATCGAAGAACAGATTGTCCACTGGTTTGAAATGCAGCGGGATGAGGCTAAAAGATTATATATTGCTAGTTTTGAAGAATCTGACCCTCAGGATATCAATGATTTATATGAGTATCGCAGCGACTATATCGAGAAAATGACTCTCAGATCTTCTGCTCCTCTGTTCGGCCGCGGGAATAATTCCGATATATCAGACAAACTTGTTTTCTGCGAATTACCTCTAAGGAACAACCATTTCATATTTACATATGATAAAGAGCTCATTGGACAGATAGAGAAAGGAATGCCGCTTACGGACTACCTTGCCTATAAACCGATGATACTGCCTTTATTCGATCTATCATTTTCCGAACTTCCGCCGGAGCTGCCGGTGGAGACGGACCTTACGGTTGAAATGACCCTCGGCAATGGCAAGACCCTCTCCGACACTGTCCATGTTAAACTAACCGACTGATTGAGAAAATGATGAGTATCAGGAATAAATATATCTTGGTCTTTTTGTCTCTTGTCTTTGTTGTGTCTTGTGGGAATAATAAAGAGGAAACAAATAGTATGGATAGTTCTTTGGGACGAACTCTTCTTTGCAATAGGACAAGTTCTGTCATTGATTTATTCTCCTACTCAAAAGATGAATATGGCAGGTATTCTCCATCCGATGGTTCAGAGGTAAATACGGGCTCTTTTATTCTTTATATCGGCGTCGGGTGCGATATAGAACAAGTGGACCGGAGGCGACGTGAAGACCTTTATAAGAAAAAATATCGTATTCCTGGAGATCCTATCATGGAAGAGCAGATAAAAAGATGGATGGAAATGAGATTTAATGGCAAAGATCAGATCATAATTTGGGGGACCTGGAATGATAGTGCGGATTCTGGAATGGGACATCTGGCAAATGTAATTGAATACAGGACAGATAAGTGCCAATTCCTAAGAATTACATCTTCTTTTTCATTATTTAATCGTGGTAATAACTGTGATATTACGGATAAACTGGTTTTTGATTCTATTGAAGATCCCGGGAATGAAGTGTTCATCTTCACTTGGGATAAAGAATTAATTGGACCTGTTTTAGAAGGTATGACTATTTCGGAATATCTTTCGTATGCGCCTATGGTTCTCCCATATTCTCTACTAAAGTTTTCCGAACTCCCGCCGGAGCTGCCGGTGGAGACGGACCTCACGGTTGAAATGACCCTCAGTAACGGCAAGACCCTCTCCGACACTGTGCATGTTAAACTTACAAAATGATGAAGTTGGTTTTAAATATTAAAATTGAAGCCATCTGTCTGCTTATTCTCTGTTGTTTCTCTTGTGGTAAGGGTCATCAAGAGAA
>JAFYHN010000062.1 GCA_017539165.1 Eubacterium sp.
CAGCCCCGCCACTCACCTCCACGTGTTCTGTAGTGTGTCAGTCTTATAAGAAGATAATAACAGAAGGAAAATAGATTAGATAGCGAAAGAAAAGAGGGTTTCATGACCCCATCGGTGTCTTTCGCGGAAAGACGGGTTATACATATGAAAGAGCTGGACTTGAGATTCAGACCTGTGATACTCGGTTCTGATATAACAGCTTATTCAATAGCTAGAAGTTTTCATGAAGAATATGGTATCCGGCCTCTGACAATTGGTATGAGTGATTCTGGATATGTTGCGAATTCTTCATTTATAGAGACATTTACCAGACATGGAATGGATGATCCTGAAGTTGCTTTAGATATGCTTAAAGAAGTAGGAGAGAAGTATAGCTCGGATATGCAGCTTATACTTTTCGGATGTGGCGACTGGTATGTAAGGATCATTATAGAGAATAAAGCACGACTGAGTGAATACTACACAATTCCGTATATAGATAAGGAATTATTTGACAAGATTGTTGATAAGAATAACTTTTATTCTTTGTGTGACTATCTAGGACTGGATTTTCCGAAGACTTATGTATATAAGTGTGACAGAGCTAATTCCCAAAACGAAGCGTCATCTGAACTCAAATTGATACTTAACTCTCCTTATAATAAAGATATTACATTAGATACGCTTCCGGATTTAGAATATCCTGTTATTGCTAAACCATCTGATTCTGCTTTATATCATTACACTGAATTTGAAGATAAGAAGAAGGTTTACAAATGCGATTCAAAGGAAGAACTGGTCAACGTGCTGAAAGCGGTTGACGCTTCCGGATATGATCAGAGCTTCCTTATACAGGATATGATACCTGGCGATGATACTAATCTAAGAGTTCTTACTTGTTATTGTGATAGAAATCACAAAATGAGATTTGCAGCTTTAGGTCGTACCTTGATAGAGGACCCTACACCTACTGCAATAGGTAATTCTGTTGCTATTATAAACGAAGTTAATACAGAGATTATTGAATCAGCAAGAAGATTCCTTGAATTCGTTGGATATACAGGCTTTGCAAGTTTCGATCTTAAATATGATTCAAGGGATAAAAAATATAAGTTTTTTGAGATAAATGTAAGATTAGGCAGAAGTAACTTCTATGTTACAGGAAGTGGATTCAGCTATGTTAAGTGGATTGTTGATGAGTATGTATATCATAAACTTCCCGACTGTGAAGTTGCTGATAAGGAATGTCTTTATTCGGTTGTACCTATGCAGGTGATTAAAAAATATGTTCCAGAAGGAGAACTTAAAAAACGTGCATTACAACTTTGGAAAAAAGGCAAGTTAGTAAGACCTTTGTTTTATAAAGGTGAGAAAAGCATCATGAGTAAATATTACGCTTATATGAATTATTTTCATTATATCGCTAAATTCCGTAGATATTCTTAGCTGCCTCATTATATGGCAAAAGCCTTGAAGGAGATTAAGACTTTATGTGTGGATTTGTAGGTTTTACTAATTCAATCACAGAAAATAAAAGATTTAATGAAACTATTATCAAGTCTATGTCCGAAAAAATAGTTCATAGGGGACCTGAACATGATGGCTACTATGTTGATAGATTTGTTTCATTAGGATTTAGAGACCTCTCAATATCAGAAGTTGGGAGTAATGGACAACCAATCATAAGCTATGATGGTTCTAAGATACTAGTGTATGACGGTGAGATCTATAATCATATGGATCTTAGAAAAGAACTTGAAAAGCTTGGATATAAATTTAACACACTATCAGATTCAGAGACAATTCTGGTAGGTTACCAGGCCTGGGGTAGAGCTGTCTTGAAAAAACTCAGAGGAATGTTTGCATTTGTTATCTGGGATAGCAAAGAAGAGAAGTTTTTCGGAGCCAGGGATATATTCGGTATTAAACCGTTTTACTATTACTTAAAGAGCAAGACATTTTTATTCGGGTCTGAGATAAAAGCATTCCTGGGACATCCGCAGTTTGAAAAGAAACTGAATATCAGAAAGCTTCCGGATTACCTATGCTTTGAATACATTCCAACAAATGAAACTTTTTTTAAGGATGTATATAAACTATCTCCTGGTACCTATTTTGAATATCAAGATGGTAAAATGACTCTGAATACATATTTTGAGTCTGAATACAATATTGACACCAGTCATAACGAAGATTACTGGGCAGAAGAAATCGATCAGATATTTAAGGATTCTGCCAAAATACATGCCATGACTTCAGATTATGAGGTAGGGTGCTTACTCTCATCTGGTGTTGATAGCAGTTATGTAGTACATGAAATGAATAAGCATATTGATGTTCAGACATTCTCAATCGGATTCGTCGAAAATGAATATTCTGAGATATCTGATGCTAAGAAATTTGCTGATGGAGAAAAAGTAATAAATTACTCAAAAGATGTTTCTGCAGATGAGTTTTTCGAAATTACACCAGATATTATGTACTACATGGATGAACCTCTTCCGAATCCTTCGGCTATACCTCTTTACTTCTTAACCAAACTTGCCTCCGAGAAGGTCAAAGTTGTTCTTTCGGGAGAGGGTGCTGATGAACTCTTCGGTGGATATAATTATTATCACGAGCCGCTAGATTTTAAGAACTACATGAAGCTTCCTCAGTTTATGAGGGATGCAAGTGCTTTTGTGGTTGATAAAATGCCGGACTTTCACGGAAAACGTTTTTTGATGAGAGGAAAATATCCAATCGAAGAGAGGTTCATCAGGCATAATTATGTTTTTAATCGTTCAGAAGTATGTAATGTACTTTCAGAAACGATACCGTCGAAGGATCCGTCTTATTATACTAAACCATTCTTTGATAAATGTACGGGCTTGGATGACATTTCCAAGATGCAGTATGTTGATATCAGGACATGGCTTCCACAGGATATACTTGTGATGAATGACCGAATGAGTATGGCAAATTCTCTGGAACTCAGAGTTCCATTTCTGGATAGAGAAATGCTCAGTATTGCTATGAAAATTCCTGTTGAATACAGAGTTTCTCATAATACTACAAAGTATATTCTAAGAAAAGCAGCTGAGAAGAATATATCGACTGAAACGGCTTTTATGGCAAAGAAAGGATTTGTAACACCACTAAATGATTGGTTGAGACAGGATAAGTATTATAGTATTGTCAGAGATAAATTCACTGGTGATGTTGCAAAAAAGTTCTTTAATGTTGACTATCTGCTCGAAATGCTAATGAGTCACAGAGAAGGAACTGCTAAAAATATGAAAAAAATCTGGATGATCTATGTTTTTATACTTTGGTATGAGAAGTATTTCATTGAGAATTAAGATTATGATTTATATAACAAGGTCAAAAAAACCTAAACATGTTCTGATATATGTGATAGAATGTGGTTAGGTTTTTTACTTTGTTGTTTGTGGAGGTATTTTCAATTGGGGTATAACGATTTTGTAAAAAAACTCAAAAATCTTGCCTGTATAGTTTCTATCGAGAAAAATTCTGACGGGACATTTGGTGAGCCTTGTATAGAGGCTGCAAATAATCTCTATCTTCAGTCTGTCAATGTATCTCCATCTGACTTTGTTCCAAGTCGTCCATATCATGAATATATATACCGTGACAGTAATTTTGAGGCAATGAGTCTCAAATGTATCCGTGACGGAAGAGCTATTCATTCATATGTTGATGCCGAATTCTATAATTCGTGGATGGACATATATATGATGCCTCTGAACTCAGAAGAGGCTGATAAGGGATATCTGCTTTTCTCATATGAAATGACACCAAAAGCTGAAACAGATAAACTTACGGATGTGTCTCCTGAAACAGCTATGCAGGTCATAAGAACAAGTATCAGACTTAGAGAAAATACTGATTTTATGAAGGCTATGGAGCTTATAGTTGAAGATATAAGACAGATTTGCAAGGCGAATCGATGCTGTATCCTTCAGACGGATTTTAAAGCCAGAAAATGTTCTATCCTTGGACATAGCATGGTGAGTTCCGAGAGAGCCAAAAGACTCGAACATTATATAACAGATGATTTCTTTGAGATTGTCGAAGGCTGGGAAGATCTTATAGCCGGAAGCAACTGTTTTATAATACATGACGAAAAGGATATGCTTTTAGTAAAAGAAAAGAATCCTGAATGGTATGATTCGTTAAAGTCATATGGAGTCAATAATCTTGTGTTATATCCACTCAGAACTAACGGAGAGATAGTAGGATACATATGGGCTACGAATTTCGATATCTCAAATACACTGAGTATTAAGCAGACTCTCGAAGTTACTACATTTATTCTTGCAGCTGAGATTTCGAATCATCAGATGTTCAAAAGAATGGAAGTCCTTAGTGCTACCGATCTTTTGACAGGCCTCTATAATCGTAACGCTATGAACAACAGGATAACCGATATTGTAACAGGTAAAGACTCATTTACTGATGCATATGGCGTAATCTTTATAGATTTAAATGGTCTTAAAGTTGTAAATGACAAAGAAGGACATAATGCCGGTGATCAGCTCCTAAAAGATGCGGCGGTTATGCTTAGAGAAACATTCAAGGATTGCGAGATCTATAGAGTAGGCGGTGATGAATTCCTTGTTATTGTTCTTGGTCAGTCTGAAGAACAGTTCAATAAACTCGTTGATCAGTTAAGAACTTCATCAGAGAATTCGGATCATGTAAAGGTTGCCATCGGGACATGTTTCGGAGATTCTAAGCTAGATATAAGAAAAGCCATGCACTTCGCTGATGAACGTATGTATATTGATAAAGAAGAATATTATAATAAGCATCCTGAATGTAAACGAAGGATGCAGTGAATATAACAAACTTTAGGGAAGGATTTTACTTAAATGAATATTGTACTTTTATCCGGAGGTTCGGGAAAGCGTCTCTGGCCTCTCAGTAATGACATCAGATCTAAGCAGTTTATCAAGATATTTAAGAAACCCGAAAATTCAAAGGGTAATCCCGAAGATATATATGAATCAATGCTACAGCGTGTATATCGCCAGATTAAGACGGTAGACAGTGATGCAACGGTTACGATTGCAACTAGTAAGTCTCAGGTTTCTGCAATTCATAATCAGATTGGAGCTGACGTTGGAATCAGTGTTGAACCTTGCCGTAGAGATACATTTCCTGCAATAGCTCTAGCTACTGCGTATCTTCATGATGTACAGGGAATCGGCCTTGATGAAGTGGTAGTCGTATGTCCAGTTGATCCATATGTTGATGATGAATATTTTGAGGCACTCAACAAACTTAGTGAACTCGCGGAGCAGGATGTTGCTAATCTTGTTCTGATGGGAATTGATCCGACATATCCAAGTGCAAAATATGGATATATCATTCCTTCTACGAAGGATCAGGTTTCGAAGGTCGATACATTTAGAGAGAAACCTGACGAACCAACTGCTCAGAAGTACATCGACCAGGGTGGACTCTGGAATGGTGGTGTATTTGCATATAAATTAAGATATGTTTTAGACAGAGCACATGAACTTATCGACTTTACGGATTATGCAGATCTGTTTTCAAAATACGAAACCCTGACAAAGATCAGCTTTGACTATGCGGTTGTTGAACACGAGAAAGATATTGCTGTTCTAAGATTCGCAGGAGAGTGGAAAGATCTTGGTACATGGAACACTCTTAGTGAAGCGATGGATGAAAATGTCATCGGTGAGGGAATCCTAAATGAAGAGTGTTCAAATGTGCATGTTATCAATGAGATGGGCGTTCCTATTCTTGTTATGGGAATCAAAGATGCAGTTATAAGTGCGTCAACTGACGGTATCCTCGTTTCTGACAAAGAGCAGAGTGCAGCTATAAAACCTTTTGTTGATGAAATAAATCAGCAGGTTATGTTTGCTGAAAAGAGTTGGGGTACATACAAGGTTCTCGATGTTGAAGAAGAGAGTATCACAGTTAAGATAACCCTTAAAGCTGGGCAGCATATGAACTATCACAGCCATGAACGTAGAAATGAAGTCTGGACTATAATCAGTGGAACTGGTAAAACTATCGTTGATGGAATGGAGCAGCCTGTTAAACCGGGAGATGTTATAACTATGGATGCTGGATGTAAGCATACTGTTATAGCTGATAGTGAGCTTCAGATTATTGAAGTGCAGCTTGGTAAAGGGATTACGGTTACTGATAAGAAGAAGTATGAGCTTAATATATAGTTTTTTCACAGCATTCTAATTCGCGCATGTTAGAGCATGTATGCTCAGCATCGCTTTCGCTCATGGCGGGCTCTCCCGAACGGACCACTTCGCTTACGCTACGTTTGCTAAGCTCTCACGTCGTCTTCGACTCGTGAATCGCTAAGCACCGCGACCCTTATGGCATCGCGTACACGCTCTAACATGTTCGCTTCATTTCGAATGCTCGCAATAATGACATATAAGTGAGTTAAATATATTAAGCTAGTTTAAATAGAGAAAAAGGATTGGAAATGGCAAGTCTTCCTTTATTACTTAAACCTGCCGCAAAGGATTATATCTGGGGTGGAAGCAGGTTGAATGATGATTTTGGTAAAAATATAAATATGTCTCCTTTGGCTGAAACTTGGGAGTGTTCTACGCATCCTGACGGTACTTCAGTTGTGTCGGGTGGAGCGTATGACGGAGTGTTACTTAGTGAAGTTTTGAAGTATCATCCGGAATATCTTGGTATTCATCCACTGCTTATTACAGCTGGTAAACCTGAACTCCCGATACTTATTAAGTTTATAGATGCCAAGAGTGACCTTTCCGTGCAGGTTCATCCTGATGATGAATATGCTTTAAAAAACGAAAATAGTCTCGGTAAAACTGAGATGTGGTATGTCCTCGATGCTCGTCCGGGTTCTAAACTTGTTTATGGATTTAATCAGGATCTTAACGAAGAAATAGTAAGACAATCAATAGAAGAGGGAACGATTGAAAAGTTTCTGAATCACGTATCGGTTCATAAGAATGATCTGTTTTTTATAGAAGCAGGAACTGTACATGCAATAGGTGCTGGAGCTCTTATTGCCGAGATACAGGAAAATAGTAACCTTACATATCGTATCTATGATTACAATAGAAAAGATAAAAATGGAAAAGAAAGAGAACTTCACATAGATAAGGCTCTTAAGGTTGCAAATCTTAAATCATCTGCTATACCTAGACAGCCGATGAGAGTTCTCAGATATAGAAACGGATGTGCCAGCGAGCTTCTGACGCGGTGCAAATATTTCCAGGTTGAGAGACTGCTTCTCAATACAGAAATTCACCGAAATCTGACAGATTTTCAGACAAAACAAAATAGCTTTCAAGTACTACTTTGTACTGAAGGATGTGGCATAATACTCGGCGAAAATGTGGCTTTACATTTCTTTAAAGGCGACTGTATCTTTATTCCGGCCGACAGTATACCGCTCAAACTTCATGGGAAAGCTGAGTTTTTAAATATTTCATGCTAAAGAAGAGGAACTAAACAATGGAATGGATATTATTATTTAATGGGATATCACCATATCTGTATTTTTTTATAATGACAAAACTATATGAGTATGATTCGACTAAAAATCCGAATTTTAAAGTTTACATTATCGCGTTTATCATTCAATTGATAATAACTACAATTTTAAGTATTAATTCAAAGAATAAAAGACGACTTGCAAAAGTTACAATGATAAATAAATTAGTTCAGATTCCGTATTTTATATTTTTCTTTTTGTTTTCTATAATGGCTGTTATGGTTGGAATGGGATTAATGGGAATTGGCCTTATATTTATTCCATTCCTTATAGCTATAGATTTCGGGGTTTTCTTAAGTACAGTTATACCGGAAGAAGCTTGTACGATAAGACTCTACACGGAAAAACATATTACATTTGGTAGTTTTCTGTTTTACATTATTGGGAATTTCATCTATGTTTTAGATATCATTCTTTCTGTTATGATATTTAAAGATTTTAAGCGCGGAGAAGAACGTAGTAATATGGCTGCATCGCAGATGAGTGGACCTTATATGCAACCGAACGCACATTACGTTCCGCAGCCAACCCAACAGTTCAACAGCCAATATAATCCACAATATAATACGCAATATAATCCACAACCAAATCCTGATTATAATCAGCAAAACAGTCAACAGTATTATCAGTATAATTCGCAGAATGATCAAAATATGAATAATTTACAATAAAAGAAAGCTGGCAGCCGAGAATATCTCAGTTGCCAGCTTCTTTAAAAAACAAAAAACAACAAAAGCAAAACAAAAGTCATTCAGACTAATCGCGTCTGAATAGATCTCTAGTATATACCTTTTCTTCAACATCATCAAGTGCAGAATCATAACGATTTGCAATTATGCATCCACACATCTTCTTAAAACGCTTGATATCATTAACAACTTTGCTTCCAAAGAATGTAGAACCATTCTCAAGGGTTGGCTCATATATAACAACTGTAGCGCCCTTAGCTTTGATTCTTTTCATGACACCCTGGATAGAAGACTGACGGAAGTTATCTGAATTAGACTTCATAGTCAGACGATAAACTCCGACAACTACATTCTTCTCCATATCGGACTTGTAATTGTTATCATCACTGTAGCTATAGTACTCAGCCATCTGAAGAACTCTATCTGCGATAAAGTCTTTTCTAGTTCTATTACTTTCAACGATAGCTGTCATCATGTTCTGAGGGACATCACTGTAGTTAGCAAGAAGCTGCTTTGTATCCTTAGGCAGGCAATATCCGCCGTAACCAAATGATGGATTATTGTAGTAGTCACCAACACGAGGATCAAGGCAAACACCTTTGATTATAGATGCTGTATCAAGTTCCTTAACCTCAGCATATGTATCAAGCTCGTTAAAGTATGAAACTCTCAGTGCAAGATATGTGTTTACGAATAACTTTGTAGCCTCGGCTTCAGTATATCCCATGAAAAGCGTTTCAACAGGAGACTTTATTGCGCCCTGCTGCAGGAGTGAGGCAAATGTCATTGCAGCTTTACGTGTTCCCTCATCACATCCAACGATGATTCTTGATGGGAAGAGATTATCATAGAGAGCTTTCGATTCACGAAGGAATTCAGGGCTGAAGATGATATTCTTTGCGTGATACTTTTCTCTGACATGCTCTGTATATCCAACAGGGATAGTTGACTTAATTATGATAGTAGGTTTATTCTTCTTTGTCTTTGTAGAATCCAGAATGAGTTCGATAACAGACTCAACAGCTGAACAGTCAAAGAAGTTTTTCTTTGGATCATAGTTAGTAGGGGCAGCAATAATAATGAAATCAGCATTTTTATATGCGCTTGCTCCATCAGTAGTTGCAACAAGATTAAGCTGTCTCTTGCCTTCTTTAGCTTCAGCAAGATATTTTTCTATATAATCATCCTGGATAGGGGATATATAATTATTTAACTTTTCAACTTTCTCTTCGATTATATCTACAGCAGTAACTTTGTTATGCTGTGAGAGAAGAACTGCAAGTGAGAGACCAACATAACCTGTTCCTGCGACAGCGATCTTATATGACTTTGCTTCGTCAGAAGAGTTTTTATCATCAGATACATTTTCTTCTGCAATCATCATATCTGCATAATTGAAGTTAAGTGCTTCAGATAGAGCCTGTAGCTGATCTACTGATGGCGTATATTCACCTGCTTCAAGCTTACTGATAAGTGAACGGTTAATTCCAGTCATTTTTCCAAGTTCTGTTTGAGTTATCTTTGCTGCTTTTCTTTTAGAAGTAACAGTAGAAGATAAGATCTCAAGAGATAATTTTTTCATTGATAAACCCCTTTCGTATAACCTTTCGTAAATACTATATAGATTGGATTATAACAAACCAAAACAAATAGTCAAGCAAAATGTTATTAATAAATGCATATTCATAACAATATGTACGCTATTAATCAGAATTGTGTCACTATCAGTAACCATATCATTCCAAAAGTCGAAATATTAGATTTTGCACAAATAAAATTTTAGGTTGTATATTCACTTCATTTTTTATATGATATATAAGTTAAAAAAGAAATGAAAAAAAGCTTATAAAAATACACTTGGAGATTAATATATATGGGAAAAGTATATCTTCTTGATTGCACCTTAAGAGATGGCGGTTATGTAAATGACTGGCGGTTTGGAGAGGAAACAATCAAAGGATTTGGAAGAAAGATTGCAAATACCGGAATAGAAATGTATGAGGTTGGATTCCTTAAGGGAGAAGAATATGATCCTGACAGATCTATATTCCCTGACATCCAGTCTATATCTGGAGTTATCACACCTAAGTTTGAAGGAATGAAATATGTTGCTATGCTTGATATGAGTGCACCTATTCCTCTTGAGAGAATCACTCCTTTTGATGGAACTTCTATCGATGGTATCAGAATTATATTTAAAAAAGATAAGATAGACGAAGCTTATAAGTACTGTGAGCGAATTCAGGAACTTGGATACTTCATATCAGTAAACTTTGTTGGTACCGATCTTTATACAGACAAAGAATTCATTGAAGGAATCGAACGTTTTAATAAACTTCATCCTTTTGCAATGTCTATTGTTGATACTTTTGGTCTCATAAAGAGAAAGCATTTCCTTCGTCTTGCCTATCTAGCAGACAGCAACATGGCGGATGGAACTGCACTTGCTTATCATGCTCATAACAATCTTCAGCAGGCATTTGGTAATGCCGAAGCTCTCGTGGAAATGAATCTGAAACGTGACCTTATCATAGATGCATGTGTATTCGGTATGGGCCGTGGTGCCGGCAATCTTAACCTCGAGCTTTTTGCTGAATATATGAATGAGAATTATGATACACATTATAAGATCAAGCCCATGCTTGAGATAATGGATGAATATCTTAATGACATTTATAGGACAAAATTCTGGGGATATTCACTTCCTCTATATCTTTCAGCAACAAATAATTCACATCCAAATTATGCAATATATCTTGCTGAGAAGAATACACTTACTGTAAAAGCTTTCGATGAACTGCTTCAGAGTATTCCTGATGAAGATAAGGCTAAGTTCTCCAAGGAGAAAGCAGAACAGTACTATAGAAGTTATCAGGAAAACTATATTAATGACAGCGATGTTGTAAATACTCTTTCTGAACAGTTGGCTGACAAGAATGTTCTTGTTCTGGCACCTGGAAAAACACTTTCATCACATGCTGATGCTATCAGGAACAAAATAGATGATAATACGATTGTTATATCTGCTAACTTTATTGCTAGTGACTTTAATCCTGATTTTGTTTTTAGTAGCAACATGAGACGTTACATAAAGATACAAGGCAAAACTGATGCACGTTGTATCATCACATCAAACATGAAAGAAGCTACTTCTTATGATGTAATGGTCAACTTCGCAAGTTATGCTTCTAAATATTCTGAAATCATTGACAATTCGGTGCTCATGCTGCTTAAACTTCTTGCTTCTGCAGGTGTTAAGAATGTAATGATAGCCGGAATGGATGGATATACTGAAAGTCAGGATATCGCTTACTTCAGCAGTGAGCTTCAGTTTGATTTTTCTAAGGAAGCAAATGAGAGAAATGCTCTTATCTCGAAAGAGCTTATAAATATTAGAAAGACGATCAACTTCGAATTTATTACACCAACTATTTACGACATTTAAGACTGAGGGGAATTATGATAGACAGAGATAAACTATCTCCGATGATGAAACATTATCTGGATACAAAGGATGCTTACCCGGATTGCATCCTTTTTTACCGATTAGGTGATTTTTATGAGATGTTCTTTGATGATGCGGTAAATGTATCTCGAGAACTTGAACTAACACTGACTGGTAAGGACTGCGGACTCGAAGAGAGAGCACCGATGTGCGGAATTCCTTATCATGCAGCAGAAGTATACATATCTAAACTTATTGAAAAAGGCTTTAAGGTGGCAATCTGTGAACAGGTTCAGGATCCCAAATTAGCCAAGGGCCTTGTTGAACGAAAGGTCATCAGAGTAGTTACGCCTGGTACTAGTATAGGGGATAGTTCTCTTTCCGAAGATAAGAACTGTTTTATCATGTGTGTTCATGCTCCTTCTGCTAAGGGACCATTTGGTGTGGCTGTATCTGATATATCAACCGGAGAGTTTTTATGTTCATCAGTCATTACTTTTGAAAAAGTTATCGATGAGATCATAAAATATCAGCCAAAGGAACTTTTGTATGATAAAAAATCCGAAACAGTAAACAATAAATATTTTATGTCAACTATAAAAGAGATTTCAGATAATTTATCCATCACAATCAGTGAAGTTCCCGATTATTATTTTAATCTTGAAACTACGACTTCATATATTGAAAAGCAGTTTTCTGTTTCCGGACTAGAAGGACTGGGGCTAAGAGATATTCCTGACGCTGCATCCGCAGTAGGAGCACTTCTTACATATCTTTACGAAACTCAGATGAGTTCACTTGAGCAGATAAATTCTCTTAAAATATATCATTCTGACGAATTTATGGTTATTGATTCTTCGACAAGAAGAAATCTTGAACTTACAGAAACGATGAGAGATGGTTCAAAGAAAGGTTCACTTCTCTGGGTACTTGATAAGACTAAAACGGCGATGGGCGCGCGTCTTCTTAGAAGTTTTATTGAAACTCCGCTTATGAGTATTCCTGCTATAGAAGACCGACTTGATGCGATAGATTCTCTAAATGTAAATGTTATCTCTAGGGATGAGATGAGAGAGTATCTTAGTTCTATCTATGATCTTGAGCGACTAATGACGCGAATATCTATGAGAACAGCAAATCCAAGAGATCTTCTTGCATTTAAGACTTCTCTTGAATATCTTCCATTCATAAAACAGCTTCTTTCTGAAATGAGTGGAAAAATCTTTACAGATATGTCCAGTGATTTTGATACTTTGAATGACATTCATGATCTTCTTGAATCTGCAATAGATGAGGATGCGCCAATAACTGTTCGTGAGGGTGGCATTTTCAAGCAGGGTTATAATGAGATTATTGATAACTATAGAGATAAAAAGGTTAATTCCAAGACTCTTCTTGCTGAGATTGAGAATAAAGAGCGTGAAGCAACCGGGATTAAGAATCTTAGGATAAAGTTTAACAGGGTATTTGGATACTTTCTGGAAGTTACTAATTCGTATAAGAATCTTGTGCCTGATTATTTCATCAGAAAGCAGACGCTTACAAATGCTGAGCGTTTCACTACAGACGAACTAGCCAGACTTTCTTCCGAGATACTAAGTGCAGAAGAGAATCTGTATGGACTCGAATATGATGAATTTGTTCTTCTTAGAGACAAGTTATCCCTCGAAACTGCAAGAGTACAGAAAACAGCTGGATATATAGCACTGACTGATGTTCTTGCATCACTTTCAGTTGTTGCTTATAAGAACAATTTCGTTAGACCTAATCTAAATACCGATGGTGTTATTAGTATCACCAACGGAAGACATCCTGTTATTGAGAAAATGCTTAAACTTGGCGATTTTATTCCAAATGATACATTTTTAGATAATCAGGGTAACAGAATAATGATCATAACCGGACCCAATATGGCCGGTAAATCTACTTACATGAGACAAACTGCTCTTATCTGCCTTATGGCTCAGATTGGTTCATTTGTCCCTGCTGATAAGGCAGATATCTGTATATCCGACAGGATCTTTACAAGAGTCGGAGCAAGTGATGATCTCTCACAGGGGCAGTCGACATTTATGGTTGAAATGAGTGAAGTGGCAAATATCCTTCGAAATGCCACTAAGGACTCTCTGATAATCATGGATGAGATAGGAAGAGGTACTTCTACATTTGATGGACTTGCCATAGCATGGTCAGTTGTTGAATATATTGCTGATAAGGATGCACTGGGTGCCAAGACACTTTTTGCTACACATTATCACGAGCTTACAACTCTCGAAGACAAGCTTTCTTCTGTAAATAACTATTCAATAGCTATAAAACATGATGGAGACAGTCTTGTATTCCTGAGAAAGATAATTCATGGTGGTGCAGACCGTTCATATGGTATTGAAGTTGCTGAACTGGCTGGCGTACCTTCGGTAGTAACAGAAAGAGCTAAAGAGATATCGGCATATCTTGCTGATGAAGATATAACAGGACGTTCCAGAGAAATGGATGTAGTTACCAGTCATAGTAAGAGTGTAAAAACTGCTGATAAAGACACTCCTGGACAGCTTTCTTTATTCGCAAGCACAGAAGAGATGAATATAGCAAGCGAGTTAAAGAATATGGACCTCAATAACATGACTCCGGTCAAAGCTCTTCTATATCTTCAGGAACTAAAGGAAAGATTAAACTAAGGATAATACTATGATTCACGTACTTGATCAACATACAATAGATAAGATAGCAGCAGGTGAGGTTATCGAAAGACCTGCTTCAGTTGTAAAAGAACTTGTAGAGAATTCTATTGATGCTGGAGCTTCAAGAATTACGATTGAGATAACCGATGGCGGAACTTCCATGATACGTGTTACAGATAATGGATCTGGAATAGAAGAATCCGATATCAGAAAAGCATATCTCAGTCATGCCACAAGTAAGCTTGATAATGTTGACGATCTTATGAATATAGTCTCTCTTGGATTCAGAGGAGAAGCACTCTCAACTATAGCTGCTGTATCAAAAGTTGAAATGGTAACTAAAACTCATGATGCTTTAACAGGTATCAAATATGAGATACATGGTGGCAAGGAGATTAATTATCAGGAGATTGGAGCAACTGACGGTACTACAATCATTTCCAGGAATCTCTTCTTTAATACACCAGCAAGACTCAAGTTTCTAAAGTCTAACATGACGGAAGCTTCTTATATCAATGACTTTGTTACTCATATTGCACTAGCAAATCCTGATGTAGCAATAAAGCTTATCTCTGGTGGTAAGACAATAGTTGATACAAATGGAGATGGAAGATTAAGAGAGACAATCTATTCTCTTTTCGGAAAAGAGATAACTAAAGGGCTTCTCGAAGTGAACTACAAAGGTCAGATAGACGATAATGATATAACTATAATCGGATATATCGGGAAACCTTATCTTTCCAAGGGTAATAGAAGTTTTGAGAATTACTTTATAAATAAGAGATATATCAAGAGTGCTGTAGTTAACAGAGCTATCGAAGAAAGTTATAAGACTCATATAATGCAGCACAAGTTTCCATATACGGCACTTTTTATAGACGTGCCGCCATTTATGGTGGATGTAAATGTCCATCCGGCCAAAAGAGAATTCAGATTTGATAATGAGAGTGCTTTATTCAAAGCAGTATATCATGCAGTTAGTGATGCTCTCAGTAACAAGGAATTGATTCCTGAATCTACGTACACAGAGAAACTGAAAAAAGATTCTTTGTCAGCTCAGGCTCCAACACCAACACCAGCTTCAACTACTTTTGCTTCGTCAAAAACAGAGCCTAGTGTGAAATCAGAACAAAAATCTGAACAGAAATCTGAACTTAAATCCGAGTTACATAGTACACAAACGGTAAATGAACCTAAAACAGTAGCAAAAACATTAGATTATAAAATGGTCGAAGAAACCAGAGAAGTACGACGACCTTATAACAGCACAGACAGCTTCTCGATTCTGGAAAGTATTCTTCCGAAAGAATACAGGGATAAACTCAAAGAATCTGATTCACAAAAGTCGAATATGGAAGATTCGAAGGAAGAATCAAAGGAAGAACATTCAAAGGACGAACATGAAGCTATACGTGAACCTATCTCTACACCACTTAAGAAGGGAACATATCAGCAGGAAGAACTTACTGAAACAAGATATCTTTCCGAAGAGGCACGTGAGAAACACAAGATCATAGGACTGGCATTTGACACTTACTGGATTACGGAATATGATAACTGTCTGTATCTGATGGATCAGCACGCTGCGCATGAGAAAGTTAATTACGAAACGTTCATGGAGGAATTCAGAAACAGAAAGATTCTTTCACAGAATATCTATCCTCCGATGGTCATTAATCTATCTTCCAGAGAGAAGAATGCTATAATGAACAACATCGAATATCTTAATAAGACAGGATTCGAAGTAGAAGATTTCGGTGGAAATGACGTTAAACTCTCTGCAGTTCCTGCAAATCTTCTTGGACTGGGAAGTAGAGATGTATTCATGGAACTTGCCGCATACCTGGCTGATGAAGTGACCGGTGTAACTGAAGATATATTTGTACATAAGATAGCAACCATGGGATGTAAGGCAGCAGTTAAAGGTAATCAGAAGATAACCGTCCAGGAAGTTGAAACTCTTATGGACAGGCTTATGTCTCTGAAAGATCCTTATACATGTCCTCACGGACGACCAACTATTGTAAAAGTTACTAAAGACGAAATGGATCGTAGGTTCAAACGTATTGTAAATTAGATTATGAAGAAACTTATTATATTAACAGGACCGACTGCTGTCGGAAAAACAGATCTTTCTATTAATCTCGCCAAAGCACTAAATGGCGAGATTATTTCTGCTGACTCGGCTCAGGTTTATAAGGGGCTTGATATAGGAAGTGCTAAGATAACTGAAGAAGAGATGGATGGTGTTCCTCATCATCTGATAGATGTCTATGATGCGAACTTCTCTTTTGATGTAACTGTATTTCAGAGAGATGCGAAACGTCTTGTCGATGAGATAACAGCACGTGGTCATATACCTATAGTAGTTGGTGGTACTGGGTTTTATATTCAGGCACTTCTATATGATATAGATTTTACGGATGAAGACTCAGTTATCGAAGGAAATGACTCAAAAGAGCAGATTGAAGCTGAACTAACTTCTATTTCAGAAGATCCGGATATCCTTCATGACAAACTTCGTGAAGTTGATCCAGTATCAGCCGAAAAGATTCATAAGAACAACATTCGAAAAGTAATCAGAGCTTTGGAATTCTACAAACTTCACGGTTATCCTATATCTCAGCATAATGAAAATGAACGTAAGAAAGAAAGCGCGTACGACAGTCTGTATTTTGTTCTCAATATGAATAGAGATAAGTTATATGACAGGATTAACAGAAGAGTAGATATAATGAGAGATTCGGGTCTTGTCGAAGAAGTCGAGCATCTGCTTTCTGAAGGGGTACTTCCAACAGCAACATCAATGCAGGCTATCGGATATAAAGAGATCATTGAAGCTATCATGATCTTATATAAGAACTACGATACATCAAAAGGTAAATGTACAGAAATAGAAAGTAACAAAAATCTAAAAGTATTTCTTTCTTCAGATATTTATAAACTTAACATTAAAAATTCAGAAGAGTATAAAACTCTGATGGACATTGCATTTGAGAAGATAAAACTCAATACTCGTCACTTTGCAAAGAGACAGTTGACATGGTTCAGAAGAGAGAAAAATGTCATCTACCTTGATAAAGACGAGATGACCGAAGATGAAATACTAGAAAAGATACTATCATTAACCAAAAACAAGGAGTTATAAGAATGGAACAGTCATTAAAAGAATTCTATATACAGAACGGAATATCCGAGAAAGTATTCGACTTCTGCAAGGATATTGAAGCATCTTTGATGCCACGCTATGAGAAGATAGACAGAATTGCAGAGTTGAATCAGGTCAAGGTTTTAAGCGCTATGCAGGAATGCAGATTGGCCGAAGAACACCTGGCCGGAACTACCGGATACGGATATAATGACACAGGTCGTGAGACTCTGGAGAAGATATACGCAAAGGTATTTCATACTGAGGATGCTCTGGTTAGGCAGCAGATTACCTGTGGTACTCATGCTCTTACAGTTGCACTTGCCGGAAATACACGTCCGGGAGATGAGATACTGTCTGTAGCCGGATCGGTTTACGACACTCTTCAGGGTGTCATTGGGGTCAGAACCGAGAAGGGCAGTCTTGCAGAATATGGTGTAACCTATAAACAGGTTGATCTTGTTCTTGATGAAAACAATAAACCATTTAAAGATAAAGATATCTGGGATTATGATGGAATTCGTAATGCCATAAGTGACAAAACACGAATAGTTGAGATTCAACGTTCACGTGGTTATGATACAAGACCTTCACTTTCGGTAGAACAGATTGGTAAAGTGATAAGTTTTATTAAGAGTATCAAGCCTGATGTGATCGTTATGGTCGATAACTGTTATGGTGAGTTTGTTGAAGCTATAGAACCCGGTGATGTTGGAGCTGATATGATAGTCGGCTCACTTATCAAGAATCCGGGAGGTGGAATCGCACCTATCGGTGGATATATCTGTGGAACAAAGGAATGTGTAGAGAATGCCGCAGTGAGACTTATCACTCCAGGGCTTGGAAGAGAAGTTGGAGCATCTCTTGGACTTACAGCTCAGTTTGCTCAAGGGCTATTCCTTGCTCCAACTGTAACAGCATCTGCACTTAAAGGCGCTATATTTGCTGCCAGCGTATTTGAAAAGCTCGGATATGATGCACTGCCAAATGCAACAGAAAACAGACACGATATAATCGAGGCAGTGACATTTGGCAAGCCTGAGCTTATAGAGGCTTTCTGCGAGGGAATTCAGGCCGCAGCTCCGGTTGACAGTTTTGTTAAGCCGGTACCTTGGGCTATGCCGGGATACGACAGTGATGTTATCATGGCTGCAGGTGCATTTGTTTCTGGTGCATCTATTGAACTTTCAGCAGATGCTCCTATGAAAGAGCCTTATGCCGTTTACTTCCAGGGCGGTCTTACATATCCGCATGCCAAGTATGGTATTATGCTTTCATTACAGAAAATGGTAGATAAAAATCTTGTAATGTGGTAAAATTTATCACTATGTTCTTTTCTGCATTAAAGAGGCTGTGTTAGAAGGAGAACATATGAACAATTTAAGAATTATTGACATGGCTGAAAATGAAAAGCCAGTCGAAAAGCTGATGCAATACGGAGTAGAAGTATTATCTGACGCCGAACTATTGGCCATTATTCTTCGTACAGGTACAAATGATACCAGTGTCATTAATCTCGCCCAGAAGGTACTGAATAATCATCCTGTACACAAAGGTCTCCGAGGACTTAACTATCAGGATGTAATGATGCTGATGGAGATTCCTGGAATTGGAAGTGTGAAAGCTTCTCAGATCAAGGCAGTTGCCGAGATATCCAAAAGGATGTCAACTGAAGGCGCAAAAGGAAATGTACGTTTTGATAATGCATCATCAATAGCTGACTTCTTTATGGAAGAGTGTCGATATCTGCAAAAGGAGAGAGTTTACGCTTTGTTTCTTAACACTGCAAATTCACTTCTGTATAAACTTCAGATTTCTGAAGGCAGTGTCAATAGAAGTATTGTTTCTCCAAGAGAACTCTTTAAAGAAGCTCTTAGACACGATGCTACCCAGGTTGTGATCATTCATAACCATCCATCCGGAGATGCTACTCCAAGCGACATTGACATCATGCTTACCAAGAATATTTTTGATATGGGAATTCAGCTTGGAATCCCCCTTATTGATCATATCATTATAGGAGATGGTGTATATACCAGTCTCAGAGAACAAAACTTGATGTAAGGAAGAAATATGAAATTCGATTACAAAAAAGATATCAGTCCTAAATATTTGCTTGTATTCTTTTCTGCTATATGCATAGTACTTATTCTTCTTTCGGCTTTTTTTCCACAGACACTTAAGTCAGTCAGGAATATAACCGGAAAGCTTATAACTCCTATGCAGCAGGGAGTAAATGATGCTGCAAGCTTCGTATATGACAAACTCGAAGTATTCGGTGACGTGAAAAAACTAAAAAAAGAGAATGAAAAACTTACAAACGAAGTTAAAGATGTCAGATCAGAGCTTGATAAACAGCAGGCTGAACTTGTCGAACTTCAGGAACTCAGAGATATGTATGATCTTGATCAGCTATATCCTGATTATAAGAAAACTGTAGCTCGTATCTTTTCTGTAAATACAACTCGATGGTTTAATGAATTCTATATCAGTAAAGGTCTGAACAATGGCGTTTATGAAGGATGTAACGTTATGAGTGATGATGGTCTGCTTGGTATAGTTGTTGAATCATATGATAATTATGCTAAAGTTCGTGCAATTATCGATGACAGAGCGAATGTAACCGGTGAAATAGGAAATACCGGATATATCTGTAATGTAGAGGGAAGTCTTCAGACTATGGAAGAGGGCTTTCTCTACGCTACAGACATAGATAAAAGTGCAATCATCAATATAGGTGACAAAGTTGTTACATCTAGTGTTTCAGATAGATATCTTTACGGTATAACCATTGGTTATGTGTCAAGTTTATCTCAGGATTCCAACAATCTGACACAGACAGCCAAGATAACACCTACTGTTAATTTTAGTGATATTAAGGACGTTATGGTTATACTTGACAGAAAACAGGAAGTGAACTATTAATGCGTCGAATAATTACTATATTTATACTTGCTATATTGTCATTTCTTATTCAGAGTGCGATCTTCAGCTATCATAATGTGATGGGTAGCGCTCCGAATCTTTTACTGATTCTGACGATGTCCTTCGGTATAATGCGAGGCAGAAGAGAAGGACTTCTTGTTGGTGTACTTTCAGGTTTCTTGTATGATATATTCTTTGGTTCTTTTATAGGCCCATACATGTTACTTTTCATGATCATTGGATATCTGAATGGTGCTTTTCATAAGGACTTTCTTATGGAAGATATCATGCTTCCTGTTTTTATCATAGCATTTGATGAATTGGTGTTTAACTTAGTGGTATACATCGCTTCATTTTTGTTGCGTAACAGAACTGATCTGGGATTCTATTTTATTCATGTATTCTTACCACAAGTTTTTTATACGATAGTTGCCACTGTTGTCGTTTATAGATTTAATGTGTGGCTGAACAAATTCCTCAAAAAGAAGGTAAAGGAAAATGCGACAACTATTTAAGGACCTGTATATATCCTTTAAAGAAATAACTCTTGAATATATTAAGAGCCGAGTGTTCCCTGTAACACTCCTTATTATTGTGCTCTTTATTACTATAATTAACAGACTTTTTACATTACAGATTGAACAGGGAGAGGATTATCTGAAAAGTTTTGAAGTTAGATCTGAAAAAACTCTTACAGTTGATTCAATCCGAGGAAATATCTACGATGTAAATGGCAACCTGCTTGCTTATAATGAGATTGCCTATACTCTTACATTTGGTAATAGTACAGCTCTTCCTGAAACCGCAAAGAGTCTTAACATGTCTGAAAACCAGCTTAAAAACCGTATCATTGCCAATACTTATAGTCTACTAAAACAAAATGGTGATGATATCGATTCTTCTTTTAATATCCGTTACAAAGATGGAAAGTTCTACTATAACATTGAAGGTGTTCAGTTAAAGTACTTTCTCAAGGATGTTTATGAAAGAAACACAATAAATGATCTAAAACCAGAAGAGGCAAGCGCTACAGCAGAAGAGTCTGCGAAGCGTCTTATGAAGCTTTTTGATATAGGAAATGAATATGACGATATAACTGCTTATAAGATTCTTTGTTGTCGTTATAATCTTTGGCTCAACAGATATCAGCAGTATGTTCCTGTTGAAATTGCTCACAATATATCTGAAAAGAGTAGAGCAGCCATTTCCGAGAATAGAGACAATCTTCTTGGTATGGAGATTAAAGTTACCTCTAGTCGCCATTATAATGAGGCTAAGTATTTTTCACAGATAATCGGATATGTAGGAAAGGCATCTCAGGAAGATATAGATAATCTGAATGAGAAAGCTGGTGAAGATATATACGACAGTAATGATGTTGTAGGTAAGGAAGGTATTGAGAGAGTATTCGAACAGGAACTTCATGGTGTTGATGGTGAGAGAACACTGATCGTAGATAATCTTGG
Organism: Eubacterium sp.; assembly: GCA_017539165.1. Taxonomy (GTDB): domain Bacteria; phylum Bacillota; class Clostridia; order Lachnospirales; family Lachnospiraceae; genus Eubacterium_Q. The sequence goes on from JAFYHN010000062.1 coordinate 21,868, forward strand.
TAAAGTATTGGAAGTTCATAAGGATACAGCTTCTACAGCCGGAAATGACATATATCTGACGATTGATACTGATCTTCAGAAATTCTGCTATGATATGCTTGAGAAAAAACTTGCAACACTTTTGATCGCTCATATTAGCCAGTCTCCTGAAAGTTCAAAAGAAATAATAAGTATAAATGATGTATATTCATCTTTCTTCTTTAACAATCTGATCAAACTTGATCGTATGAAAGAAGATAATGCATCAGCTCTAGAAAAGAACGTTTATAAGTTATACAAAGATAGACAGAGCAGTGCGCTTGCCTCTATTGAAGGACTTTTAACGAATAATCCTGTTGCACTAAAAGATCTTGATTCTGAATATAGTGATTATTGTGAATATATCTGTGAGATGCTTAGTTCTGAAGATATCTATAATGTAGAAAATGTCGATCAGACATCAGATGAATTCACAGCTTATACATCAGATCAGACGTCTCTTCAGGATTTCCTTCACTATCTTATAAGTGTACAGGCTATTGATGTTACTCCGATTGAAAAAGAGAATCAGTACTATGATTCTGATGAAATGTACGATATTCTTATCAAGTTTATTATCGAATATCTACACAAAGATAAAAACTTTGATAAAAGAGTAATCAAGAATATGGTTCATGAAGGAAGTATATCTGGTTACGATGTTGTTAATCTCCTGTATGATCAGGGCATTCTTAAAAGCGAAGGAGACGCCGAATATGAACGCTTTAGGGCAGGTGTTCTTTCTCCGTTCGATTTTATGATCACAAAGATAAAGTCACTTGAAATAACTCCTGGCATGCTCAATCTTTCTCCTTGTTCCGGTGCAGTTGTTGTAACTGATGTAAACACTGGCGAAGTGAGAGCCATGGTAAGTTATCCAAGTTATGATAACAATATGCTGACCAACAGCGTTGATCCAGAATATTTCGAGAAAATCAATGAAGATCCTACAAGTCCTTTGCTTAATAGAGCAACAAATATGAAGATTGCTCCAGGTTCAACCTTTAAACCTATATCAGCGATAGCAGGTGTTTCTGAAGGTGTCCTTGGACTGAATGAAATGATCGAAGATCTAGGTGTATTCAAACAAGTACCTACACAGCCTAAGTGCTGGGCTTATCGTTCTAAACCTTCATTCACGCATGGCTTGCTTGATATACCAAATGCTCTCGATGTATCTTGTAACTACTTTTTCTTTACTGTCGGCTATCGTCTGGCTACCAGAAATAAAGATAAAGAATACAATGATAACGCGGGTCTTGCCGGACTCAAAAAATACGGAGCTATGTTCGGTTTGACTTCTAAATCAGGAGTTGAAATATATGAAGCAACACCACATTTTTCAACTCGAGATGCTGTTACAAGTGCGATAGGACAGGGAGAACATAACTTTACGCCTGTTCAGCTTTCAAGATATGTTTCTACCATCGCAAACGGAGGAACTTGTTATAATCTTACTCTAATGAACAAGATAACCGATTATGAGGGAAATGTAGTCAAATCATCACCTCATACGATAGCGTCGCAGGTTAATATAGATAGTGCGCTATGGGATTCTGTACATTATGGTATGCGTCTTGTTGTATCAAATGATGAAAGAAATAAAAAGTTTCTTAATTCACTTAATGTTAATGTGGCCGGTAAAACTGGTACTGCTCAGGAGACCGAAGATAAACCTGATCATGGTCTGTTTATCTCATATGCACCATATGAAGCACCTGAAGTATCTGTGACAACTGTAATACCTAATGGATATAAAGCTGGTAGTGCGGTCGATCTATCGAGTTTCGTATATGCTTATCTATATGATAAAGAGGCTCTTAATGATGCTACATTTAATACTTCTGACGGAGATGTTCAAGAATAAAAATGTTAAAGAGATACAATCTGAAATTATACAACTTTATATTATTTTTCCTTGTTTTGGCTTTGATGATACTCGGAATATTTGTCATTAACAGTGTTGACAAAACATATACGTTTAAACAGGGTATCGGAGTGGCGTTGGCTTTTGTTATAATGATTATCGTATCATTTATAGATTATCATTTTGTAGCCAAGTTTGCTGTGCCTATCTATATGGCAGGTATTGTTCTTCTGATGCTGGTTCTTGTTGGAGGTACAAGGGTTAATGGTTCCAGAAGATGGTTTACCATAGCAGGTCTTACATTCCAGCCGTCTGAGCTTGCTAAGATTATAATGATAATCTTTATGGCAGTTTTACTTAGCAAATTGAAAGAAGATGAGAAAGTAAACACTATAAGAGGAATAGTTGGGTTTGTTTTATTCTGGGCGATTCCTATAGGACTCATATATTTGGAACCTGACCTTTCGACATTGCTATGTCTTACTATGGTTCTTTTTACCATGTTATTCCTTGCCGGACTTAGTTATAAACTGATAGGAATTGCACTTCTAATCCTTATCCCAACATTCAGTTTGTTTATCTGGTATGTACAGAAACCGGATCAGAAACTTCTGTATGAGCATCAGGTAACTCGTATAATGTCATTTATCAATCCTTCTGAATATGAAGATGAAACAAGACAGCAGGAAAACTCTGTTATGGCCATCGGTTCAGGTCAGTTGATGGGTAAAGGACTCAATAACGAATCCGGTGCGACAACCAGTTCAACCAATATTATATCTGAACAGCAGACTGACTTTATTTTTTCAGCTGTAGGTGAATCTTTCGGATTTTTTGGAAGTGTAATTATAATTGGAATAATTCTACTGATAGTGTTACAATGTATTCGTGCCGGAAGGCATGCCAGAGACGACGTTGGAAGTTTTATGGCATGGGGTGTCGGATGTCTATTAGGATATCAGTCGTTTATAAATATTGGAGTTGCTACAAAGATCTTGCCCAACACAGGTATACCGCTTCCTTTCATCAGTTATGGTCTTACTTCACTTGTCAGTCTGGCTGTTGGAATAGGTCTTGTACTTAATATAAGTTTACAAAAGAGAAGGTATTAGTAGGAGGACGTAATGAACATAGTACTTATTGCACATGATCCAAAGAAAAAACTTATGCAGAACTTCTGTATTGCATACAGAGGTATTCTCAGCAGACATGATCTGTATGCTACAGATACAACCGGAAGACTCGTCGAAACAGCTGCTGGATTAAATGTTCATAAGTTTTTGGCAGGTCATTTAGGCGGGGTTGAGCAGATTGCTACACAGATTGAAAGTAACCAGATGGATATGGTTATATTCCTTCGTGACAATCTTGCAGGTCAGCCACATAATAACGACTATCACAACATTTCCATTCTTTGTGATACATATAATATCCCTCTTGCTACGAATGTTGCTACAGCTGAGCTTCTTATAAAGGCTCTTGAAAGAGGTGACCTTGACTGGAGAGCTTTATACCATGGGTAAATTTGTAATATATTACATAGTTCTAATACTTGCCGCATTGGGTGTGATAGCTCTTTTTATCTTTAATGGTGTACATTTTAGTGATAAATATAATCAAAGTATTATTAACGAGATAACGGTTGATTCTTCGATGCCTTGTCCAGGACTTGAAGGATACCAGAGCAAGTATGCAGTTATCCCGTATGAAACAGAGATTAAAGAAGATCAGTTTAAGAATGATACATACGCAGCTGTTCTTATCGATACTGATAAAAGAATCCCTATTGTTGCTCATAATGCCTTAAGAAGAATATATCCGGCCAGTACTACTAAAGTTATGACCGGAGTTGTTGTATGTGATGCGATAAGTAGAGGAGAGATAGGTCTTGATGACACTGTGACACTTAAGCATGATATAGAATTTGAAGAGGAAGATGCATTAGCCAGTGAGCTTAAAGAAGGATATAAGATCACTGTCAGAAATCTTTTATACGGACTTCTCATGAGATCATATAACGATTTTGCTATTATTCTTGCTGAATACGTTGCAGGTAGTGAAGCTAAATTTGTTGAGATGATGAATCAGAAGGCTTATCAGATTGGTGCTACAGGATGTCATTTTGTAAATCCTCACGGACTTCATGATGATGATCATTATGTCACAGCATATGATATGTATCTGATCATGAACGAATCTAGAAAATATGATATTATTAACGAGATAGATTCTTATACATCTTTTACTTATTCGTATATTGATGATGAAGGATACATACTTGATGATGATATATCACCAACAAATATGTTCCTTGCCGGAGACTATAAAGTTCCATCTAACATTACCATTAAGGAATGGAAGACTGGTACGACTGAAGCCGGCGGTTACATTCTTGCAATGAATGTCGAGATTGATAAGGGCAATTATTTTATATATGTTGCCGATGCAGTGTCACCTGATGATCTGTATAACAAGATAGGTATGTTATTCAACTATACTAAATAAGTTATTACCAGCCGTATAATTGATTGAGGAGACGTTATGAGTTCCAGTAAGAGGAAAACGCGTAGAAACAGCAATATTATAAGAATCAGCAGAGCAGCGAGATTTAACTCTACTCTTGTTATATTTTTTATAATTCTTATTTATGTTGTAGCCAGTGTTATAAAGTCTATATCCAAAGAACCTATTACAACATATAAGGTTAGTTCAAGTAATATTAATAACAATATAAAGTGTACAGGTATTGCTCTCAGAAATGAGAACATGATCAATACTTCCAAATCTGGTTATCTCATTTATTTTGTTCGTGATGGAGACAAGATAAAGAAAGGTGCTTCAGTCTGTACTGTAGATGAAACAGGAAATGTTATAACTACTATCAAAGAGGCTGGTGAAAGTGAAGAAGGAAATGCTCTCTTTACAAATGCTGACTATGCCAGTATCAGAAGTACTATTGATACATACAAGTCTTCATACACAGACGAGACATTTTCTAATCTATACAATTTCAAATCTGCGATAGATAGCAAAGTTATGGAGCTTTCTTCTCAGGTTATGATGCAGAAGATTAACAGTGGTGGAGCTAAAGTAAGCTCTACACTTGAAAATATTTGTGCAAATGAAAGTGGTGTCATCACATACTATCTGGATGGATTTGAAAAGAAGACCCCTGAAACACTTTCAGAAGATGATTTTAATCAGAATAATTATAAGAAAAGCTCTCTTAAGTCCGGTGATATTCTTGATGCAGGTTCAACTGCATTCAAGATCGTATCTGATGAGAACTGGCATATAGTTTGTCAGATTACTAATGATCAGGCTGAAAAGCTTAAAGAAAAAGATTCTATTAGATTTACGATTAACAATTCACCTAATGATATATCTGCTTCATATACCATAGCACAGAGAGAAAATACAAGTTTTCTGATAATACCTCTGAAAAAGTATATGGTTGATTACATTGATGAACGATATCTCAGTATAGAGATAATTATAGATGAACATAAAGGTCTTAAGGTTCCAAATACAGCTATTGTTGAGAAGGAAACATATAAGATTCCTAAAGACTTTATCATTCAGGATAAAGATTCTTCTGCAAAAACTGTTAACGTACAACGTTTTGCAAAGGCAAGCGGAAGTGACGCTGAACTTTCATCATCTCAGATGACAGCAGTAAAGCTTATAGTATATAAGTCGGATGACGACTATTACTATGTAGATAAAGATGCATTCCAGGATTCAGATATCTTATTTGATCCGGGAAATACAAGAAATACTCCAATAATGGCGCTTGAGAGATTTAAGATGCAAGGTGTATATCTTGCAAATGAAGGTATCGCTGAATTTGTTGAGGGAGAGATAATCATATCTCAGGATGAATTTACGATACTTAATGATGATGGATATTTAAAAGAATTTGATAATATTGTTCTTGATTCTTCTCAGGTTGAGGAGAATCAGACACTTTATTAAGTAGATGAGGCACTTAAAATGTTAATTGAAAATTACAACAAAGTTAGACATGAAATCGATGAGGCATGTAAAAGAGTAGGACGTGATCCTTCTGAAGTAACACTTATTGCAGTAAGTAAAACAAAACCTCTTGAATGTATTGAAGAACTTGCCGCCGAAGGTGTTATGGAGTTCGGTGAGAATAAACCTCAAGAACTAAAGAGTAAATATGAAAATGTATCCAGACCGGTACATTTCCATCAGATTGGGCATCTTCAGACGAATAAAGTTAAATACATCATTGATAAGGCTGTTCTTATTCATTCCGTTGACAGTGTTCATCTGGCAGAGACGATTGAGAAAGAAGCTGCAAAACACGGTATAACAGCTGAGATTCTTATTGAAGTTAATTATGCTGAAGAAGAATCCAAGTTCGGGGTTAAAAAAGAGGAGGTTATACCGCTTATAAAAGAAATCAGTTCTTCATTCGAACATGTTCACATAACTGGTCTCATGACTATAGCTCCTTTCGTTGCAAATCCCGAGGAAAACCGCGGAATATTTAAGGGTATGCATGAATTACTACTTGACATAAAATCCCAAAACATAGATAATATTGACATGAGCGTATTGTCAATGGGTATGACAAACGACTACAAGGTAGCCGTAGAAGAAGGGGCGACTTTGGTCAGAGTGGGAACAGCTATATTTGGAGAAAGAGATTATAGTATATAATACGTTATATATGGCTTTCTGCTGTGATTATTATTAAATGATTGGAGAGATACAAGATGGCAAATGGCAAGAAAAGCTTTCTGGATCATTTCAGAATAAGCGACGACGATGACGATGATTACGAGGATGATGATTACATCTTCGATGATGAAGACGAAGAATACGAAGAAACTTACAGAAAGAAACGTCCTTCAACACAACCGGTGAAGAGTTCACCATCTAAGGCAGCATTTACACCGGCTCGCGAATCCAAACCATCTTTTACACCACAGCGTGAAACAAGAAAGATGTTTACTCAGACACAGACAGCAACTGATAAGCTCGTTTCATTTGATGATGGAGCTAGAAGAAGAGCTGGCGCAAAAGCAACTGGCGAAGTTTTTGTTATAAAGCCTCAGGCTTTTGATGATGCTCAGACTGTTGTTGATTTTATGAAGAAGGGCAAGGTTATTGTAATCAACATGGAAGGACTTCAGCTCGAACCTGCTCAACGAATTATAGATTTTATCGGTGGTGCCTGCTATGGTATAACCGGTGAACTTAGAGCGATATCAGCTAATATTTTTATAGCTGTTCCGAGTAATATAGAAGTATCCGGTGATCTCAGAGAAGAGATTTTGAGTTCAGCCGGTGGAATTCAGTATTAAGGTTATAAAAAAGAATTTATTATATTAGTTTTGTATATCAATAATTGTCAGACGGCTCATGTGTCGTCGTAGGGGGTAGGGATGTTAACACCTGTTGATATTCAACAAAAGAGATTTAAACCTGGATTGGGTTTTGATAAAAAAGATGTAACTGCATTTTTTGAAGAGGTCGCACGAAGTTACGGAGAGCTTTATAAATCGAATGCAGAACTGAAGGAAAGAGTTATAACGTTAACAGATCAGGTTCAGCATTATAAGATTAAAGAAGATGACCTTAATAAAACTCTTCTTCGTGCGGAAAAGAATTCTCAGGAATCAGTTACTAATGCTGAGAAAAAAGCAAATGCTATCGAGATGGAAGCGAAGGTTCGTGGAAATGAGATAGTAAAAGAAGCTATTCAGGAAAAGGATATTCTTGAAGAAGAGATTAGTAAGTTACAGTCTGAATATAATCAGTATAAAACTGATTTTAATCGTTTGATACGTCAAGCTCAGAAATTTCTTCTAGATAATGATTTCGATCCTGAATCAGAAGAACGATCCAGAGAATACAGAAGAAAGAAGATGGATGACGAAAATAAAAAATCATCATCCACATTCGGATTTGTTAACGAGTCTCAAAGTGGAGGTAATTCCGGAAATAGTTCTCAGACTAGCGAGAAGAAAACCGGACTTAGTATGGCAAGAGATGATAAGCGTAGCAATTCATCCAATGTATATGGTTCATCACTTGGCAATCCTTTTGAGGAATTCGGTGAATTTGGAGATTTTTAATCTTAAACCGGAACACGGGCCAACCTGCTGTTCCGGTATTTTTAGGTAAAAGGAATAATTACATCTATGTTTAGAAAATATATACTGCCAATCATTCTTATCTTAATACTTGCGGCAGTCGATCAATATACTAAATATCTTGTTATTCAGAACATAGAATTGAATTCTGAGATTCCACTTCTCGGAGATGTTCTTGTTCTCGGTCATATTCAAAATAAGGGTGCAGCCTGGGGGAGTCTCGCAGGAAAGACTGTTTTGTTACTGATAATAACAGTAGTTGTTGCAATCTTACTTTGTCGTTTATATCTCAAGATAATAAATAATGATAAATTCAAAATAGTTAGATACTGTTTCATATTTGTTCTTGGAGGTGCTATCGGTAACTTGATAGATCGAGTGAGACTTGGATATGTAACAGATTTTATCTATTTCAAGATTATAAACTTTCCGCTTTTTAACTTTGCTGACATCTGTGTGACTGTCAGTATGTTTACACTTATTATTCTTTTTGTATTCAAGTACAAAACAGAAGAGCTTGAGGAATTATTTTAATGGATGAACAAACTCTCGATTTCTTTCCTGAATATGATGATATCGGAACCAGAATAGATGCATTTCTGGCCGATAAACTCGAAGATATATCCCGTTCCTATATTCAGAAGCTTTCTCAAAAAGGGAATATATCTGTTATTGATAGTAACGAAGAATCGAAGAGTGTAAAGTCTTCATATAAGATCCGTGAAAATGATATAATAAGGATAGTCATTCCAAAGCCTGAAAAATTAAGTATTGAGGCTGAGAACATACCTCTTGATATCGTTTATGAAGACGATGATCTTATAGTGGTTAATAAACCTCAGGGTATGGTCGTTCATCCTGCAGCTGGTAACTATACCGGTACACTTGTTAATGCACTTATGTATCACTGTGGTGATAGTCTTTCATCCATCAATGGCGTAGAGAGACCTGGAATAGTTCATCGTATAGACAAGGATACAAGCGGACTTCTTGTTGTATGTAAAACTAATCTGGCACATCAGAACCTGGCTATCCAGTTTGCTGAACATTCTATCAATCGTATATACAGTGCCATCGTCTATAACCATTTTGATGAGGATAAAATGCTTTTTGATGAAGAGAGAAAGAAATATACCCTTACAGTCAATAAAGCTATTGCCAGAGCAAAAAATGACCGTAAAAAGATGGCTATCGATCCATCGGGCAGGAGAGCAGTAACACATGTCTTCCTTATGGAGAATCTTAAGGACAACATGGCATATATAAATTGTAAACTCGAAACAGGACGTACTCATCAGATAAGAGTACATCTTACAAGCATAAATCATCCTTTATTAGGGGATCCTGTATACGGACCTAAGAAGTGTCCATATAACTTGGATGGTCAGGCACTTCACGCAGGGACTCTGGGCTTTGTTCATCCACGCACAGGCGAGTATATTGAATTTACAAGTCCACTCCCAGAGTATTTTACTAAAATCTTAAACCGATGACATTTAAATCTGTTTCTATTTTCAATTAACGAGGGGTTATTATGGAAGGTGCAGGTCTTGTTCTCGCCGGGGGAGGCGGGAAAGGAATCTATCAAGTCGGTATGATCAAGTCGCTTGCAGCTGCAGGTCTTCTTGATGATATTGTTGCGGTTTCAGGTACATCAATAGGTAGTGTTAATGCTGTCCTTTTTGCTGAAGGATTAGTCGAAGGAAGACTGGAATACGAAAAAAGTCTTGCCGGTCAGCAAGCAGAAAATAATGAAGACCTAAAAAGAGCAGCAGCTATCAAACATGCTGTTCAGCAGATGGAAAGTACTTGGGATGACATTGACTTCCACGTATTCTTTGATTTTGAAACTGCCAATGTACAGGTAGGTGATAGTCATTTCTCAAGATATGAAACTGAGAAACTGATTGATAAATATCTCAGCTACGAATTATTTGAGAATGAAAGTGCTCTTCCAACTTATGTTACAAGTGCGCAGTGTCCTCCTAATGTAATAACATATGAGCATATATCAGCAGAAGAGTATCGTCTACTGACATCTGGTTCTGTCGATGAAACCTATCGAAACTATATTGTTGAATATATGCAGTTAAACAATAAATCAAACGAATATATCAAGAAAGCTATTCTTGCTACAACAGCACTTCCAGTTATATACAGCCCTGTTACAGTAGATGGAAAACTATATGTGGATGGTGGCGTAAAAGATAACGTTCCTATAAAACCATTATATGATATGGGGATCCGACGATTTATAGTAATTGAATTGGATACAGTAAGTGGTATTAAGTATCCTGCACAATACAGCGATGCTGAAATAATCGACATTCTACCAAGTCATGAACTTGGAAAACTCATCTCTGGAACAATGAACTTCGACTCTGAAGATAAAGCTATTAAGAAAGAACTTGGAATCAGAGACGGAAAAAGATATATCAAGACACTCTTTGAAAAAGATGAATCTTATATTGCCATAGAAAAAGAACTTGCGCTCCGGGATTATAATGACATAATCACACAGAGAGAGTTCAAGAAGAATTATGATAGGCTTGAGAGTGATATTGAAAGTAGATTTGATTATATTCGGGATATAGAAAATAAATATAAATTTTAGAGTTTTATGATTCGTTCGTGTAGAAGTATATATGTTCGACA
>JAFYHN010000063.1 GCA_017539165.1 Eubacterium sp.
CGGGATGTACTTTGGTATCTTCACCCGGATTAAGCACCGGTTTTCCTGTTTCAGGAGTTCCGGTTATGCCCGCACCTGCTCCAACAGCCGCACTGTATGCGCCGCCGTATCCGTTATTCATTCCATATCCGTATGAACCTATTCCGAATGGTGACATGGGCATCCTCCTCTCCTTGAAGAAACTAACCTAAATTAATAATATCACATTTACCTGTAAATTGCACTATTAATTTTCTGACAACTTGTCGTTCGATGGCATTTTGTCAAACTTTATTCTTCGTATTACAGACAATTACTGTCCCATTATCTCCTTGATGTTTTCAATAAGAATTGTATTCTCTTCTTTTCTCTTGATTGCCAGCCTGATATACTGTTCTCCATTCTTAACCTTGCTGGTAAGATCTTTTATAAGAATATTCTTACTGTATAATTGAGCACACAATTCTTTAACATCAATGCTGTTTGCTACCTTACACATGATAAAGTTGGCTTCAGAAGGATATACAGTGATCCAATTGATCTTTTTAAGGCCTTCGATCATCTCAGTTCTGCTCTCCCTGAAACCTGCCAAAGCCTTAGCATAATCTTTTTTATATTTTTCGTAGATCTGCATATAGAATTCGCCAAATGAATTTATGTTCCAGATGGCTACATCCTTCTTGATATTGCCTATAACTTCACAATCACTGCTTGCCATAACCCCCAGTCTCAAACCTGGAACTCCGTACGACTTTGATATGCTCTTCACCACATACAGCCTGTTATATGAACCAAGGTCAGTCTCATTAATAAGTGTAACATCCCTCTGGCCGTTCTCATTGGCAAAGTCAACAAACGATTCATCCAATATAAATCCGATGTTTCTTTCTTTACACCAGTCAATAAGCACTCTCAGATCAGAATACGGGATATAGTTTCCACTAGGATTATCTGGATTGATGATTATGAGCCAGTCAATCTTATTCTCTCCAAAGTATCCCATGATATCATTCGCTGTATATGAGAAATCCTCATTGGAACTCTTGAATACAACCATCTCTCCCTGATATCTGTTTGGATATTCTTCAAATGTAGGTCTTACTACACCTATACGTCCCCGAACCACGTTTTCCATCATGGACTTAATCAACTCAGCAGCACCGTTTCCTATCACTATATGTTCCTTATGAACACCAAAGTTTTTGGCGGCTAAAAGAGAGTTGACTCTCATTCCGGAAGGATACTGAACAAGAAGCTCTCTAAAATTCGATTTTATCTCGTTGACCATCTTTTCAGGCGGGAAGTACGGATTAACAAGATAACAGTAATCCATAAGTTTGGGATATCTCCAATATCCGCCATACCTGCTTGCGATAGCTTCATATGCCTTCTTATTATCATCAGGGAATAACGTGCATGCTATATCAAGGTCCTGTTCATCATCGATCTCATACCAAACCTCTCCATTAAGTCTCTTGACACGTATTCCTGTTCCCTCTAACATTGCTATGAGCTTTATTACAGATTCATAATACTCATTAACACCCATAGCCTTAAGATATGCTTCCAAGAATGGAATATATACGTTAGAAGAAAAATCCTTATCAAATTTATAAATATTTACAGTCTTAAAATACTTTTCCTTTTCTTCGAATCTCAGATATTTGCCCGGAACAAAATCTACGATCCTGTCCTCATCGTCGATAACTGTACAAGTTCCATCCATCCAACTCTCATAATGATCCACTAAAGCAAGAGTCTTTCTTTCATCATCCAGCAAGGCGTCTATTAGCGCTTCCTCAAAGATAAGATCTGACTCCAACAAAAGAGTATCTTCAGCAATAAGATAATCCTTGGCAAGAAGAAGTGAGTAAATGTTATTTGTAGTATCATATATGTCATTCCTGACATAAACGATTGGCGTACTGATACCAAGCGAATCAATGTACTTTTCCAAATTCTCTCTTTGATATCCATCAACTATAACAATCTTAGACAAAGATTTTTTGTCCAAGATACGAAGTGCACGCTCTGCCAAAGTGATACCGTTTACCTCAACCATACACTTTGTATTATTCCTGGTAAGCTCTTTTAATCTCTTACCCATTCCTGCTGCCAGAATTACCGCTTGCATATAACCCTCCAATCTACTTTTTAGAGTATTCAATCAGTTTCTTTATTATGTATCTTCCGCCAACTTCTGCACTGTTTCCAACATTATACAGATACTGTTCTCTTATGTTCCTCATGGAATCTTTGCTGAATCCGCTCTCAGTCAACAACCTGTGAGCAGTCTCAGCTGCCTTGTCACAGTCTTTGGGATCGATCGATATACCTATCTTATTACGTATCTCTATATCAAAAGGAACAAC
>JAFYHN010000064.1 GCA_017539165.1 Eubacterium sp.
ATATTGGAAATCTTGATGATTCACCTGAACTTGGTGACGAAGATGTATCTGAGGAACCTATCCTTGAAGAGGAGCCTGAAGAAGAATTCGATGATCAGTCACAAATCATCAATATCAATAAGCTCAGAGTTATGCGTGAAGCTACTTATGTTGAAGACCTAAATCTTATCAAGAGTATGTATCAGGAGATAAGTGACGGTCTTTACGGTTCAGAAGATATAGAGTTCCTGAAAGTACTTGGTGAAAGTATCGAAAAGAAGGATCTTGTCGAGATCAATGATCTTCTTGGAACTTATATAAGTCTGAAGAGTTCTTTATAAGTATAAGATTATTTGAATGATATATATTTAAAGGCAGGACATAGAATTTTAACAAATATTGTATTTACAAATATTTTAAATTGCTATATACTGCGACTTGGGTCGCAGTACCTGCCTAGGATGGTATTCATCTGAAACCATACCTGATACAAAAGTATTATATAAGTTTACACCATATACGGTGATTTAGAAGTGCAGCATCACCTTTTCTTAAGAAAACTACTTTGGAAAGGGGTGATATGTATGAGGATTGGATTTATTGGAGCCGGTCGTGTTGGATTTACCATGGGTAAATACTTCAGGATTCATGACTTAGATGTGGTAGGCTATTACAGCAGAACTTCCGAACATGCAAAGGAAGCGGCTGAATTTACCGATACCTGTTACTTTACTGATGCACGAGAATTGATAAGCTTATGTGATGCTGTTATCCTAACAGTTTCTGATTCTGCAATATCTACGGTGTTTTCCGACATATGTGGTCCGGAGCTGTCTGGTAAAATCTTGTGCCACACCAGCGGCGCAACATCTTCTAAAGTATTTGATAATACCTCGTATCAGATCTATGGATATTCAATCCATCCTATATATGCCATATCAGACAGATATGAGTCATATGAACATTTTTCCAATGCATTTATTACAATAGACGGTAAAAAAGAAAGACTTGGTGCTGTAACTGACATGATCAGTAAAGCAGGTCTTAGATATGCTGTTATAGATAGTGACTGTAAGTCTAAGTATCATGCTGCGTCTGTTATGGCCAGCAACATGGTATGCGGTCTTTACGGGGCTGCCATTAGACTTATGACAGAGTGCGGATTTTCTGAAGAAGATGCAGGAGCTGCTTTAAGCGGGCTCTTCAGGGATAATGCCATCGGAGCATCCGAGAAAGGACCAGTTCTTCAACTTACCGGTCCGCTTGAAAGAAATGATATAGCAACTGTACGGGGACATCTTGATGCCTTAAGCAGTGAAGATGCTATGTTATATAGAACGGCTGCAGCAGAAGTGCTGAAGCTGGCGAAGGTAAAAAACAACGATAGAGACTACTCTGATATGGAGAGTCTACTGAAAGGAGACTGCGTATGAAAAACACTAGTGTTACATTTAAGGAAATGAAGAAAAAGGGTGAGAAGATATCAATGCTCACAGCATATGATTATTCTACCGCAAAACTCGTAGACCAGGCAGGAATCAATGGAATTCTTGTTGGAGATTCACTTGGAAATGTTATGCTGGGATATCCTGATACCGTATCTGTGACCATGGAGGATATGATCCATCATGGTGCTGCAGTTGCAAGAGGTGCTAAGGATAGTCTTGTTGTTATAGATATGCCATTTATGTCTTACCAGGCGTCTGTATATGATGCAGTTATAAATGCCGGAAGACTTATGAAGGAAGGCAGAGCCGGAGCTGTTAAGCTTGAAGGTGGTGAAGAGATCATTCCTCAGGTTGAAGCTATTGTTAAAGCTAGTATTCCTGTTATGGGACATATTGGTCTTACACCTCAGTCTATAAATGCATTTGGCGGTTATAAGGCTCAGGGAAGAGATATAGCTTCTGCTAAGAAACTAATAAAGGATGCTAAGCTTCTTGAGGAGGCTGGGGCATTTGCAATCGTACTTGAATGCGTACCTGCTGAGCTTGCTACTTATGTTACGGAACATATATCTATTCCAACTATCGGAATCGGTGGAGGTGCCGGAACAGATGGACAGATTCTTGTATATGCTGACATGCTTGCAATGTTCAGTGATTATAAGCCTAAGTTTGTAAAGCATTTTGCAAATGTGGGAGAAGTAATGATGCAGGGATTTAAGGATTATGATGCTGAAGTTAAAGCCGGAACATATCCTGCAGAGGAACATAATTATGCAATCGATGCTGAAGTACTTAAAGCAGCAATCGAAGGTTAATATATCATTTTTATAAAAATATTGATAAAACACTGATTATAAAGGAGAATCCTGAGATGTCTATTGCTATCGTAAAAACTGTTGATGAAGTTAGAAAGACTGTTGCTGAGTGGAGAAGTAAGGGTGAGACAGTTGGCCTCGTACCTACAATGGGTTATCTTCATGCTGGTCACCAGTCACTTATAAAGAAATCTGTTGAACAGAATGATCATACTGTTGTAAGTGTATTTGTAAATCCAATCCAGTTCGGTCCAAATGAAGATCTTGAGGCATATCCAAGAGATCTTGCAAGAGATGCTGAACTCTGCGAGACAACTGGAGCAGATATGATCTTTAATCCGGAACCGGAAGAAATGTATAAAGACGGATTTGTTTCATTCGTAGATATGAATGGTCTTACAAATCACCTTTGTGGTTTATCTAGACCGGTACATTTCAGAGGTGTCTGCACAGTTTGTACAAAGCTTTTCAATATAGTATGTCCTGAAAGAGCTTACTTCGGACAGAAAGATGCTCAGCAGCTTGCAGTTATCAAGAGAATGGTAAAAGATCTGAATATGCCTCTTGAGATTGTGGGTTGTCCTATCGTCAGAGAAGAGGATGGACTTGCAATGAGTTCACGTAATACATATATGAATGCAGACGAAAGAAAAGCTGCGCTTATCCTTAGCAAATCAATCAAGCTTGGTCAGAAGCTTATAGAAGATGGCGAGAGAAGTGCTGAAGTTGTAAGAAATAAGATGACAGAACTTCTTGAGTCTGAACCTATGGCTGATGTTGAGTACGTAAATGTAGTAAATAACCTTACTATGGAAGATATTGATAAAGTAGAAGGAGATATTCTAGTAGCTATCGCAGTTAAGATTAATAACAAAGTAAGACTTATCGATAACTTCATGATGACTGTATAGTTCGGTGATATTTGGATGGTTTTGCCAGATAAAATATAGTAAGTTGAATAGAGATATAAAACTGATAGGGAGTAATAAAATGGTTTGTACATACCTTAAATCAAAGATACATAGAGCAGTTGTGACACAGTCAGAACTTAACTATGTTGGAAGTATAACGATAGATGAAGATCTTATGGATGCATGCGATCTTGTTGAATATGAGAAAGTTCAGGTTGCTGATGTTAATAATGGAAACAGACTTGAGACATATGTTATCGCAGGCGAGCGTGGCTCGGGAGTTATCTGCCTTAATGGAGCTGCGGCAAGATTCGTATCAGAAGGTGATAGAGTTATCATCATGAGTTATGCTCAGATGACACCGGAGGAGTTTAAGGATAATCCGCCGAAGGTTGTGTTTGTTAATAAAGAGAATAAGATTGTGCGTAAGACTCGTTATGAGAAACACGGAGAGCTCTTTGATCTTTAGGAGTTCCGTGGCAAGTTGAACGGCACTTATCTAAATATGCATGCTCAACTCTACTTGCGTACGGTTTGGGATACCCCTAGCGGACGCTTCGCTCGCTAAGCTCTCACGTCGCACATTGTGCTCGTGAATCGCTAAGCGCCGAGACCCAAAACGGTCTCGCATGCATATTTCGCGACGTTAGCCTTAATCAACTTGCTCGCGTGTTAAGAGAGTGTGTAGAGCTGTGTGGGAGTTTCGGTCAAATGAGTCTTGGAAAGGTGAATAATAGGAGGAAGGAATATGCTTGAAGGAAAGAATATTGTAATTGGCGTATGCGGCGGCATAGCAGCTTATAAGATGGCTGACGTTGTTTCGGGTCTTGTTAAGATGCATGCGGATGTGCATGTGGTTATGACTAAGAATGCGACGAATTTCATAACTCCTGAGACTTTCAAGGTTCTTTCGAAGAATAAGGTTTATGTCGACGTATTTGACGAGGACACTGATGATTACACGAAGGTTCCTCATATTTCACTTGGTTCGAATGCTGATGTTATTCTTATTGCGCCGGCTACTGCAAATGTTATCGGGAAGATGGCAAATGGAATAGCGGACGATATGGTTACTACGGTTGTTCTTCCGGCTACTTGTCCTATTCTTGTATCGCCATCTATGAATGTACATATGTTTGAGAACAAGATCGTTCAGGATAATATAGAGAAGCTTCGTTCCTATGGTATGTCTATTATCGAACCTGATTCTGGGCATCTGGCATGTGGATATGATGGTAAGGGTAAGCTTCCTCAGCCTGATGAACTGATAGAGCATATCGTTTACGCGATATCTAAGAAGAAGGATATGGTCGGAAAGAAGGTTCTTGTGGATGCAGGACCTACGCAGGAGTCTATTGATCCTATCAGGTATATTACGAATCGTTCATCTGGAAAGATGGGTTATTCGCTTGCAAGAGTTGCGGCTATGAGGGGGGCTGAGGTTACACTGGTATCTGGTCCGACTAATCTTAAGACTCCACTTGGTGTGGATAAGATTGATGTCATTTCCGCAAAAGATATGTATGATGCAATGATTCAAAATGCAGATAATTCTGACATAATCATTATGGCTGCAGCAGTAGCAGATTATACACCGGAGACTGTTGCTGAGAATAAGATAAAGAAGAAGGATGGTAACCTTAATATTCCACTAAACAGAACGGAAGACATTCTTAAAACTCTCGGAGAACAGAAGAAAAAGGGACAGGTTATCGTTGGATTTTCTATGGAAACAGAGAATCTTCTTGCGAATTCCAGAAAGAAGCTTGAGTCTAAGAATTCGGATATGATATGTGCTAATAGTCTTACAATTGAAGGGGCAGGATATCAGGTCGATACGAATATTGTCACGCTTATTACAAGGACGGATGAAGAGGAGCTTCCTCTTATGTCTAAAGATGATGTTGCTGATGCTATTCTGACCAGAGCACTTTCTATATCTTCTTTGACTTAAAAATATTTTTATGATACACTGAGTTATCGTAAAAACAAAAAATGAATCGTTATTTAGGAGGCCTAATTATGCAGGACTATAAAAAGGAATTTATCGATTTTATGCTTGATTCCAATGTACTTAAATTCGGAGATTTTACTCTGAAGAGTGGACGTAAATCACCATTCTTTATGAATGCAGGATTATATATTACTGGAACACAGCTTATGAAGCTTGGTGAGTATTATGCTCAGGCTATTCATAATACTTATGGAGATGATTTCGATGTTCTTTTTGGACCTGCTTATAAGGGTATCCCTATTGCAGTTGCTACAACTATTGCTTATCAGAAGCTTTATGGTAAGGAAGTAAGATATTGTTCAAATCGTAAAGAAGCAAAAGATCACGGTGATGCTGGTATCCTTCTGGGAAGTCCTATCAAAGATGGTGATAGAGTTGTAGTTATAGAGGATGTTACAACATCTGGTAAGTCTATGGAAGAGACTATCCCTATCGTTAAGGCTCAGGGCGATATAACTATCGTAGGTCTTATGGTATCTCTTAACAGATGTGAGAGAGGTAAGGGAACTAAGGGAGCTCTTGAAGAGATTAAAGATCTATATGAGTTCGAGACAAATGCAATCGTATCTATGAAAGAAGTTATAGAATATCTTACAGAGAAGAATTATCTTTCAGACGATATCAAGCAGAGACTTGATGCATACTATGAAGAATATGGTGTGCAGTAATTGTTTTTTATACAATAACTAGATATAAATAACAAGAAATAATTAAGCATAAGACATATATAAAGACTAGAATCAGAATAAGGGAGATTACATCTATGGAGAAGGTTTATAAGTTACTTAAAAATGTTGGTGGTTGGAATATAGCAATCGGTGTTCTTATCATTGTTGTAGGAATCGCACTGGGGGTTATTAATATTGTTTCCGGTGCATTATTACTCAGAAATAGGAAAAATATTCTTTTTTAAAAAAAATACAATATTTTGAAAAAAAGTCATTGACTTAATACAGAACTTGTGCTAATATACCTTTTGTTGTGTGACAAGCGCGAGTGGCTCAGCGGTGGAGCACCTCCTTGCCAAGGAGGGGGTCGCGGGTTCGATTCCCGTCTCGCGCTCTTTGTATGTAAACTACTTTAACGTGGGACAAGGGGTTATCCTCATGTCCCAGTTTTTATTTATAAAATATTGTGTATTCGAATATGGAAGAGAATAACGGAAATAATAAAAATAAAGAAAATTTAAAATCTAGATTTAACAGACTGATCAAAAAATCTTATGAATTACCTCTTTGGAAATGGTTAATAGTTTGTTTTGTGCTTTCTGTTCTTGAGGTAGTGCTTCTTGAGGTGCTTGGACGAAGATCATTGTTCACGCCCTTCGTTTTTATTTTTCACAACCCATTTGTTTTTTTGTACAACATACTTATTATATATACGACACTTACATTTGCTCTTCTTTTTAAGAGAAGAGGATTTGTAATAGGACTGATACTCCTGTTGTGGTTAGGAGTTGGAACTATTAACTTTGTGCTTCTGGGTTACAGGATTACGCCTTTCTCGGCTATTGATTTCCTGATGTTCTCGGATGTTCTGAGTATGTTTAATATTTATTTTAACTTTCCTCAGAGAGTTGCGATTATAGTCGGCGTCATTGCTTTTATTATCATTATAGTTATCGCATTTCTGAAGATACCGAAGATTAAAGGTAAAGTTAATTATGCGCGGGGGCTTATTGTCTTTTCTATATGTTTGATACTTACATTTACCACGACATTTGTGGCTCTTGAGTCCTCTCTGATCTCAGATAAGTTTACCAATCTTGGAACTGCATATAAAAACTATGGATTTGTTTACTGTTTTTCGAACAGTGTTATAGATCAGGGGATTGGAAAACCTGATAATTACAGTAAGACTATTATTGATAGTTATTGCAGGACAGCTACTGAAAATGGAAAACAAGTAAGCAAACTGGCAACTTATAAGTATAAAAACGGCAGAAAGATAATGCCGCATATCATTGCAATCCAGCTTGAATCTTTTATTGATATAAGCCGTGTAAAAGGTATACATACTGATAAGAATTCGATTCCGAATTTTTCGAAGTTCAGAGATGAATATCCTTCCGGTTATCTGACGGTTCCTGCTATTGGTGCTGGAACAGCCAATACTGAGTTTGAAATCTTGACCGGTATGAAGAGCAAACTGTTCGGTGCCGGTGAGTATCCATATAAAACTATACTTACGGAAGTGCCTTGCGAAAGTATGGCTCAGATACTTCTCAGATATGGATATGGTACGCATGCGATTCATAATAATAAAGCAAAGTTTTATTCGAGGGACATTTCCTATGCCAATCTCGGATTTGAGACATTTACGTCTCTTGAATATATGCTTAATTTTGAAAAGACTCAGACAGGATGGGCGAAAGACAACTGTCTGCCTAATGAGATATTGAATGCAATAGATTATGATGATAAGTCTGACTTTGTATTTACTATATCTGTTCAGGGGCATGGGCGTTATCCGAAGACTGAGCTTAAGACTAAAGAATATGTACATGTCACACTAGATAGTGGTGATCCCGAGCTGACTTATCAGTTTGGATACTTCGTAAATCAGTGCTATGAGATGGATATGATGATAGGAGATCTTAAGCAAAAGCTTGATGCAAGAGGTGAACCGTATGTTCTGCTTCTTTATGGTGATCATATCCCTAGCCTGACATTTGAAGAAGACCAGTTTGAATTAGGTGATGAGACACAGACAGAATATGTTATCATAAGTAATTTCTATACCGGTTTAAAAGATATGGACATGTATTCATATGAAATGTCCGACTATCTGCTAAGAGGTCTTGGAATAGTTCCTGGTGTTATGCAGGATATACATTACCTATATAACAATGATACGGATATTGCTGAGAATGAAACGTTTAATAAGGCTGTATCAGAGCTTCAGTATGATATGCTATATGGTGATCATTATGTTTATGATTATGTAGAACCGTATCAGAAAACAGATATAAGACTTGGACTTATTGATATTGAGATAACTGATGTGGAATATAATGAATCTACTGGAAGTATAGTTGTAAGAGGAAACAACTTTACTGCATTTTCAAATATTCTGCTGAATGATACGAGAGTTAATACTACCTACATAGATGATCATACGATCATGATAGTCCCCACAGAGGTAGAAAAACCTCCGGAAGCCGGAGATGTCTTCGTTGTTGCGCAGATTGATAAAGACAAACATGAGTTAAGCAGAACAGCTGAATTTGTTTACAACGGAGAATGATTAATCGTACCCCAAATAAAATATAAATAGAGGAAAAAGAAATGGTAAGAGAAGATATTAGAAATGTCGCTATTATTGCGCACGTAGATCATGGTAAAACAACACTTGTAGATGGACTCCTTAAGCAGAGTGGTGTATTCAGAGATAATCAGGAAGTTGCAGAACGTGTAATGGATTCAAATGATATCGAAAGAGAAAGAGGTATCACAATCCTTTCCAAGAATACTGCAGTTATGTACAAAGACGTTAAGATCAATATTATAGATACTCCGGGACATGCTGACTTCGGTGGAGAGGTAGAACGTGTTCTGAAGATGGTTGACGGAGTTATCCTTGTTGTAGATGCATTTGAGGGACCTATGCCTCAGACAAGATTCGTCCTTCAGAAAGCTCTTGCACTTGATCTTGCGGTTATCGTTTGTGTAAACAAGATTGATAGACCTGATGCAAGACCAGCTGCAGTAGAAGAGGAAGTTCTCGAGCTTCTTCTTGATCTTGATGCAAATGAGCAGCAGCTTGACTGCCCATTTGTTTATGCATCTGCCAGAGATGGTGTGGCTTCTTATTCAGCAGATGAACCAGGTAAGGATATGCAGCCTCTTTTTGAGACTATTCTTAAGTATATTCCAGCTCCTGAAGGAGATCCTGATAGAGGAACACAGATTCTGATCAGTACTATCGATTACAACGAGTTCACTGGACGAATCGGTGTTGGTAAGGTTGATAATGGTACTATTAAGGTTAATCAGGAAGCTTTGATTGTAAATCATCATGATCCTGAAAGAAAAGAAAAAGTTAAGATTACTAAGCTTTATGAGTATAATGGCCTTTCAAAGGTTGATGTAAATGAAGCGACAGTCGGTTCAATCGTTGCCGTTTCTGGTATTGCTGATCTTAAAATCGGTGATACAATATGTTCAGTTGACCAGCCGGATAGTATTCCTTTCCAGAAGATTACTGAGCCAACTATATCTATGAACTTCCTAGTAAATGACTCACCTCTTGCAGGAAAAGAAGGCAAGTTCATAACAAGCCGTCAGATCAGAGACAGACTTTACAGAGAGCTTAATACTGACGTTTCTCTAAGAGTTGAAGATACAGAGTCAACAGACTGCTTCAAGGTATCTGGTCGTGGAGAGCTTCATCTTTCTGTTCTTATAGAGAACATGAGAAGAGAAGGATATGAGTTTGCGGTTAGTAAGGCTGAGGTTATCTATAAGGAAGATGAACGTGGTAAGAAGCTTGAGCCATATGAGATGGCTGTTATCGACGTGCCTGAAGAATTTGCAGGAACAGTTATCAATCTTCTTAGTATGCGTAAGGGTGAACTTGCTGCTATGGGTTCTGCTAACGGAACAACTACAAGACTAGAGTTCAGAATTCCTTCAAGAGGACTTATAGGATTCAGAGGAGAATTCCTTACAGCTACAAAGGGTAACGGTGTAATCAATACAATATTTGATGGATATGATCCATATAAGGGTGATATGAGTTATAGATCTAACGGAAGTCTTATTGCATTTGAGGCAGGAACTTCTGTTACTTATGGTCTGTTTAATGCTCAGGAAAGAGGAACTCTGTTTATCGGACCTGGTGTAGATGTATACGCAGGTATGGTTGTTGGTGAGACAGGAAGACAGGAAGACATTGAAGTAAATGTATGCAAAACAAAACATTTGACTAATACACGTTCTTCAGGAGCTGATGAGGCTCTTAAACTGGTTCCACCTAGACAGATGTCTCTGGAGCAGGCGCTTGACTTCCTTGATACAGATGAACTTCTTGAAATCACACCTGAAAGTCTCAGAATCAGAAAGAAGATTCTTGACTCTCGTCTCAGAATGAGAGCCAATAGAAAATAAAATACTAACTATTTATGCTTAGGTATTAAATTAGGAGGATTTTGCGATGAGAAATCTTACAATGCTTATGGATTATTATGAACTTACCATGGCAAATGGTTACTACGTGACAGGTAACAAGGATAAGGTTGCTGTTTTTGATATGTTTTACAGAACCAATCCTGATGGTGGCGGTTTCGTTATAAGCGCCGGGCTTGAGATGCTTATTGATTATATCTTAGGTCTTAAGTTCACTGACGATGATATAGAATATCTTCGCAGCAGAAATATGTTTGATGATGGATTTCTTGAGTATCTCAGGAACTTTAAGTTTACAGGTACTATTGAAGCGGTTCCTGAAGGTACAGTCGTATATCCGAATATTCCTATAGTTACGGTCACAGCTCCTATCATTGAAGCGCAGCTTATAGAAACTATGCTTCTGATATGCATTAACTTCCAGTCTCTGATAGCTACAAAGGCCAATCGTATATCCAGAGCTGCTGGAGACAGTATAGTTATGGAGTTTGGGGCTAGAAGAGCTCAGGGACCTGATGCAGCAGTATGGGGTACAAGAGCTTGCTTTATCGGTGGTGTTGGAACTACAGCGACAGTTATGGCTGATCAACAGTTCGGCGTAAAGGCTGTTGGAACTATGGCTCACAGCTGGATTGAGTTCTTCCCATCGGAATATGAGTCATTTAAAGCTTATGCTGAAGTTTATCCTGACAGCTGTACACTTCTTATAGATACATATGATATTCTTGAAAGCGGTCTTCCAAATGCTATCCGAGTAGCTCATGAGATTCTTGAACCTATGGGTAAGAGACTTAAGGGCGTTCGTATCGATAGCGGAGACCTTGCATATTTCTCAAAGAAGATCAGAAGAAAGCTTGATGAGGAAGGTCTTAAGGATTGTGCTGTAGTTGTTTCAAACAGCGTTGATGAGTATCTTATCGAGTCGCTTACAAAACAGGGCGCGAAAATCGATTCTTATGGCGTGGGTGAGAGAATGATCACATCTAAGTCTGATCCTGTATTTGGCGGAGTTTATAAGCTTGTTGCTGTTAAGGAAGGCGATGAATTTATTCCTAAGATTAAGATTTCTGAGAATATAGAGAAGATAACAAATCCTGGCAAGAAGAAGGTTTATAGAATATACAGCCAGAAGACGGGTTATGCTATAGCTGACCTTCTGACTATGTGCGATGAGGAGCCTGATTTCTCGGATTCATATGCATTTATCGATCCTCAGATGCCTTGGAAGAATATGAAGTTCAGAAATGTCGATGCAAAACCTCTCCAGGTTACAATCTTTAAAGATGGCGAGCTGGTTTATGAAAAGCCTGCGCTCAAGGATATTCAGGATTTTGTTAAGAAGCAGCTTGAATCTGAAATATGGGAAGAGGAACAGCGTTTCTATAATCCTCATACACATTATCTTGATCTGTCACAGAAGCTGTATGAAGTTAAGAAAGATCTTCTTGCTTCAGCGCAGGTCGTTGATTAAAGATAGTTGAAAAAATCAACCTGAAATGGTACTATAAAATCAGAAACATGGGGCGTTTTTTAGTTTAAAATATGGGGGTGTGTGCGTGGAAGAGCTTGATAACAAAAGTTATGATGAATTCACACTCAATTTCAAACTGGAAGAAGATGTACCTATAGATCAGTTTGAGATGACTATGTACAATTACGAGTTTGTTGGGAACAAAACGAAGTGTTCGTGCGTAGCGGTCGATGGGGTTAGAGCGTTACAGTTCAAGGTTCCGGCAACTCTTCCTTTGGAGCAGTTTCTCCTGAAGCAGTTGTACAAAGGTGAATTCTTGGCTATGCTTTCAAACATTCTGAATCAGTTGATATATTTTACAGAGAATAATATGTCACTGAATAAGATATTACTGAATGTTCATTATATGTATATAGAGCTGTCTACATTGGATATTCAGTTACTCTATATGCCTGTAAATAAGAATTTTGCAGACTGTAATGTAACTGAGTTTATTCAGAACTTCATAAGCAAAGTTCGTTTTGCAAATATGGATTCTGTTGAGTGTGTAGATCAGATTCTTAAGTATCTCGACAGTAAACTGATGTTCGATCTTGAAGATTTTTATCAGTATATTCTTTCTCTTGAAGAAGAGAATATAAATGAGGATGAATCAATAGAAACTACAGGGGATGGAACAACTGTACTTGCAACATCAGAGAATTATAATAACCCTGTTCCGTATCTAGTAAGGGTTTCGACAAATGAGCTTATTCCTATACTGAATAAAGAGTTTATGGTCGGAAAGTCAGTGAATTGTGATTATCAGATCATAGATAACAGCAAGATCAGTAGAAGACATGCTGTTTTCAGGATAAGTAACGGCGAATGCTACGTCAGAGACAATGGTTCAACGAACCATACATTTGTAAATGGAAAGCTGCTTCAGCCGGGAGTTGAGATAATGCTTTCGAATGATGATTACATTCGTTTAGGTGACGAAGAATTCAGATACTGGGTTAGATAAGTTAAAATATAAAATTAATAGTAATGTATCATTAAAAATATGACAGTTGAAATCAGATTTCAACTGTCATATTTTGGTTTTATAGGTTTTTGAGGTAATCCTCGTTTATGGCGATTACTTTCTTCATAGCTTCGATACCGGGAGCTCCGATGGTATTTCTAAGGCTTACACATGTTTCGAGTGATATGGCTTCGTAGATGTCATCCTCGAATACAGGGCATATTGCTTTATACTCATCAAGGGAGAGCTCGTCGAGAGATTTCTTGTTGTCGATAGAGTAGAGTACAAGTCTTCCGATGATGCCATGAGCATCTCTGAAAGGTACTCCCTTCTTAACGAGGTAGTCAGCTGCATCGGTGGCATTTGTAAAGCCTTCCATAGCACTTCTTCTCATACGTTCTTTATTAAGTTTCATAGTCTTGATCATTCCGTTGAAAAGTGCAATGCATCCTTTTACAGTATCTATTGCGTCAAATGTAAGCTCTTTGTCTTCCTGCATGTCTTTATTGTATGCAAGAGGTATTCCCTTCATTGATGTGAGCATTGAAACGAGGGCAGCGTATACACGTCCTGTCTTACCTCTTACAAGTTCTGCGATATCAGGATTCTTCTTCTGTGGCATGATAGAACTTCCTGTGCTGTACGCGTCGTCAAGCTCAACGAACTGATATTCATTTGAATTCCAGATGATTATCTCTTCGGAGAATCTTGATAAATGCATGCTTATGGTTGAAAGAGCTGAGAGTAGTTCGATAACGTAATCCCTGTCTGAAACAGAATCCATACTATTAAGTGTAGGACCTGCGAATCCGAGCAGTTCTGCTGTGAGTTCTCTATCAAGAGGATACGTGGTTCCTGCAAGGGCTCCTGCGCCAAGTGGGCAGATGTTCATGCGGTCATATATATCCGAAAGTCTTGAATAGTCTCTCTTGAACATTTCCATATAAGCGCCTGCGTGATGAGCAAATGTAACAGGCTGAGCTTTCTGAAGATGTGTAAAGCCCGGCATATACGTATCAAGATTGTCTTTCATCAGAGAGTGAACAGTCTCCATGAGTTCTTTGACTAGCTCTTTTATATTTGTTATCTCATCTCTAGTGTAGAGTTTCATATCAAGAGCAACCTGATCGTTTCTGCTTCGTCCTGTATGAAGTTTCTTACCGGCATCGCCGATTCGGTCAATGAGATTAGCCTCTACGAAACTGTGAACATCTTCATATTCAGAAGTTATCTCAAGCTTTCCGTTCTCTACATCACTAAGTATAGTTTTAAGTCCTTCAATGATCTGAGCAGACTCTTCATCAGAGATGATCCCTGTTTTTCCAAGCATTGTAGCATGAGCTATGCTGCCTGTTATATCCTGCTTAAGAAATCTCTGATCAAAAGATATGGAAGCATTAAAGTTATATACAAGCTGGTCTGTTTCCTTGGTGAAACGACCGCCCCAAAGTTGTGCCATAGTGTATTACCTCATTCTTTTTATATTTTAAACACTTCAACATTGTAATGCATTGATATAATAGTAGCAAGTGGAAAATTATATACAGTACGCTATAAAGTATGATAAGATGTTCTAAAGTGGTAGTGCATCTTTTGTTTATGGAGAATCACAACATTGAGATTGAATATCCAAAGTGTAAAAAGTTTGATCAATAAAATAAAAATGATTTCTCTGATATCTATTATATCAGGCCTTTTTTTGCTGTCCGGTTGTGGTAAGTATGAAAGCACATTTAAAAGCTACGATCTTGTAGTTGCCAAGGTTAATGCTGAGATGGCAAATGGCACTGACGGATATATTACTATAAATATTGGTAAAGATGTATCTGAAGAAGATTTAAGCAACATCAATTATTCTATAGATACTATGCAGGGAAATGTCACCTCCATCACTACTTATAAGAAGAGTGCGTTATCTGACAGCAGAAAGGTAAAACTCACTATCGAGAGAGCTGATGCTATGTATGTGTATGATCATATCCTCGATGGTAAAGAAATCCCTCCAGATAAAACAAAGGCTAAAGAACTATCTGAGGTCTGTGAGAAGATACTTAAAAATCTGATAAAGTCTGGAATGTCGGATTATGAAAAAGAACTGGCTATTCATGACTATATCGTCGATAACTGTAGTTATGGTCTTAGTAAAGAAAAGGATGATTCGGAATATTCTGCATATGGAGTTCTTATTAATCATAAAGCTGTATGTTCGGGATATGCTTCTGCGATGAACCTCCTTCTGAACTGTGCTGGAGTAGATTCTGAGGTCATAAGTGGAAAGGCATTTTCTTTGAATTCGTCTGATAAGAAGATTGAGAATCATGCATGGAATCTAGTGAGGATAGATGGAGAGTGGTATCATCTTGATGCTACATGGGATGATCCTGTCGGGGAAAGTGATGCTCTATCTCATGAGTTTTTCAATATCCCAGATTCGATAATGAAAAAGACCCATACATGGGATGTATCTAAATACAGAAAATGTTCACATATGGAATATAACTATTACAAGTATAAAGGCGCTTATATAAGTGATCTGACCAGCCTTGAGAATTATCTTAAGGTTCAGATTATGAATGGACAGGATAAAGTTGATTGTGTATTAAATAATCTTGATATTGATGAAAATGATCTCATGTTTTTATATGGTATAGATCGTGTTAAAACGGTTGGCTATTCGATGTCTGACCAGTCTGAATATCGGATACTTGTAGTGTATATAAACCGTCCGCAATAGCCGATTTTATCAGTTTTGTGCAATTCTTCAAAAAAACGGGTTAATAAGCGTTATGTTGGTGTAAAGTTTGTGCAGTTTTTCCGAAATGATTTGTTGAAAAATCACAAGAATTATGGTAATATAATTGTAACAAATAGAACAATTTCTTAATACTTAAAAACCATCCTTTCACCTAAAATCCCGAGGAAGTTTTTCTCGGGATTTTAACCATGAAATGAATTAATGATATATTATTTATGATTAGCACTCCCGGCTTGAGAGTGCTAATTTTTTGTTGACATATATTCTATGAGGAATTATTATTAGTAGGTGTTTAAAAAAGATGTAGAAAAGAGGCGTTATACTATGGCAACACAAAAAGGAAATCTTTCAATAGATAGCGAAAATATATTTCCTATAATCAAAAAATGGCTTTATTCAGATCATGATATCTTCATCAGAGAGCTTATCTCTAACGGAGTAGATGCGATCACTAAGATGAAGAGACTTGATTCAATGGGAGAGGCTACTGTAGAGGATGATGTTCATTTCAAAGTCACAGTTTCATCAAGTCCTACAGAGAAGACTCTTACATTTGAAGATAACGGTATCGGAATGACCAGAGAAGAGGTTGAGAAGTATATCAACCAGATAGCATTTTCGGGTGCTACCGATTTCCTTGAAAAGTATAAGAATAAGGATCAGAGCGAACAGATCATAGGTCATTTTGGACTTGGATTCTATTCTGCATTCATGGTTGCCGATAAGGTTACTATAGATACACTTTCTTATAAGGATGGAGCTGAGGCTGTTCATTGGGAAAGTGACGGCGGACTTACATACGAGATGAGTGATGGAAACAGAGATAGCAGGGGTACGGTTATAACTCTTTATCTTTCTGAGGATTCACTTGAGTTCGCAAATGAATATATGGTGAAGGAAATAATCAATAAGTATTGTTCCTTCATGCCTGTTGAGATTTATTATATAAATGAAGATAAAGCTAAAGAGGCTGTTGAGAAAGAGATAGAAGCAGAAGCTAAGATAGTTGAAGATAACAAGAAGAAGGCTGCTGCAGAAGAGGATGAACTGATCGGTGATGTTCAGCCTGAGGCTTCTGAAGAAAAAACTGAGGAGCCATCTGATGAAGTTGTAGAAGCAGATGAGAAGAAGGATGAGCCTAAACCACTCAATGATATCCATCCTCTTTGGACAAAGACACCATCTGATTGTACAGATGAGGAATATATCGATTTTTATCAGCATTTATTCCTTGATTTCAAGAAACCATTGTTCTGGATCCATCTGAATATGGATTATCCTTTTAATCTCAAGGGTATTCTGTACTTCCCTAGATTAAATCCTAACATGGATAAGCTTGAAGGAACTGTAAAGCTCTATAACAATCAGGTTTTTGTAGCTGATAATATCAAGGAAGTTATTCCAGAGTTCCTTCTTGTACTTAAGGGAGTTATCGATTGTCCGGATCTTCCACTTAATGTATCAAGAAGTGCTCTTCAGAATGATGGATTTGTTGCAAAGATTTCTGATTATATTACTAAGAAAGTTGCCGATAAGCTTATCGGTATGTATAAGAATCATAAGGAAGACTATGAGAACCTCTGGGAAGATCTTAGTCCGTTCATCAAGTTCGGCTGCCTTAGAGATAACAAGTTTGATGAGAAGATGAAAGAGTACATGATCTTCAAGAACCTTGAGGAAAAGTATATAACTCTTCCTGAATATCTTGAAGCAGCAAAAGAGACTCATGAGAATCAGGTATTCTATGTTTCTGATGCAGAAACTCAGGCTAAGTACATTCAGATGTTTAAGGATGAAGGAATCGATGCTATCTATCTGACTCACAATATCGATAATCCATACATTACGATGATGGAAGCCAGAGATGAGAAGATTAAGTTTGCACGTATAGATTCAGAGCTCAGTTCTAACTTCAAGGGTGAGAAGCTCTCTGAAGAAGATGAGAAGAAGTTTACTGATTCTCTGACAGAGACATTTAAGAAAGCACTTGGGGTTGAGAATATCAAGCTTAAGGTTGAATCTCTTAAAGATGAAAATGTATCATCAATGCTTACACAGTCTGAAGCTGACCGTCGTATGGCAGAGATGATGAAGATATATTCTGATGCCGGAATGGGGGGAATGAATTTCGGTAACCAGAATACTGAAACATTAGTTCTTAATGCTAACAATAAGCTTGTTAAGTATGTGCTTGATAATCCTGAAGAGGATATCACACCAACTATCTGCTGCCAGCTTTATGACCTTGCAGTTCTTGCAAATAAACCACTTACAGCAGAAGAACTTACAAGATTCGTTACAAGAAGTAACGAGATACTTACAAGACTTATATAATGATAAAAAAGTGTTTATGTGATGAAAAGAGTTGCGAAGCAGGAACTCAAAATACACGATTTTGAGCTGACTGTGAATGTCAACCATTCAGAGACGCAGGAGGTAATTTATGACTAAGAAAAACTCTGAAAATGTAACTGTTAATTCTGAAAAGAAAGCTAAGAAGTTTCGCTGGTGGAAGCTTCCGCTTGGAATAATAGTTCTCCTTATCCTTGTAGTAGGAGGATACTTTGCATATGTTTTCCTTACATATTCGAGATTAGAAGATAACCTTAATCTTGAAGTTAAGGGAAGTGCAGATGCTATTCCGGAACCAAATACTGAATATACAGTTGTTTCTTACAATATCGGTTTCGGAGCTTATACAGCTGATTACACATTCTTCATGGATGAAGGAAAAGAGAGCAGAGCTAGATCAAAAGAAAGTGTTATTGAATGTATAAATGGTACATCAGATAAGGCACTTGAATACAACCCTGACTTCGTTCTGTTCCAGGAAGTTGATACTGATTCGACAAGAAGCCTTCATGTTGATCAGGAAAAGATTATAACAGATAAGTTTAATTCACTTGGCCAGTATGACAGCGTATTTGCTCAGAATTATGATTCGGCTTATCTTATGTATCCGTTGAATGAACCTATAGGAGCTTCTAAGTCTGGTATCCTTACTGAAAGTAAGTTCAATATCGCATCGTCACTTAGAAGAAGTCTTCCTATCTCAACAGGATTTAATAAGCTTCTGGATCTTGACCGTTGTTATGACATTTCCAGGATTCCTGTTTCTAACGGTAAAGAATTGATTCTTGTGAATCTTCATCTGTCTGCATACGGAACTGATGCTGCACAGGGAAATGCACAGCTCGAGATGCTTTTTGAAGATCTGAAGAAAGAATATGAAATGGGTAACTACGTCGTTTGCGGTGGTGACTTCAATCATGACTTCACTACTGATTCCAAGGAATACTTTAATCCTGGAACTGATAAGAGTTATAGCTGGTGTAACCCATTTCCGGATAGCATAATCCCTGCTGGATTTAAGAAATGTACGGATTACTCGGAAAGCAAGGTTTCAACTACCAGATATACAAATATTCCGTATTCGCCTGATGAAAGCTTCACGGTTATCCTTGATGGATTCATCGTATCGGATAATGTAAAGTGTAACTATGTTCAGAATATCGATACAGGATATAAGTATACAGATCATAATCCTGTTGTTATGAAGTTCGAACTGTTTCAGTAATTAATTAGTTGTTTTGTATTATATAAAGTAGTGTTAAATAAGGTAGTGTTATATAAAGGAGGACCTCGCAATGCCATTTATCGATTCAAAAATATCAATCAAAGTAAGTGATGAGAAGAAAGAGATCATCAAGACTAAACTTGGAGAGGCTGCATCTATCATAGGTAAGCCTGAAAGATTTGTGATGATCGGATTTGATGACGATTACACACTCTACTTTGGTGGCAAGAAGATGGAAAAAGCTGTATATGTTGCAGTTGATGTGTATGGATCTGACAACTCGCCTGCTGCAAATGAGATGACAGCAAAGATATGTGAGATATATGGTGAAGAGCTGGGTATCCCTGCTGATAACATATATGTAGAATATAGAGCCACAAGAGATTGGGGTTGGAACGGGGGAAACTTCTAGTATGAAGAAGAAAGGGATAGCTTTCTTATTTGGAGCTGTTATCATATTTGCTGTACTGCTGGCATTTTCACTCAACAGTCCTGGAACGGTTGATCCGGAAATATATAAA
The DNA here is from genome assembly GCA_017539165.1 of Eubacterium sp. GTDB lineage: Bacteria > Bacillota > Clostridia > Lachnospirales > Lachnospiraceae > Eubacterium_Q. The sequence goes on from JAFYHN010000064.1 coordinate 19,624, forward strand.
CCGTCAGTTTATTCGAGTATATTTTCACTCCTTCCGCCAGTTATTGCCATACTCTTGGCGCTTATAACCAAGGAGGTTTATTCCTCGCTTTTTGTCGGAATAGTTTCAGGTGCGCTGCTATATGCGAATGGAAATATGGAGCTCATGCTGAATACTATGATGTTCAATGAAGAGGGCGGTATGGTATATAAGCTTGCCGACAGTTGGAATGTTGGTATTCTGATATTTCTTGTAGTTCTAGGAATCATGGTTGCTCTTATGAATAAAGTGGGCGGATCTGCTGCGTTTGGTATATGGGCTTCAGAACATATTAAATCAAGAGTTGGTACTCAGATAGCGACAGTGCTTCTGGGTGTTATGATATTTGTTGATGACTACTTCAACTGCCTTACAGTTGGTTCGGTCATGCGTCCGGTAACTGACAGACAGAAGATATCCCGTGCAAAGCTTGCGTACCTTATAGATGCAACTGCTGCGCCGGTTTGTATCATTGCGCCTGTATCCAGTTGGGCTGCAGCCGTTACTTCATCAGTTCCTGATGATTCTGGAATAAACGGATTTTCAATGTTCCTTAAGACAATTCCGTATAACTTCTATGCACTTACTACACTTGTAATGATGCTTACCATGATCATTATGAAGTTTGAATACGGTCCTATGAAAGTTCATGAGAAGAATGCGGTAGAGAAAAATGACCTCTTTACAACAGAAGCCAGACCATATGGAAATGCAGATCAGGAGATGAAGACACCTTTTGGAAAAGTCATCGATCTTGTATTTCCTGTTATCGTTCTTATCGTATGCTGTATATTCGGAATGGTATATACAGGAGGCTTCTTCTCAGGAGAGAGCTTTATCAAGGCGTTTGCTGATGCTGACGCATCAATAGGTCTTGTAATAGGAAGTTTTATAACTTTGATAATCACTTTCTGTTTCTATATGGTGAGAGGTGTTCTTACATTTAAAGAATTCACAGAATGTATACCAGAAGGCTTTAAGGCTATGGTCGCACCTATCCTTATCCTTACAATGGCATGGACACTCTCCGGTATGACAGGACTTCTTGGAGCTAAGTTCTATGTGCATGATATAGTAGCGGCATCTGCTGGAGGAATCCAGATGTTCCTTCCAGCTATCATATTCCTTGTAGCGGTGTTCCTTGCTTTTTCAACGGGAACAAGTTGGGGTACATTTGCAATACTTATTCCAATAGTTTGTAATGTTTTCTCTGACAAAGGATCATATGAGATGCTTGTTATATCGATATCAGCTTGTCTCGCCGGGGCAGTATGCGGTGATCATTGCTCGCCGATATCGGATACTACGATCATGGCATCTGCTGGCGCGCACTCGGATCATGTGAATCATGTTTCGACCCAGCTTCCATATGCGCTTACAGCAGCAGGGGTTTCTGCGGTAGGATATCTGATAGCTGGTATAGTCGGATATAGTACTGAAAGCTCTGCAGCGCTGATATCGCTTCCGATAACACTGGTACTTCTTATAATAACGTTACTTGTTATAAAGAATCTATTTGTTAAAAACAGAGATTAGTTTACAAGTTTCGATATATATGATATCTTATAGGTTGGCGTTTCATAGACAAATGCCAACCTAAACTTTTTTTAAAATAATCTTTTAAGAGGTTTTATGATGAAAATATATAATACTTTAACACGCAGAAAAGAAGACTTTGTTCCTATTCAGGAAGGTAAGGTTGGAATCTATGTGTGTGGTCCAACTGTATATGATTTTATTCATATCGGTAATGCTCGTCCGATGATCGTATTCGATACACTCAGAAGATATCTTGAGCATAAGGGCTACGAGGTAAACTTCGTTTCGAACTTTACTGACATAGATGACAAGATAATCAATCGTTCAATTCAGGAAGGCATCCCGGCATGTGAAGTTTCTGAGAAGTATATCGCTGAATGTAAGAAGGATATGGAAGCTTTAAATGTACGTCCTGCTTCAACACATCCTCAGGCAACTCAGGAAATACCTGAAATGATCGAGATGGTACAGACTCTTATAGATAAAGGACATGCATATGAGAAGAACGGAACCGTATACTTTAGAGTAAGAAGCTTTGATGGCTACGGAAAGCTTTCTCATAAGAATATAGATGATCTTGAATCCGGACATAGGGCTGATGCTCACGCACTTAAGGTTTCTGGCGAGGATGAAAAAGAAGACAGCCTTGATTTCGTACTCTGGAAACCTAAAAAGGAAGGCGAGCCTTTCTGGGAATCACCATGGGGCGAAGGCCGTCCTGGATGGCATCTTGAATGCTCATGCATGTCTAAAAAGTATGTTGGTGATACTCTGGATATCCATGCGGGTGGAGAAGACCTTATATTCCCTCACCATGAGAATGAGATTGCTCAGAGTGAAGCCACAAATGATAAACCATTTGCGAATTACTGGATGCATAATGGTTTCCTCAAGATAAATGGAGATAAGATGTCAAAATCACTTGGCAATTTCTTCACTGTCAGGGATATCTGTGCACAGTACGATCCACAGGTTCTGAGATTCTTTATGCTTTCTGCTCAGTACAGAACTCCGCTGAACTTCTCGAGAGAGCTGATAGAAGATAGTGCTAAGGGACTCGAGCGTATTCTTAACGGAGCTGAAAAGCTCAGTGGCATTATCGAAAAGGATAATAAGAAACCTGTATCTGATGAAGAGAAGAAGATTCTTGAAGAAGAGCTTCCTAAGTTCGTACAGAAGTTTGATGAAGCGATGGATGATGACCTGAATACGGCAGATGCTGTATCAGCCATATTCGAACTTATCAGATTCACAAATGCAAGCACAGACACAGAGTCTTCATCTGCATTTGCTCAGGCACTTTACGATACCTTATCAGAGCTTTCAGAAAAAGTTCTTGGAATAAAGCTTACTAGAGCTGAAGAAGCAATGGATGATGCATTTGTTGCAAAGATTGAAGAGCTTATAGCTGAAAGAACTGCTGCAAAGAAGGAGAAGAACTTCGCCAGAGCAGATGAGATAAGAGCTGAGCTTCTTGGTATGGGAATTGTGATCGAAGATACCAGAGAAGGCGTTAAATGGAAGAAAGCCTGAAATATATGAGTAATATAGATTACAATATAACATTAAACAGAGAATCTGTGTTTTCGCCTCATGAGGTGTCGTCAAAGTATTCTCCTTTGGCGCTTGCTTATATAGGTGACAGCATATTTGATCTATATATAAAAACATTTTTTGTACTTGACTCTAATATGCAGCCAGAAAAGTATCATAAGAAGGTTTCTTCGATAGTTTCTGCTAATTCTCAGTCAGCTTTTGTAGATTTTTATTATGAAAACATGAATGAAGAAGAACAGGCTGTGTATAGAAGAGCGCGCAATTCATCACCTCATACAAAGGCGAAGAATGCTACTCTTGAGAATTATCTGAAAGCTACAGGCTTCGAGGCTGTACTCGGATATCTGTATCTTTCGGGACAAGATGAAAGACTTAAATGTTATATATCAGCAGTATTTGATTTTTATAGTAGTAATAAGTAACTGTTCGTATCAGTTACCATAAGGAAGTAGAAATGGCATACGAAATATTCGGAAAAGATATGACAGAGCTTTATTCAGAACCGGCAGGTGAAAGCTCAGAGATTAAAACTGAAGAAAAAATAATCAATGACAGACTTGAGGGGCGGAACAGCATACTCGAAGCTATCAAAGCTGGAAGAACCATTGACAAGTTATATATCCAGGATGGTTTAAGGGATGCTTCTATCCAGAAGATTCTGAATAAGGTCAAGGGTACTGGAACAGCCGTTAGTTTTGTCAAGAAACAGAGGCTTGATTCAATGTCTGAGACAGGACATCATCAGGGTGTTATCGCACAGACTACATCATATGAGTATGCAGAGCTCGAAGACATTTTCGAACTTGCAGCAAAGAGAAAAGAGCCTCCATTCATCATTCTTCTTGATGAGATAGAGGATCCTCATAATCTTGGAGCTATCATAAGAACGGCAAATATATGTGGTGCTCACGGTGTTATCATACCGAAACACAGAGCCTCCGGTCTTACAGCTACGGTTGTCAGATCATCAGCCGGTGCTATCAACTTTACTCCTGTAGTAAAGGTTACCAATATTTCCAAGACTATCGATGAGCTTAAGGCACGTGGACTATGGTTTGCCTGTGCTGATATGGACGGAGAGGTTATGTATAAATGTAACCTTACCGGTTCTATCGGGCTTGTTATCGGCAACGAGGGTTCAGGTGTTTCAAGACTTGTTAAGGAAAAATGTGATTATATCGTGTCTATCCCTATGCATGGTGATATAGACTCTCTCAATGCTTCTGTTGCAACAGGTATTCTTGCATATGAGATAGTCAGACAGAGATATTCATAAAAATAGATGTAAAGAGAAAAAACTATGACAAAATATGAAAAACTTCCGGATAACTTAATCCTGGAATTGATCAATGGTGGTGATAAGGAAGCAGAAGAGTATATGCTTCTTAAATATATGCCACTTGTAAAAAGTGAGACTAGATTCCTTTATCTTGCAGGTGCTGAAACTGAGGATCTGGCACAGGAAGGAATGATTGGTCTTTTTACTGCCATAAGAGATTATGACAGTAGTCAGGGTACGTCATTTATTACATTTGCTACTATATGTGTAAGAAATAGAATTCATACAGCACTTACTTCGGCTAATCGTCAGAAACATGCTCCGCTTAACAGCTATATATCTCTTTTTTACGATGATAAAGAAGATGGTGGACATAATGAGATCGATGAGCTTGCAAGTGATGAGGGATATACTAATCCTGAATATATAGTTTTAAGACAGGAACAGATTGAACAGATGTACGAAGAACTGGACATGAAGCTTAGTCCTGTTGAAAGAAGCGTTGCTAAACTGTATATCAAGGGATTGTCACGTAGAGAAATTGCGGAAGAACTTGGTAAGACTGAAAAATCGGTAGATAATGCTCTTACAAGAATTCATGAAAAATTAAAAAAGAGCTGCTAACGGGAATCGAACCCGTGACCTCAACATTACCGATGTTGCGCTCTACCTACTGAGCTATAACAGCAAAAAATCTATTGATTTGTCACACAGTTAGATATCTTACTTTATTGAATTCAATAAGTCAAGGTTTTTTGACATCAGGAGTACTAAAATGCAAAATAAACAAAGAATACTGACGTATGGGTTTTTATCTGTATTTATATTTATCGTATTTACGCTATTTTTTGGCTTTGAAGTACATGCTGAAGATGTAAATGTTACGATAGCTCTTTCTCCTACAGAAGCAAATGTTGGAGATACTGTAACGGCAACAGTAAACATTAATGGTGAAAGTCTCGCGAATTACTCAATCAATATATCGTATACGACAGGACTTTTTACTTGTAGTACTGATGAGGATGGTTCCGGAACGATTACCATATATGGTGAAGGACCGTCGTCCACGACTTTATATCTTGTCGCTCAGTCAGAGGGACGAGGTTCAATATCTACAAACGGATATGCTTTTTATGATGTAAATGGTGCTCAGCTTTCCGTAGCTCATGCCGGTGCTGCTGTTAATATAGGCCTTGTTGAGAGCAGTGAGAATGCCATTAAGATCAGTGGCGATCTATATACTCTCGTGGATGAGAATCATATGCCTGCACCACCTGAGAATTTTGAACTCGATTATATAACCTATAATGACGAGCATCTATATGCTTATAAGTCTACCAGGCAAAAACTTAAGATTGTATCACTTCAGAATGCAGATGGTGAACAGAAGTGGTTTGTCTTTGATGAGAAAAAACAGGAGTTTACTCCTTATATTGAATACGATATGGATGGCATTACATATATTGTCATGAACAAACCTGATGATGTTAATGTTCCTGAAGGCTATTCGGAGACTTCACTTACGTTGGACGGATATCAGGTTACTGCGTATTCCTGTGATAGTAACGAGTCAATCTATCTTGTATATGGTCTTAACCCTTCGGGGAATCCAGGCTTGTACTTGTATGATATACGTGAAAAGGGCTTGACCAGATACGATACAGTTAAGTCTCTTATCGATGCAGCGACAGAACTCAATGCTAAGAAACAGGAGACTACAATAGTTGTCAATGAGCCAACAACAGAGAAACATACACCTGAACCTATTATAAAGAAAGAAGTACATAAAGAAGATGAGGAAAAGATTCTGAATGAAAAAAATCTCAAGATGTTCCTCTATCTTGTGTCGGTTCTCTTCATAGTAATGTGTGTTGTTGTGATCATTCTTGTGATCAAGATTGGTCTTCTTCAGAGCGAGATCGATGGTCCTGAAGAGGATGAAGATGAAGACGATTCTTCGAATATATTGATACGAGCAAAGAATGATGCGGATGAAAAGGTGCAAGAAGAGCCTCAGAAGGTCATCAGTCGAAATAAAGGTTATGCCATAAATGAGGATACAGGAGAGATTCTCGTTGAAGAGGCTGAAGACAATAATTCCGGAGTAAAGGTTCCTCCTGCGGTCGATAAACCTGATTCAAAGATTGAAAACGCAATGAAGGAGAGACCATTCGGAATAGATTCTGCATTTAATGTTGTTTCTTCGGAAGATGCTCCAGAAGGTGAGAATGTATCTCGTGAGCCTGAACCCGAAGAACCTATAAAAATAGATGAAGAAAAACTTCGTGAGCTTCGCTCTGAAGAACTAAAGCGTCGTCTTGCTGAAGAGGCGTCTGATTCTAAAGAAGAGAATTCTAAAGAAGAAGCTAAAGAAGAAGTTATATCCGAGCCTGTACCCGAGAAGGAACCTGAGAAGGTTGTTCTTCCCGGTTCTATAAATGATGATGAAGAATAATAATGTGAGGAAAAATTATGTCAGAAGAAAACATTTCAAAGAATTTTATCGAGAATATCATTGATAAGGATCTGTCAGAGGGTAAATATGCCAAGATAGTCACCAGATTCCCACCTGAGCCTAACGGATATCTCCATATCGGACATGCTAAGTCCATACTTCTTAACTATGGTATCGCAAAGGAATACGGAGGACAGTTCAACCTTAGATTCGATGATACAAACCCTACTAAGGAGAAAGAAGAATTCGTTGATTCCATCATCAAGGATGTAGAGTGGCTTGGTGCTGATTTCAGAGGCGAAGTTCTCTTTGCATCAAACTATTTTGATCAGATGTATGAGGCTGCTGTACAGCTTATCAAACAGGGGGATGCATATGTTGATGATCTTACTGCCGAGGAGATAAGACAGTACAGAGGAACTCTTACAGAAGCAGGAAAGAACAGTCCATATAGAGACCGTTCGGTTGAAGAAAACCTTAAGCTCTTTGAAGAGATGAAAGATGGCGTATATGAAGACGGAAGCAAGGTGCTTCGTGCTAAGATTGATATGGCATCACCTAACATTAATATGAGAGATCCTGTTATATATCGTATTGCGAGAATGACACATCATAATACAGGAGATAAATGGCTTATCTATCCTATGTATGATTTTGCCCATCCTATCGAGGATGCTATCGAAGGTGTAACTCATTCACTTTGTACACTTGAGTTTGAGGATCACAGACCTCTGTATAACTGGGTAGTTGAAAAGATCGGATACGAGAATCCACCTAAGCAGATTGAATTTGCTAAGCTTTATCTGACAAATGTTGTCACAGGTAAGCGTTATATAAAGAAACTTGTTGAAGATGGTGTTGTAGACGGATGGGATGATCCTCGTCTCGTTTCACTTGCTGCTCTTAGAAGAAGAGGATTCACACCTGAATCTCTTAAGACATTTATGGAACTTGTTGGTATCTCTAAGTCACAGGGTTCATGTGACTATGCGATGCTTGAGTACTGTATCCGTGAGGATCTTAAGCCTAAGGCTCCAAGATACATGGGTGTTATCCGTCCGCTTAAGCTCATCATTGATAACTATCCTGATGATCAGACTGAAGAATTCGAGATTGAGAATAATCAGGATGATGAGAATGCAGGAACAAGAAAGATAACATTTTCTAAGGAATTATATATTGAGCAGGATGACTTCATGGAAGAGCCGCCAAAGAAGTATTTCAGACTTTTTCCTGGAAATGAAGTTCGTCTCAAGGGTGCCTATTTTGTTAAATGTACCGGATTTGATAAAGATGAGAATGGCGAGATAACAGCTGTTCATTGTACATATGATCCAGAGACACGTTCTGGAAGTGGATTTGAAGGACGTAAGGTTAAGGGAACTATTCACTGGGTTAATGCTAAGGATGCTATTGATGCAGAAGTTCGTCTGTATGAAAATCTTATTGACGAAGAAAAGGGTAAGCTTAATGATGACGGAACTCTCAACTTTAATCCGAATTCCCTTGAAACTGTAAATGCTAAGCTGGAAGCTGCATCCGGAGATCTTAAGCCGGGTGAACATGTACAGTTTATCAGAAATGGTTATTTTGTAGTGGATATAAAAGATTCGTCTGATGACAAGATGGTATTTAATCGAGTTGTCGGACTTAAGAGCTCATATAAACCGGAGAATAAGTAATCGTGAATAAAAACTATATACTTGAAAACGTTCGTGACTTTCATCTCCTGGATACGCTTGAATGTGGTCAATGTTTTCATTTTGAGAGAACCGATAACGGTTTTAATAAAGATGAATATGAATACGATGTCGTAGCCAAGGACAGGATTCTTCACATAAAGGAGGAGCCTGATAATGATGGAGTCAGACTTACATTTTTTAATACTGAAGAGTGGGAATATGAAAGTATATGGAAAAAATACTTTGACTTGGACAGAGATTACTCTGAGATTAAAGAGGCTATAATCTCTGCCGACCCTCGCTTGGAAGAGATAATAAATGAATACAGTGGAATCAGAATTCTCAATCAGGACTTCTTCGAAACACTGATCTCATTTATCATCTCTCAGAATAAGCAGATTCCTCAGATTAAACAGGTTGTCAGGAATCTGTCTTCAGAACTTGGAAGCAAGTTTGATATCACAATGATTAACAGACTTAGTTCGGAAATGGATGCATTTTTTCCAACGGTAGAACAGCTTGTGGAAGCTTCTGAAGATGACATCAGACTCTCTAAGTGCGGTTTCAGAGCGCCTTATATAAAAGATGCGGCTGAAAAGGTACATTCCGGAGAGGTAAGTTTTGAGAAACTTTCTGCGCTCGATACTGATAGCGCAAGAGAACTTCTGATGACAATTCATGGAGTTGGAGAGAAGGTTGCAAACTGCGTACTCCTATTTGGACTCAACCGTCGAGAGGCATTTCCAGTAGATGTATGGATGAAACGCATATGTGAGGAAATGTATTTTGGTGTTGATACGCCTAAAACAGAAATTGAGAGATTTGCTATGGATAAGTTTGGAAACTACGCTGGTTATGCGCAGCAATATCTGTTTATTTACGGGCAGCAGCACAAGATTGGAACAAAATAAATTTTAGGGTTGATTTTTACATATAAAGTGATACAATATGATTTGTGTTAGCACTCTGATGTAATGAGTGCTAAAATCTGAAATGCAAATGGTTACGAGTTTAACATTGTGCAGAAACGTATGATAGGAGGAATGCAAAATGACAATCAAACCATTAGGAGACAGAGTTGTTCTTAAGGCTGCAGAGGTTGAAGAGACAACAGCTTCAGGAATAATCCTTACAGGAAACTCACAGGAAAAACCTCAGTATTCAGAGGTTGTTGCAGTAGGACCTGGCAAGGTTGATGATGAAGGTAAGACAATTCCTATGAACGTAAAGGTAGGACAGAAGGTTATCTTCCAGCAGTATGCAGGAACAAATGTTAAGTTTGATGATAAAGAGTACACTATCGTTTCACAGGATAGCATACTTGCAGTTGTTGAGTAATATCTTAAATATTTTACAGAGGTGAAGAAAAAATGGCAAAGGAAATAAAGTACGGTGCTGAAGCTAGAAAAGCACTTGAAAGCGGAGTTAATCAGCTTGCTGATACAGTTAGAGTAACACTTGGACCTAAGGGACGTAACGTAGTTCTTGCTAAATCATACGGTTCACCACTTATCACAAACGATGGTGTTACAATCGCTAAAGAGATAGAGCTTGAAGATGCATTCGAGAACATGGGTGCTGCAGTAGTTAAAGAAGTTGCTACAAAGACAAATGATGTGGCAGGTGACGGAACAACAACAGCTACAGTTCTTGCTCAGGCTATGATAAATGAAGGAATGAAGAACCTTGCAGCTGGTGCTAATCCTATAGTTCTTCGTAAGGGTATGAAGAAGGCTAGTGAGAAGGCAGTAGAGGCTATCCTTAAGATGAGCCAGCCTGTTGAAGGAAAGAACCAGATTGCTAAGGTTGCAGCTATCTCAGCTGGAGATGAAGAGGTTGGCGAGCTTGTAGCTGACGCTATGGATAAGGTTTCTAAAGACGGAGTTATCACTGTTGAAGAGTCTAAGACAATGAAGACAGAGCTTGATCTCGTTGAAGGTATGGAATTCGACAGAGGATACGTTTCAGCATACATGTCAACAGATATGGAGAAGATGGTTGCAGAACTTGACAATCCATATATACTTATCACAGACAAGAAGATCTCTAACATTCAGGAGATCCTTCCAATACTTGAAGAGATCGTTAAGACAGGTTCATCACTTCTCATTATTGCTGAAGATGTTGAGGGTGAGGCACTTACAACACTTATCGTAAATAAACTTCGTGGTACATTTAACGTTGTTGCAGTTAAGGCTCCTGGATACGGAGACAGACGTAAGGATATGCTTCAGGATATCGCAATTCTTACTGGTGGTGAGGTTATCTCATCTGACCTTGGTCTTGAGCTTAAAGATACAACTCTTGATCAGCTCGGACATGCTAAGAGCGTTAAGGTTACTAAAGAGAATACAACAATCGTGGATGGTCTTGGAGACAAGGCTAAGCTTGAAGATCGTATCGCACTCATCAAGAGACAGATCACAGATACAACTTCAGACTTCGATAGAGAGAAACTTCAGGAAAGACTTGCTAAGCTTGCTGGTGGTGTTGCAGTTATCAGAGTTGGTGCTGCTACAGAGACAGAGATGAAAGAAGCTAAGCTCAGACTTGAGGATGCTCTTAACGCTACAAGAGCAGCTGTTGAAGAAGGAATCATATCAGGTGGTGGAGCTGCTTATGCTCACGCTATCAAAGAAGTTGAGAAGTTCGCTTCAGAACTTGAAGGCGATATGAAGACTGGTGCTAAGATCATCGCTAAGGCTATGGAAGCTCCGCTTTTCCATATCGTTGAGAATGCAGGTCTTGAAGGCGCTGTAATCGTAAATAAAGTTAAAGAGTCTGACGACAAGACTGGATTTGATGCATACAAAGAAGAGTTCGTTGATATGGTAGCTGCAGGAATCATCGATCCTGTTAAGGTTACACGTTCAGCACTCCAGAACGCTACATCAATCGCAAGCACACTCCTCACAACAGAGTCAGTTGTTGCAGACATCAAAGAAGATACACCAGCTATGCCAGCTGCTCCAGCAGGTATGGGAGGGATGTACTAGAAAGACCCATCGTTCATAGATGCGAGATAAAAAGAGAGAGACCGATCAAGTTTACTTGAAGTGGTCTCTCTCTTTTTATTTCGCAAAACGGAACGTTTTGGGTTAAGTATGTATGAGGAAAGTAGTATGCGCAAGCATACGGAGAGTGCGACAGCACGATTTCCGAATACGGACTTAACCCATCTATGAATGATGAATCTCAGAATGGTTTGACTCAAATATGTATGAGGAAAATAGGATGCGTAGCATACGGAGAGTGCGACAGCACGATTTCCGAATACGTGCTTGATTAGGAAAACGCTTTCGTTCAATTTCGTTGACCGTTCCTTAATTCCGTGGAATAATTGCTTTATCGGGGTAATTTAAAAGCAAAAAATAATTTCATAATGTAAAGGAGAAGACATGAAAAAGAAACAATTTTTAGCGTTACTCTTGTCTGCATGTACAGTCGCTAGCGGAGTATATGCAAAATTGCTCGAATCAAAAGCGGCTGCTGACTTTAAGGAGGCAAGTTCCTATGGCGAAGCTTCAGGAGATGGTACTCTTCAGGGGGAAAGCATTTATCAGATAATGGTAGACAGATTCTATGATGGAGATCCAAGCAACAATGCAACGGGTCTTGCATTCAGAAACACCGAATGGAACGAAGATGATTTCAAATACATGCATGGTGGTGACTGGCAGGGAATCATTGATAAGATAGATTATATTAAAGGAATGGGTTATACAGCAATCTGGATCAGTCCGGTTGCAGATCAGCAGTTATGGGGTATGCCAGTAGATGGTTTCCAGTGGCCAACTGCTTATCATGGATATAATGTATATGACCCTAACAGAGCAAGCAGATACTTTGGTTGTGAAGATGCAGCAGCAAGTGAAGCAAAGCTTAAAGAACTTGCAGATGTTTGTCATGCTAACGGTATCAAGATCATACTTGATGTTGTTCCAAACCATGTAGGTGATTATCTTCAGGGTGTTGGAAATGATGCTCATTATATTTCAGATAATGGAAACTTAAATCCTGGAACACAGACAAGACCAGTATCACCTTTTGATAATAGGGACTGGTACCACAATAAGGGCGATATATATGATTATGAAAATCATGATATCATTGAAGATCATGATATGGGTGGTCTTGATGATATTGATTTTGATAATCCAGATGCTAAACAGGCTATTTTTGACTCAATCAAGCATTTCGTAGATTTAACAAATGCTGATGGTGTTAGAGTTGATGCAGCTAAATGTATGAAGCCATCAGATATTCATGATCTTCAGGAATATCTAGGTGTTACATCATTTGGTGAAAACTTCGATATGAATCCAAGTTTTGTTTCTCAGTGGGTTGGAGATAATGGTGAAGATGGAATGCTCGATTTCCCATTATTCCAGGCTATTGTTAACGACTTCGGAAACTGTGGGAACTTTAACAATACATCTGAGCTCTCGATTCAGAAAGTATTTGATCAGGATTCTCTGTATGGAGATAATGTAAATAACATGGTGACATTTATCGATAATCATGACCGTGATAGATTTATCTCAGCTATAAATGGTGATGTCGATGATGCTACAAGAATCAAGAGAATGCAGAATGCACTTACATTTATCTATACATGTAGAGGTATTCCAACTGTTTTCCAGGGAACTGAGCAGGAAATAGGAAATAAGTGGGGCATAACTGCTAATGGCGGTATATCTGACACATGCAACCGCTGGAACATGGTTGAAAAAGATATGGCCGGAAACGTAGTTGCTGACCACTTCAATACAGGTACAGCTACATATAATCTGATTACATCTCTTAACCTGATAAGAAAAAATCATCCAGCATTACAGTATGGTACACAGCGCGAGATGTGGACATCAGAGCACCTTTACGCATTTTCAAGAAGACTTGATGATACAGAGGGCGATGATATTGAAGTTATATGTGCATTTAATAACAGTGGCTCGGATCAGTCTGCAAATATGTCAATCAGAGCAGAAAGTTCAATCAAAGCAGGGGACGTTCTTGTAAATGTATTTGACGAGAATGATACATTAACTGTTTCAAAAAATAATAAGATTAATATAATTGTACCGGCTTACTCAAACAAGATCTATATTCTTAAGGGACCGGGTCCAGTTGTAGAGAAGGCTCAGGTTTCATTTAAAATCAAGAATGCAGAGACATCATGGGGACAGAATGTATACCTTGTAGGAAACTGCGCAGAACTTGGTAACTGGGATCCTGCAGTGGCAGTAGGACCGGCTACATGTCCAAATTATCCTGATTGGGATATCACAGTTGAATTACCAAAGAACACGAGAGTAGAATTTAAAGCAATCAAGAAAGATGAAGCTGGAAATGTAATCTGGGAAGATGGAGATAATAAGGTTATCGATGTTGGAGAAGATGACATGAATTTTGAGTTCTCTTTTTAAATATTAGAAAAGGAAACTGTAACGAAACAATAATATAGATTTCTAGGAAAATAGCCTTGGTTTTGGAAACCAGGGCTATTTTTAGGTGCTTTTGTTGTGAGTAATGACTAATAAAATATGCGATGGTAGATTAGAAGAATACATTATGCACAAAGAATATAAAGAAAGCGCTTTCCTAAACTTTCGTTGACCGATTCGATTTTGCGTGGAATAATAGCTTTACCGGGGTACCCATAAAAAGCAAAAACATGATCCTTATGGGAGGAATTATATAATGAGAAAGAAATTATTATCAATTGCACTTGTAGCAACAATGATTGCTGGTATTACAGGTTGTGGAAATAACGTAGATACAGCTTCAGCTGAGAAGACAGAAACACAGACTTCAGAAGAGGCTGAAGAAGTACAGGAAGAAGCAGGCGAAGAAGCAGCTGAAGATCAGGGACAGCCTGCTGAGCAGAGCGTTATTCAGGGAGATGGTGAGCTTATATCTCTTAAGGTATGGGGTTCACAGACAGACCAGGATCTGATCAAAGAGCTTTGTGAAGAGTTTGCAAAGGAGCATCCTGAGAATTCATGGCAGTTTGACTACGGTGTAGTTGGTGAAGCAGATGCACAGGCTCGTTACATCGAAGATCCTGCTGCAGCGGCTGATGTGTTCTCTTATCCTGATGATCAGCTTATAACCCTTGTTCAGGCTGATGCACTTTATGAGGTAACAAGAAACGTAGACGCAGTTAAGAGTGCAAATGCACCTGGAACTATAGATGCAGCAAGCTATAATGGAGTACTTTACGGATATCCTATGACAGCTGACAATGGTTACTATCTTTTCTATGATAAGTCAGTACTTTCAGAAGATGATGTAAAAACTCTTGATGGAATCCTTGAAGCTGCAAATAATGCCGGAAAGCAGGTACATATGGATGTATCAAACGGTTGGTATATAGCTTCTTTCTTCCTCGGAAATGGATGTAATCTTACACTTGACGAGAATGGAAAGCAGATATGTGACTTCAACAATGAAAAGGGACTTGAAGCAGCAGATGCAATCAGAGAGTTCTGTAATAATCCTGCATTTGTTACAGGCGATGACAGCGTACTCCAGGGTGGAATCGGAGACAGCATATGCTGCGGAATCAGTGGTCCATGGGCTTCGGCAAGTATCAAAGAAAAGCTCGGAGACAACTTCGGAGCAGCTAAGCTTCCAACATTCACATGTGGTGGAAAGCAGGTTCAGATGGGATCATTCCTTGGATGTAAGGTTCTTGGTGTAAATACACAGACAGAACATCCTGTAGAAGCGATGGAACTTGCTGAGTACCTTACAAATGAGAAATCACAGGCAAGAAGATTCGAGGTACTTGGATACGGCCCATCAAATATAAATGTTGCTAATTCAGACGCAGTATCTTCTGATCTAAGTCTTAAGGCACTTGCTGATCAGAGCCAGTTCGCTATCAGCCAGCATGTAAATGGTGCATATTGGACACCGGCAGAAGCATTTGGAGCAGAGCTCGAAGGACATTCGGATGGAGATCTTCAGACCATGCTGGATCAGCTGGTAGAACAGGCAATTGCGGAATAAGAATATAGCAGGGCAAATAAATGATAATATTAAGTTTTTTATACATTCTTGCAGAAATTCTTTTAACGATATTTTTCTTCGTATTCGGATTTAAGTATCTGTCACATTTCAATACACTTGGCGAGAAATCACAGGTTAAGCAGTGGAATGAGGAATTACAGATCTATGAACGTACAACTGGCGATAATTCCATGCTCATCCTTCTCTTCAGTGTATTAACAATAGCAGCATGTATTCTGTTCTTGTGGATACTGGTCCTCCTCGTTAAAAATATAAGACAGATAATAAAACTTCGAAACGAAGGGAAACATATACCTACATTTAAAGAGATTCTGTCAGAGCTTTTTGACAGCAAGTTTCATATAACACTTCTGGCTGCGCCAATAACTACACTTGTGCTTTTCACGGTTCTTCCAATCGTGTTTATGATACTTATAGCTTTCACAAACTTTGATTCGAATCATCAGCCCCCGGGTGAATTATTCACCTGGACAGGGCTGACAAATGTCACAGATGTCTTTCTTGGTAATTCAACTAAAACACGCACTTTCTTCGGAATACTTGGTTGGACATTTGTTTGGGCTATTTTAGCTACATTTACAAACTACATACTGGGAATGCTTCTGGCTATAATGATAAATCACAAGTTGGTCAAGTATAAAAAGATGTGGAGAACACTCTTCATGATCTCAGTAGCTATTCCTCAGTTTGTAAGTTTACTTCTTATTTCAAGAGCCTTGGAACCGGCAGGTGCGATAAACCTTGCTTTAATGAAGATGGGGATCATCAACGCACCGCTTCCGTTCCTGACAAATCCTACATTAGCAAGAATATGTGTTGTAGTTATCAATATGTGGATCGGCATTCCGTACACTATGATGACATTCAGCGGAGTGCTCATGAATATTCCATCGGATCTGTATGAGAGTGCGAAAATAGATGGTGCAAATGTCATCCAGAGCTTTACTCATATAACGCTTCCATATATGATATTTGTTACAGCTCCTGCGACAATAACAACATTTGTAGGAAATATCAATAACTTCAATGTTATCTACCTTCTTACAGGAGGCGGACCTTTCGCGCTTGACTATTATCAGGCAGGAAAAACAGATCTTCTTGTAACATGGTTATATAAGTTAACGGTAGATCAGCATGATTATGCGCTTGCGTCAACTATAGGTATCTTCATCTTCATGATCGTGTCTGTACTTTCTATCACAGTATATAACCATACCGGATCGGTGAAGAAGGAGGATATGTTCCAATGAGTAAACGTAACAAGAGAATCAGCACAATATTGCATGTTGTGTTAACAGTTCTTTCTATTATATGGCTTATTCCTGTATTCTGGCTTTTACTTTCTTCTTTTCGAAAAGAAAAGGGAGCTTATACATCAACACTTTGGCCGAAAGAATTTACATTTAATAACTATATCCGTCTTTTTACTGATACCAGACTTTTCAACTTTCCGAGATGGTTTGGAAATACACTCTTTGTAGCTGTATGCAGCTGTATCATTACAACAATACTTACACTCATGGTTGCATATGTATATTCAAGACTTAGATTCAGATCAAGGAAAGCTCTTATGAACATATCACTTGTACTTGGTATGTTCCCTGGTTTCATGAGTATGATAGCAATATATCATTTTATGAAATCAATTGGTTTAGATCAGACATTACTTGCTCTTATCCTTGTATATTCAGGCGGAGCAGCGCTGAACTATTATATAGCTAAAGGATTCTTTGATACGATACCGAAATCACTTGATGAGGCAGCTCGTCTCGACGGCGCGAACAGACATGTGATCTTCTGGAAGATAATACTTCCGAATTCAAAGCCTATAATAGTGAATACAGCGATAAATGCCTTCATAGCCCCATGGGTTGACTTTATTTTTGTATCAGTCATCATGAAGGATAATTATGATAAATATACTGTTGCAAAAGGTCTTTTTACCATGGTTGATAAGGCCAACATATTCGAATACTACACAGCATTCTGTGCAGGTGCAGTGTTAGTTTCGGTGCCGATTGTAATTCTATTTATCAGACTACAAAAATACTATATTGCCGGAGTTACTGCCGGTGCATCGAAAGGATAACTAAATGAACTATTCAGCTATATTTCATCGCCCAATGAGCGAGTATGCACATGCGGTTGATGAAACACATTATATATTTAGGCTGAGAACTGCAGCAAATGACATAAAAGAATGTACTTTTTACTTTGGAGACAGGGCAGCAATGTCACCTGAGATTACATTTACATCAGTTCCTATGAAGAAAGTAAGAAGTGACATATACTATGATTACTATGAAGTGTTGCTGGAAACAGAATATCTGAGAGTGGCATATTACTTTGAGATGAATGACGGAAATGAAAAGGCTTATTATCTTGGTGACTGTTTCAGCAAAACTGACGACGTCGAACGCTATGAATATTTTCAGCTTCCTTTCAATCTTCGTTCAGACAGAGTAGTAACACCTGAATGGGTGAAGGATGCGGTTGTTTATAACATTTTCCCGGACAGCTTTGCAAATGGAAAAAGAACTATGTATCCTCGTGAAAGCTGTATACATTATAATGATGAACAGTGCAGATCACTTCTGGGCGGAACGATAAGAGGTATAGAAGAAAACCTTGATTATATCGCTGAACTTGGATGTAACTGTATATATCTTAATCCGTTTTTTGTAGCGAATTCATATCATAAGTATGATCTCGTTGATTACTTCCACGTTGATCCTACAAGAGGAACGGATGAGGACTTCAGATCACTTGTTCAGAAAGCTCACAGTATGGGAATGAAGGTTATCATAGATGGTGTATTTAATCATACAAGCTGGAGACATGAATTCTTCCAGGATGTTTTGAAGAATGGTAAGAGTTCACCATATTATGATTATTTCTATGACATTCCGGATGAACCAGCCTTCCCAGGTGCCGGAGAATTGCCCAAATATCTCTGCTTTGCGTATGTTGCAGATATGCCTAAGACGAATACGGCTAATCAGGGACTTAAAGATTACTTCTGTGAAGTCGGCGCATACTGGGTAAGAGAATTCGATATCGACGGATGGCGTCTGGACGTTGCCAATGAACTGGATGATCAGTTCTTACGAGCTTTCAGAAATGTAGCTAAGAAAGAGAAGGAAGACCTTCTTGTTATCGGTGAAGTTTGGGAAAATGCAAACCATTACGTTAACGGTAACATGATGGATGGTGCCATGAATTATGATGTAAGAAGATACTGTGGTCAGTTCTTTGCATATAAGACTATTGATGCAGAAGAATTTGATGCAAGAGTCAGTAATCTCCTTATGAGATATCCTAAGCAGGCAACATATGCTCAGCTCAATCTTTTAGACAGCCATGATGTAAGTCGTTTCTTTACAGAATGTGGTGAAGACAGAGACAAGATGGAACTGTCTATACTTTTTTTGATGACATTTGTCGGAATGCCATGTATATTTTATGGAGATGAAAAAGGACTTTCAGGAAAAACTGAACCTGAATACAGACGTCCGATGGAATTCGACAGACAGGACTTACTTGAAGATGTTTATAAGAAGCTTATCAAGCTTCGTAAGGATCACAGTTGCTTAAGAAATGGGGAGTATGAAACTCTTTTGGCAGAAGATGGTGCTTATGCATTCAGAAGAAGTAATGAAAATGAAGCTGTATCAATCTATATAAATAATGGGGATAAAGACATATCCGTACCGGAGTCAGCAAATGTTATACTAAGCAAGAATGTAAACGGAAGTACGGTTGGTAAGAATGGTTACGTTGTTATATTAGAAAAATAAAGGTGGTTTATGGCGGCTACGATATATGATCTTGCCGAAGCAGCAGGGGTATCTATCTCGACTGTTTCAAAGGCTCTAAATGACAGTTATTCAATATCAGATAAGACAAAGCAGAGAATCCGTGAGATTGCTGAGGGGATGGGCTATCAACCAAATGCCAGAGCAAGAAGTTTTGCTAGAAAGAAGAACGGAATAATACTTTTTGCTGCTGACCTCTCAAGAGGTGTCGGATTTGAAAATCCGCACCTTTTCGAGATAGTTACCGGAGTTGATAGATATCTTGAAGATAAGGGATATTCTCTGATACTTAAGCATGTTCCAAAAGATAATGCACCTGAACTTATCAAGGAGTTGATGCATAGTGAAGAAGCGGATGGAATAATACTTCATGCCGGTATACTCACTAAGCAGCTTGCATTTGTCCTAGGAAAAGAAGCATACCCACATCTAATAATTGGTAAGCCCAGCTTTACATGCCCTCTGAGCTGGATCGATGTGAGTCATGAATCTGCCGGACAGCTTGCAGCTAATTATCTGCTTGATAAAGGATACAGAAGGATAGTATTTCTTATGGGAGATGCAGAAGAGGATCAGATGTCACTGAGACGTCTTGATGGAATAAATGTTGCCTTTGAGGAAGAGGAACTTACGATTGAGACTATTACAGGTATAACTAGCTATGATGAAAGTCGCGAGATCACCGAGAAGATAATCGAAAGAGAGAATAGGCCTGAAGTGATACTTTGTACAAATAACTACCTTGCCCTCGGTTGTTTGCAGAGTATCAGAGCAAAAAATCTCCAGATACCTGACGATATAGCAATAATGACCTTTGACAACTATCCATTTTCTATGATCGTTCAGCCTACTATGACAGCAATTGAGGTGGATATGTTTGAGATGGGAAATCAAGCGGCAAGATTTATGGTTCAGAAGATCAAGAAACCTAATCTTCAGACCCAGTCATTCTGTACGACGCCAATACTTATAGAAAGAGAATCAACCTAAATATTTGTGTATGAAACTAGCGGCAGCTGAAAGTGATTTCGGCTGTCGTTTTTGCCCCTGATTTTGAAGAATATAAAATATAAACACACCATATCTTGAAAATCCTTCCAATATAGTATAAACTTCAATTTATTGTAACAATAGATCTCGTACAAAAGGGAGAGTGTTATATATGAATTCAGATATTGTTAAGTTATTGATTTCTGAGGCGAGCAAAGCCAGAACTATGGCATATGCTCAGTATTCAAACTATATGGTTGGTGCAGCTCTTGTTGTTCCGTCAGGCCGTATATATACAGGATGTAATGTGGAAAATGCCTCTTACGGGCTTACTATGTGCGCTGAGAGAACTGCTATATTTAAGGCAGTCAGTGAAGGACAGCGTCATATTGATGCGATAGCTATAGTTGGTGGACCTCTTAAGGAGACCAGAACAGGATTTAAAGATGAATCTGACTATGCTTATCCATGCGGAGCATGCAGACAGGTTCTTGCTGAATTTCTGCCTGACAAAGGTGATATAGACGTTATTGTAGATAAGAATCTGGAAGATTATAAGATACTTAAATTATCGGAACTTCTTCCGTATACTTTTAAATTAGACGAATAATACTTGTAGATGATAGGAGATTAAAGATTGAAGGATTATAAAGACAGACTTGGAAGAGATTTGGAACATCTTGAAAGTGAAATAGCTGCCCTCGGAACTTATGAGGTAGAGCAGATAAATGACCTCAAAGAACTGAATGGAGTCGGACTTGTTATAAGACATACTAAAACGTGGGCTAGATTCTCGGTTGTTCTGAATGACGATGACAACAAAGTATTCGCTATAGGATTCAGGACTCCACCTACGAATTCCAAGGGTATACAGCATATAGTTGAGCATACTGTTCTTTGTGGTTCCAAGAAATATCCGGCAAAGGACCCTTTTGTTGAACTCGCAAAAGGAAGTCTGAATACATTTTTAAATGCTATGACTTATATTGATAAGACTGTTTATCCTATCGCAAGCTGTAATGATAAGGATTTCAGAAATCTGACAGATGTTTATCTGGATGCGGTTTTTAATCCTAATATATATGCTAGAGAAGAGATATTTAAGCAGGAAGGATGGCATTATGAACTTTCATCCAAGGATGACGATATAGTAATAAATGGTGTTGTATATAATGAGATGAGGGGAGTTTATTCTTCTCCTGATAACAATCTCGCTATTATGATCAATCAGAAACTCTATCCGGATTCTGTATATGGATATGATTCAGGTGGAAATCCGGACGTTATTCCAGATCTTACGAGAGAAGAATATCTCGATTTTCATAGGGATTATTATCATCCATCGAATAGTTATATCTATCTGTATGGAAATATCGATCTTGTTGAACATCTAGAATATATCGATAGAGAATATCTTAAGAATTACGACTTCCATATGGTTCCATCAGAGATTCAGGAACAGAAGCCTTTTGATGCGCCGATAAGTTATACATTTGACTTTGGTGTTACAGATGAAGAAGAGACTAAGAAGAATGCACTTCTTAGTTATAATGCTGTAGTCGGAAAAAGTACAGATAAGTATCTTACTGAAGCTATGAACATTCTTCAGTACATTCTTATTGATTCTCCGGGCGCACCTCTTAAGAAGAAGATAATTGACTGTGGTATCTGCTCAGATGTTGAGTCTCAGTACGATTCCACATTGCTTCAGCCTGCATTTACTATCGTTGCAAGAGAAGCAGATGAGGCTGACCAGGATAAGTTTGTAAATATCATCGAAGATGAACTTCGTAAATATGTTGAAGAAGGGCTTGATAAGAAGGCTCTTGTTGCAGCTATAAATAACTTTGAGTTCAAGATGAAGGAAGCTAACTTTGGCAGATATCCGAAAGGGCTTGCTGTTGGTCTTGATAGTTTTGAATGCTGGCTTCATGATGATAAGCTCGCTCAGGAGAAGCTTTTTGCACAGGAAGTATATGATTATCTGAGAAGGGGAGTTAATGAGAACCTCATCAACCCTGACGATACATCTCACGGACTCTTTGAAGAGCTTATAAAGAAATGGCTTCTTGATAATACACATAAGGCATTTATCACGGCTCGTCCGAAGGTTGGCCTTAACATGGAAAAGGACGCTAAACTTGCGGCTGAGCTCGCTGAGTATAAGAAGAGTCTTTCTGAAGAGGAGATAGATGCACTTGTTAAAGATACAGCTCATCTAAAGGAATACCAGAGTGAGCCTTCTACTCCAGAAGAACTTGCAACAATTCCGCTCCTTAATATCAGTGATATTAATCCTGATATCAAGAAAACTGTTAATAGAGAGACGGAAGTTGCTGGAATAAAGACCATCGCACATGACATTTTCACGAACGGCATAACATACGTTGATATGCTTTTCCGTGCAAATGACTTCGAATATGATGAACTTCCAAAGGCTGCGCTTCTTTTTGAACTGCTTAAATACGTCGATACGGATGAACATACATACAATGAACTGTCTACAGAAATCAATCTGAAGACCGGTGGAATCTTATTCAATCTTGGTTGTATGAATATAAATGGCGGCGGGTCTCTCACATATGCACAGTGCAAGGTGAAGACATTTGACGCAAATGTCGCTGACGGCATAAAGCTTGTTCAGGAGATTATGACTACATCTCATATCACTGATAAGAAGAGAATCAAAGAAGTCCTGTCAGAGATAAAGGCTGCCGGTAAGAATTCTCTTGTTGAAGGCGGACACGTTACAGCGCGCCTCAGAGCCGGTTCTTATATAAACGGCGTCCAGAAGATCATGGATGGTATAGATGGTGTAGATTACTATAGATTTATTGATGATATCGATAAGAACTTCGATAATGTCTATGACGAACTGGCTGCTGATCTTGAGAGAATATATAAGAAGATATTCAGAGTTGATTCGCTGATAATTTCCTATACATCTAAGCAGTCGGAATCTGTTATGGAAGATTCTCTTAAAGAGCTCGCCGGCGTACTTAGTAAGGATAAGTATGAGGAAAGAGACAATATCGAGACAGTTCTTGAAGTTAAAAACGAAGGCTTTAATACAGCTTCACAGGTTCAGTACGTTGCTACAGCTGGTGATTTCTCGAAAGAGGGTCTCAAGTTTAACGGCGCACTTAACGTGCTTCAGGTTATATTTGCCTATGATTATCTCTGGGTAAATGTCCGCGTTAAGGGTGGTGCATACGGAGCTATGTGTGATTTTACAAGAAATGGATACTCTTTCTTTACTTCTTACAGAGATCCAAATCTAGCTGAAACTTACGGTATATATAAGAATGCTTATAAGTATGTTGAGGAATTCGATTGCTCTGACAGAGATATGACTAAGTATATCATTGGAGCTATTGCGAAGGCTGATACTCCGCTTACACCGTCGCTTGAGGGGGCATTTTCATTCAGCTGTTATATGTGCGGAATAAGCGATGAGGAGAGACAGAAGTCCAGAACTCAGGTGCTTACAGCTGATCAGAAGACTATCAGAAGCCTTGCTCCATATGTTAAAGCTGTTTCTGACAGTGGTATCATATGTGCCGTTGGTAGTGATGAAAAGATAAATGATAATAAAGAACTATTTGATATAACAGGTAAACTGTATTAAGGAATTGTATGAGTGATATAAAGAAAAAATCAGGCTTTGTTGCTATACTCGGACGTCCGAATGTGGGAAAGTCCACTATAATGAACCATTTGATAGGTATGAAGATTGCCGCAGTCAGCAGCAGAGCACAGACAACAAGAAAAAGAATTCAGACCGTTTATACGGATGATAGAGGACAGATAGTATTCTTAGATACTCCAGGAATCAATAAAGCAGAGACCAAGCTCGGAGAATATATGCTTGATGCTGCGGTAGATACGCTTAAAACATCTGACATGATACTCTGGGTTGTTGAGCCGTCTACATTTATCGGAAAGGGCGAGAGATATATAGCAGAACTTATCGGAAAAGCTGTAAAGTCTCTTCGCAAGAAGAATTCAGATTCCGAAAATGTTATATGCCCTGTCATGCTTGTTATAAATAAGATTGATTCTTGTCAGGATGACTCACTTATTGAGAAGACGCTTGAGACTTACGGCTCTTATGTAAGAGATACAGAAGGTTTTGAGTTTAATCATGTCTGCAAAGTTTCTGCCACAGCGGGTACAGGACTTGATGACATGATGTCTGATATATATGATTTCCTACCTGAGGGACCTATGTATTTTGATGAAGAGGCTATAACCGATGAAACAGAGCGTGATATCGCTGCTGAATTCATCAGAGAGAAATGCCTACGTAATTTGGATAAGGAGATTCCTCACGGAATTGCTGTTATAGTAGATAAAATGAGAGAGAGAGCTGACGGCTCACTCGTGGATATAGAAGCGACTATTATCTGTGAAAGAGAAAGTCACAAAGGAATAATTATTGGAAAGAATGGCGCCATGCTAAAAAGAATTGGTACTCAGGCGCGACATGATATAGAAGATATGCTTCAACAGAGGGTTAATCTAAAGCTATGGGTTAAGGTTCGCCCGGGTTGGAGAGATAAGAAAATGTATATGGATGAGTACGGTTTTAAATAGTCCGGCGTCATATGGGGACTATAATGAAGTTGAGAAAAAAGTTTATAGGTGATAAGGCATTTTATAAAATGCTTCTCGGGGTAGCTTTTCCTATTATGGTTCAGAACGGAATGAGCAACTTCGTAAATTTATTGGATAATCTTATGGTTGGGCGTCTCGGAACTGAGCAGATGTCCGGTGTTGCCATAGTAAATCAGTTTATATTTATATTCTACCTTCTGCTTTTTGGTGGATTGTCTGGTGTTGGAATATTTACGGCTCAGTATTTTGGCAGTGATGATTATGAAGGTATTCGAAAAACCTTCAGATTTAAGATGTGGCTTGGTTTTGTTATTACGGTAGTCACAGCTATTGTTCTTCTGAAGACTGGAGAATCTTTGATACAGCTTTATCTTAACGGTTCGGAAGACGGTGGAAATCTCGAAGCAGCCCTTATGTACGGTGAAACGTATCTGGGATGGATTCTTCTTATGCTTCCACCTGTATTTATCGGACAGCTTTTTGCCAGTACACTGAGAGAGTGTGGCGAGACATTTGTTCCTATGGTATCGGGAGTTATAGCTGTATTTACCAATCTGATATTTAACTATATCCTGATATTCGGTAAATTCGGAGCTCCTGCGATGGGAGTTAAGGGCGCTGCATTGGCAACTATCATAGCCAGATGTGTCGAAGCTGTAATACTTATCGTATGGTCGTTTAAGACTATAGATAAGCATCCTTACTTTAAAGGTTTATTTAGTACTGTTAAGGTTCCGCTGGATCTTGCTTGGAAATATTTGATAACCAGTATGCCTATTCTGGTAAATGAAGGTCTTTGGTCTATCGGTATTGCTATGCTTGGTCAGGCTTATTCAATCCGTGGACTAAATGTAGTAGCCGGTCAGAATATAGCCAATACAATAAATAACTTGTTTAACATTGTATTTATAGCAATGGGAGATGCGGTTGCAATTATTATCGGACAGTATCTTGGTTCCGGTGATATGAAGAAGGCAAGGGATACTGATAATAAGATCATTGCGACGGCTGTACTTAGTTCTATATTTATAGGACTTATACTTTTCTGTACATCGGGGCTGTTCCCGAAATTGTACAATACAAATGATATGGCGCGCCTTGTGGCTACACATTTTCTGATGGTACAGGCTGCATTTATGCCAAAGGACGCATTTCTTCATACAACCTACTTTACTATACGTGCAGGTGGAAAAACCATCATCACATTCCTGTTTGACAGTGTATTTATGATGTGTGTTTCGGTTCCTGTGGCGTATTACTTTAGCAGATATACAAGTATCGGACCTGCGTCTATATTTGCTATAGTGCATGGAGTGGATATTATCAAATGCGTGATCGGGTTTATTCTCGTGAAGAAAGGCGTTTGGATGAAGAACCTTGTAAAGACAGAAAGTTAAAAAATAAATATGTAGCAATATATGTATGTTTACTAATCCTGAATGTGCTTATATTGCTACTTTTTTTACAGGATTTGTTCTTTTGACACCTGCATTTATATATGATAATATACAGATATATAATTATATATAAATCCTTATAAAAATGTATAATTATATATAATATCATATAATTTGATGTGATTATCTATAAAGTGATTTATAAATATATAATGTGGAATAGAAGGGATGATTATTATGAACACAAGAAATCCTTATACAATAAATTTCGGAAAAATTCCAAAACAATACATAAGTCGTGATGTTTTAATAAGTGAAATAATAGATTCGCTTGAAAGTAACGGCATGGAAGAACAAGCCTTTAAAATTACTGGTATAAGAGGAACAGGAAAGACTGTTACGCTTACAGCTATTGAAAAAGAGCTTAGAGAAGATGATGAATGGATAATAGTTGATCTAAAATCAACAGTTGATATTACAAAGAATCTTATTGCTAATCTATATATGCTGAATCCATCGATTACTAAATTTATTGATGCTAATCTTAATCTTTCGGCATTCGGAATCGGACTCAATATTTCTAAAAAAAATCCCGTTGCCAGTCTTGACGTTGCTTTAAAAAAAATACTTCAGGAAATAAATAATAAAGGCAAGAGAGTTTTGGTTGTGATTGATGAAGTTCGTAAGACTGAATCACTTATTGATTTTGTTCAGGAGTTTCAGATATTGATAAGAGAGGAGCTTCCAATCTTTTTATTGGTTGCTGGTTTATATGAAGATATTGAAGATATAGATAATACTGATGGTCTTACATTTTTCCTAAGAGCTACTAAATATGAAATGAAACCGCTGAGTCTCGATATAATTAGAGAAAATTACAAAAAAACAATGGGATTGGATAAAGAGGTTGCAACTGAGCTGGCAGAATATACAATGGGGTATGCATTTGCTTATCAGGCATTTGGAAAATATATGTGGGAATCAGAAACTCGTGAAATAGATGAACTACTTCTTGCTCAAGTTGATTATGCTCTAAGTGAAAAAGTATATGATAAAATATGGAGTGAATTGAGAAATAAAGAAAAATGGTTTTTAAGTTTTATAATTCAAAAAGATAAAATGTCTGTTTCGGAATTATTGGAAATAACAAAACAAACTCATAATAGTTGGAGCGAACCAAGAAAAAGACTTATTGAAAAAGGTATTTTAGATGGAACACTTCGAGGTGAAATTAAGATAGTTCTGCCTCGTTTTAAAGAATATGTAGAAAAAAACGTTGATTACAAATAAGGGGGGCTATTTAAATGATTAGGAAAAGACAAACAATCTCATTGATTCTGACGCTAGCGCTTTTGCTTACTTGTTGGAATATTCCGATTGCTAATACTTCAGCTGCATCAAAATATAGTTATGCTAAACTTCTGCAATCTTCACTGTATTTTTATGATGGGAATATGTGTGGTTCAGATGTCAGCTCGAAATCAGCTTTTGCGTGGAGAGGTAACTGCCATCTGGGAGACAGAAGAGTTACAATAAACGGCAAAACTGTTGATGTCAGTGGTGGTTTTCATGATGCCGGAGACCATCTTAAAGCCGGACTTCAACAGGCTTATTCAGCAACTATGCTTGGGCTGGCATATATGGAATATAAAACTGCATTTGAAGATACCAAGTCGACTGAACACTTGAAGAGGATTACATCGCATTTCTGTGACTATTTTGAGAGATGCACGGTACTGAAGTCTAACGGTTCGGTTGACTTTTTTGTTTATCAGGTTTCTGATGGGGATGAGGATCATAAGAAGTGGGAAGCACCAGAGAAGCAAAATGGTACAAGGCATGTGTATTATACTTCGTCTTCGAATCCTGCAACTGATGAGGTGAGTGAAGCTGCAGCTGCACTTGCTGTTCAGTATATCAATTTCAAAGATACTAAGGCTCTTAGTTATGCAAAGAAGCTTTTTTCATATGCTAAGGGATTTTCAAATAAAGCTGTAACTAAAGAGGGTTTATATGACAGTAGTACCGGCGGTTATCTCTATGACTCTCAGTCATGGGGAGATGATTACGCACTGGCTGCAGCACTTCTGTATAAAGCTACTGGAGAGTCTTCGTATAAGAAGGAATTCGATAAGATCAAGTCGGCGTCCTCGGGAGGCTATAATATCTATTCATGGCTTTCGTGGGATAATGTAAGTGCGCTTGCAGAATATTATGGTACGGGTTCTGCTGATGCGCTTAAATCATGCGCTGACAATATGAAGGCTTCAGATACAGGATATAGTTGTCTGCTTGCCTGGGGAAGTGCCAGATATAACTGTAATACACAGTTTCTTGGCATGCTTTACGATAAGGCGACTAAGTCGAGCACATATTCTAAGTGGGCTACAAGTCAGATGAACTATATTCTTGGTAATAACAGTAAGAATGTATGTTTTGTTGTCGGATATAATAATAATTCCGCTAAGTATCCGCACCATAGAGCAGCATCTAATTCAAATAATGCAGGAACAACTTCGGCGAATCATCACATTTTACTAGGTGCACTTGTAGGCGGACCTACTGATTCAAGTGGAACTTATTCTGACAGTCAGAGTGATTATCAGTGCAATGAAGTTGCGCTTGATTATAATGCAGGGCTTGTATTTGCTGCTGCTGGGCTTTATACGCTTCACAAGAGTGATAGTAGTGTTCCAAAAACGCTTATGACGAAGGCTGAAACAGACAAACTGAATTTGAGATTTACATATACTGATGGAAGTAATGGTGGTAGTTCCGGAGGAAATGATGAACCTTCTTCTAAGGTGCCAGCGCTGACACTTACAAATTCGGGCAAAAAGGTCAAGGTTAAATGGACTAAAGTTAGTGGCGCCGACACATATATAGTTGAGAGAACAGTAAGCGGAAAGAATAGCTTTGCTGAAATCGGAAAAACAAGTGGGACGAATACATTTGTAGACAGTAAGGCAAAGAATGGTAAGGCTTATCAGTATAGAGTTACGGCAAATAAGGGGACGAAGAAGCTAAGCGTTTCGAAGCCTGTGAAAATAGTGTGTCTGAATAGTGTTGGAATTACTTCAATCACGAATAAGGCTGCGAAGAATGTTACACTCAAATGGAAGAAAAATACCAAAGCTGGTGGTTATCAGATCCAGTATTCGACGAATAAGAATTTCTCAAAAAGCAAGACAGTAAAAGTTAGCTCTAAGGCGTCTGCAAAGAAGTTTACAAAGATGAAGAAGGGCAAGATATATTATGTCCGTATCAGAGCATATAAGAAGTCGGGCGGTAAAGTATACTATTCAAACTGGGTTAAAAAGAAAATCAAGGTAAAAAAGTGATTTCAAAAATATGACAGTTGAAATCAGATTTCAACTGTCATATTTGGGGAGGGGAGTTATGAGGAGAAGTAAAGTTGCAGTTGTGCTGATGTCGGTAGCTTTGGCACTGTCGGTGTGTTCGATATCTACACCAGTAGGGATGAGTTCAGTGAATGCTGCTGAGAATAATGGTGAAAGTGGGTTTATTCCAGATGATGGCAATATTCTGATTGAGCAGATGAAGACAGATCTGAACGTGATACCTGATAAGTACAATACTGGTGCTAAGGGTAAACTTGATAAGTTTTTTAGTAACGATAAAAACGCTGAGATTAAAGGAATAAGTTCAGGTTCTGAACGTACAATCCAGTTTAAAAAGAGTGGAGCTGAAGCAACCTACAATATTGATTTTAGATCTGGAGATACTAAATCTGAAGAAAATTATAAACTGTCTGGAACGATTGAGGTTTCAAATATCGATTTTTCGGATTATACAATCAATACGATCGGTGACAATACGCTAAATCATAGTCTCACGATAGTATTCAGTAATTGTAAGTTCGGACGCGTTTCCAAAGATTATAATGACAGTAATGTCATATATGAGTTTAAGAATTGTTCGTTTGTTCGGTTTATCGGAAGTAATGCGCGATTCGACAGATGTGCATTTGGTGGAACATATGAAGATGGGCTTATTCCGTTCAGAAATATTGAAGTCAGGAATTCGTATTTTTCAGATATGAATTATTCTGATCCTGATACTGTAACTCATATAGACGGGACTCAGATATTTGGAAAAGATAAAATCGATGTAAAGAACGTAAAGTATTCGAACTGTCGATTTGAGATTCCAAATATTCTTTTCGAGAATAATAAAGCAACTGTTAATTCTTGTATCATGGTTCAGCTTGAGTATTCAGATGCTTACGATGTTTCTATTGAGGATTGCATCTTAAATGGCGGAAGTTATTCGATATTTGCCAGAAGTAAGAAAGGCGACAGACTTCTGAAGAATGTGTCATTTAAAAATGTGAAGATTGGTGCTTCAAAATATAATGGTGCTATATATCCGACGATTGATCCTAATGTAAGCTTTAAAGGAGTTTCCGGTACAGATAGTCTCTATATTGGAAGTGTTTATAAGGATGGCGGTAAGACTTTCTTCAGTGTAAGTAATGATACTGCACAAGATAGAAAACTTCGTATCATTACTGACAGTGACAATAATCCGTATGAGTTTATTATAAAAGCGGCTCCAACGAAGACTGAGCTGAGTAATAGAGTGATTCAGTCTTTCTCTCAGATGCCCCTTGATATTCTGAAGAGTATACCTGAGGACTGTAAGTTTGCGGTATGCCTTGATGTAACTGATGAGAATAATATAAAGCAGATTCGTTTTGTGAATTACGGAGATGAAAATGTATATCTCGGCAAAAGTGTTCTAGGTATTGATGGTTCCAACAACGGAATTCTTCTTGAGGGAAAATGTGGTGCTAATCTCAGTTTTACTTTAAGCAGGGATTATGTTCTTACTGTATCTGGAACCGGAAAGATGGAGGACTATCATTCTCAGAAGCTTCCGCCATGGGAAGCCTATAAAGATTTTATAAAAAGAATTGATATAAAAGATGGTGTAGAGGGTATAGGTAACCAGGCTTTCTCAGGATGTTTTGGACTTGAAGAAGTTAAGCTTGGAAAAGATGTTAAGAGGATTGGGGCAAGGGCATTTGCCAGCTGCAATACACTTTCTGATATAAATATAAATGATGATATTGAAATATCTGATAATGCATTTGTCGGAGTGGCGAAAAAGATAGTCGATGATCCTTCAACCGAGCCTGTAAAACCTGAAGATAAAAAGATAGAGAATGATACTAGCGATAGTAGTATGCCGGATGAGAAGACAGGAGGAACTAAAACCAAGATTAAAGTTGGCACTATCCTAAAAGATAAAAAGACTGGCTTTGTATACAAAGTTAAAAGTTTGGGAAAGACTCCTAAGGTTGCTCTAATCAAATGTCCGAAGAAAAAGACAAAGATCAGGGTAAAAAACTTCGTTAAGATAAATGGCAAGAAGTATAAAGTTATTTCGGTAGGAGTGAATGCATTTAGAAATAACCAAAAACTTAAAGTGATATATCTTGAGAAAAATATCACCAAGATAAGTAAAGGTGCTTTTAGAGGATGTAAGAATCTCAAGAAAGTGTACGTGAAGAATAAGAAGATAACTAAAAAGAAACTTTATAAGTTAGGTTTAAAGAAAAAGGTTAAGATTATATATTATTAGATATATTGACGTATTTATAAGATATGCGTATAATCTAAAATGGCTAGTTTATTAGTTAGATTAAAAGTATTGCGAGGGGAAAAATGAAATATCAAAACATCATTGCCGTTACTTTAATTTTCTGTGTTTTTTTGTCATGTCTTGCCGTTCCGTCAAAAGTACGGGCTGAGGGAGAAAAAGATACAGACACTATTAAAAGTGAGATAGTAAAAGACTCGGTAGAATTTATTAAATCTTCTAAGAATACCGACAAGAGCTTCGGGTATAACGGACTTATAAATGACACTGCAGAAAGTGTTGCTGTTCTTAAGAGGTTTTCTGATA
>JAFYHN010000065.1 GCA_017539165.1 Eubacterium sp.
AAGGATCTTGCGGCTCATTTTACAATCATCAAGAAAAGAGGGAAGTGCCTTTACGGACTTTCGATAGAAGATGTATTTTCTGAAGTACCTAAAGCGGATTATATGGATTCAATATGGAATGATATAGCTGAAGCACCCGAAGAGATAACAGAAAACACTATGTATCTGACTTTGAACCTGGCAAGGGTATTGGCGTTTGCTAAGGACGGTCTTGTACTTTCCAAGAAAGAAGGCGGAGAGTGGGGGTTGAAAAATGTACCAGAAGAGTATCATTCTCTGATTGAAAATGCACTATCGGAGTACGGATCAAGTGTGGTTCCACAGTACGATAAAGAACTTTCTGTTAAGTATGCGGAATACATGTTAGAATCAATCAGAAAGACAGTTCCAACGTCTTAAAATTATGTTTCCCGACAATAAATCCGAGGAGGAATTTATGACAGTGGGATGGCTCTTAGGTTGACGAATAAAAGAAAAGGTAAGGAATAAATGGATTTTATTTTTATCATTGGTCCCAGTGCTGTAGGAAAGACTACTTTAGCCAAAGGGCTTTATCAACATTATAATGGGGTATATATTGAACAAAATATGATTCCTGAATTTATTATCCCGGAGGATGTGCCGGATATTGGGATTTATGAGGAACAGTTATGCTGGGAAAATGTTTTGATACAGCTGAGATTTTTCCATGAAAAAGGATTGAAAAATATAGTAGCATTAGATTTTGATGATATAAGAACCCGGGAACTGCCTATAGAGTTTAAAGGTTATGATTTCATTACAATTAAACTGGTTTCAAGTGATCCTGACCAAATAAAACGTCAGATGGAACATAGAAATGAGAACGAAGGCGGATTATTTGTTCCTGACTATGTTGAAAGGGCAAACTCAGTTATTATTGGTAGAGCGTTGTTGCCTAATGAAGTAATGATCGATGTCGCAGGAAAGACAAAGGAAGAAGTTTTGAATGAGGTAATTAATGTAATTGATAATTTCCATCCACTAAAAGAATATGATTACAAACTAGATGATGAACATAATTACCTATCATGGGTACAAAGTAGAGGACTAGTTTAAGGATAATATATGATTGATATATCAAAAGAAGCGACAGAAAAATATTTTGAAGAGTATATAGATAGAATATTTTCGCTCCCGGAAATTATGAGCGCTAAGGTACGGGATATCACCATAACTCGTGACAACAAGAAAGATACTGTAGGACGGGCATTTGAAACAGGATACCATGACTGCTGTAGTGATATAGATCTTTCGGTTATGGTATGTCTTCCGAAGGATGGAACTGTTACATCCGAAGAGTATATGAGACGGATTGACAGGTTTGTTGTTGATGAGAATACCACACTTGGTTTCTGTTTCGTACCTGAAAACCGTATGTACCGTATAATATTCAAAAACGGTATGAGATATGATTTCGGATTTGATTTTGAATATGTTGAAGATGCTGAACTTAATCTGGATGCAAAGAACAGCGCCGGTAAAAAAGTAGTAAATAATGAAAACTGGCCCCGGGAAAACATCAACAGGTTCTGGTTTGTTCAGGTTCAGGCACTGGGAAAGTTGTATCGAAATGATTATCTTATCGGAAGTCATCTGGCGAATATGAACTGTAATGAAACACTTGTAATGCAGATGGTCTTAAGAGATATTAAATATGGAACAAATCACCATAGGTATGGATATTCGGAAGAACTTGAATATGTAAAGTATCTTGGACAAAGTCCGTTTAAGTGTGAGGATCAGACTTTTAATCGCATTTCGGATTATCTTTATGCCGTAGCTTTATCTTATGACAGGTTGGCGAAAAACTTCTATCCGGAGTATAATAGTCGAAGTGAAGTGTTTTTTGATATATGGAGAAGTTACCATGAATCAATCAGAGGGACGGTTCTCTGACTGACGATATTATTTCAACCACAGAACCGTCCCGGTGATTGATAGGAGGGTGTAATGAAGGAAGCATTGAAGAAAATAGTTGAGAAATTACATCAACATAATTCAGAACATATGGCGGCACAGGCATTTGGCTTGAGCGAGGATGTTGTATATGACGTACTTGTGATCGCACCGAGTTTTTCTCCTTATAAGCTTCATATGGAGGATACTTGTAAGGTTACTACATTGAAAGAAGGGGCATATATTGCAGGTTATCTGGTTGAAAAAGATGGTCTTAAAATCGCATGGATAAAGATAGGATCATCTGCAGGAAACCTGATCGACCATATGTCATTATGTGCTGAACTGACTTTCAAAAGGGCTATATTTATAGGTGCGGTAGGTGCATTAAAAGAAGGTTTTAATCCCGGAGATGTTTGTACCCCGTCATATTCAATTTCCGGAAGTTATGCCGATGCATACCTTATGAAGGAAACTATTAGAGACAATATGCTTTTTGAGAAGGTATTTCCTGATATGAAGTATGTTGACAAGGTAGTAGATATCGGTAAACAAAAAGGATATGATATTAAAAAAGCAAGTGTATTCTGTACTCCTTCGGTAGCACTAGAATACACACATTTGGATGAAATCAGGGCTTTTGATACTGATCTTATAGAGATGGAAACAAGTTCGTTCTATCTTATGACTGATTTATTTGAACTTCCTGGTATAGCTTTGTTGGTGGTATCTGATAATTCAGCTTCGGGAGTAGCTTTGGTAGGCCGTACCGAAGAGCAGCAAGCTAAATATGATTACGGAAGAAATGTGATACTACCTGATATGATATTAACACTGGCGGCAGAGAAAAAATAAAGAATGTTCTATATATAGATTGAGAAGTGAGGAATAAATGACAGATTTTAGTTTGATCACAGCATGTGGTGAATGCTGTGTAGGATGTACAAAGAAAAAGGACGGGATATGTCCGGGATGTATAGAAGCTGAAGGAAAGGTTCCGGAGTGGGCAGAGTCGGGGATATGCAGAGTATATGCCTGTTGCAAAGAACATGAGGCTTTGTTCTGTGGGTTGTGTAGTGAGTTCCCTTGCGAAAACTTAAAGCAGATGATCCCTTGGAACGCCGATATAGTAAATCATCTTTCAGAGCTCAGAGACATATATAATGCTCAGATCAATGCTTTTAAAAACCCTGATAATAGCATAGATAAAGATAAGCTGAAGTTGGTCCTTAAAAACTGGGATATAGATGATCCCGATGTTTGCGAGCAGTATAATGAAGACTCCGAGAGACTGATATTTAGGATACATACGGAAAAACGGGATTATATTCTGAAAGGTCTGCCAAGCAGTACATCTGAATCTACAATAAAGAGCAATGTTCAGGCTCATATTTTCTTGGGGAATGAACATGGTTTGGCTCCTATGATCTACCCGGTCAAGGATGGAACTTATTATATACAGGTAGAAAGTTTTTGGTTTTATCTTATAGAGTATATCGAC
>JAFYHN010000066.1 GCA_017539165.1 Eubacterium sp.
AAAGTTAAACTTAAGGGTAAGGGTGTTCATACACTAAGAAACAAGAGCGTACGTGGTGATCAATAAGTTACACTCGTAGTACAGGTTCCTGAGAATCTTACAGACGAGCAGAAGAGCATTCTGAATCAGTATGAAAATGCTTCTGGCCCAGCGGTAAATACGCGTTCTTCAACTGACTCAGCCGGTGATTTCTCATTCGGTAGTCACAAGAAGAAAAAGTTCCGCAAGTAGCGAATAAAAAGAATACATTCAAAGATAACGATAATTGACAGACACCAATGAGATTGCTTGCAAGCTCAAAGGGGTCTGTCAATTATTGTTAATCCACGGAGTGGATGCTCTAAACGGCATGAGGAAAGTGCATGCGAATGCATGCGGTAGAGCACGTAGTGCGTACTTTCCGAATAAAGTTTGGGGCATCTTTGAATGTATATTGTATATAATTGATTGCATCGAATGATAGTATGTGCATTCGAGGTTTAATATGATTAACGAATATATTGTATGATTTTGAATATTTAAATATAGTGGTGTAAAAATATGATTTGGAAAAGATTGAAAATTGATACAACTACTGAGGTGGTGGATTTAATAAGTGAGTTCCTTGCGGAGCGTGGGATAGAGGGGATTGAGATAGAAGATAATGTCCCTCTTACTGAAGATGAGATCAAGCAGATGTTTGTCGATATTCCTCTTGTACTAGGGGATGATGATGGTTCTGCGTCTGTTTCCTGTTATCTTGATGACAGATTTGATGATGAGCGTATCAGCGGTCTTATCGAAGAAGTTAAGGCGGAGCTCGACAGACTTGAGGAGTTTCTTCCGGTTGGCTCTAAGAAGATCGAGGTTACTGAGACTACCGATGATTCCACATGGAATGATAAGTTTAAGGAATTCTTTAAACCAGCCAGACTCTATGATAACCTGGTTATCATGCCAACTTGGTATGAGGACATGGTTAAAAATGGTGATGTGACTGAGGGAGATGTGTTTAAGACTAATCTTGATGATAAGATTATCAGAATTGAAACGGTTACTGCATTTGGAACAGGAACGCATGAGACTACAAGACTCTGCCTTGGACAGGTAAAGAAGTATCTGGATGAAGGAGATAAGAGTGAAAAGTCTGTCTTCGATGTCGGATGTGGTAGTGGTATTCTCTCTATTGCTGCTTGTCTTATGGGAGCTGGTTATGTTCATGGACTTGATATAGATCCTGAAGCTATAAGAGCCAGCCGTGTTAATTCACAGGCGAGTGGACTTGAGGGTGACAGGATTGAGTTTTCCTGTGGTAACCTGCTGGCAGATAATCGTATAGCAGAAAACTTCCTCGCTCAGGATGATAACCGTGCGAAGATGGAGAAAGCAAGTCTTGGTTCTGGCATAGCTTCAGCTATCAATCCTTCAGATGCAGCAACTATGGTTGACATCGAACTCGGTGATTCTGATCCGGTTCCAGCCAGAAGATATGATATTGTAGTTGCGAATATTCTCGCAGATGTTATAATACCACTTGCGACTATCATTAGAGATTATATGACTGAAGATGGTGTATTCATCGCTTCAGGTATAAATGAAAACAGAGCTGACGATGTAAAGAAGGCTCTTATAGAAAATGGATTCGAGATAGTCGATATGACTCAGGAAAATGAATGGGTATGTATCGTATCTAAGTAGATAGACTTACATTTACGAGTTTTTAAAAGGAAATGGACTATGCACAGGTTTTTTGTGGATGATATCCATGAAGCAGAAAAAAGAATAATGATAACTGGTCCTGATGTGAATCATATAAGGAGTGTTCTGAGACTCCGTCCTGGTGAAGAGATTCAGGTTAGTGACGGAAGTTCTAAGGATTATATCTGTTCTATTGCTAGTGTTGAAGAGGATGTAGTTTATGCTGATATAATAGATCTTCTGGACAGTAATGCTGAACTTCCTGCGGAGATAAATTTGTTTCAGGGGGTTCCAAAGGGCGACAAGATGGAAACTATCATTCAGAAATGCGTTGAACTTGGAGTTCACAGTATAGTTCCCGTAATGATGGAAAGAACTATCGTAAAACTGGATGATAAGAAGAAAGATAAGAAGATCTCACGGTATATGGGCATTTCCGAGGCCGCTGCCAAGCAGTCGAGAAGGGTTATAATCCCGGAAGTGACGGATTATATGGGTTCTAAGGAAGCGATAGATTTTGCTTCGAAGAACATGGATGTGATTCTCTTTCCATATGAACTTGCTGAAGGAATGGATGAAAGTCGCAAGGTGATAATGGATCTCGTATCTAGGGTTAACGCAATTGGCGAGAAATCGACAGACAACTTCAGTGAGCAAGAAAAAATAAAGATAGGTATATTTATCGGTCCGGAGGGAGGATTTGCGGAGTCAGAGGCAGAACTTCTGAAAGCTGCCGGTGCAAAGACTATTTCTCTAGGGCATAGGATACTAAGAACTGAGACGGCCGGAATGGCTGTGATGTCAGTGCTTAGTTTTCTACTGGATGCATAATAAAAAGGGTAAAAGATAAAATGGAAGTATATTTTGACAATTCAGCTACAACAAGACCTTATGATGAAGTGATCGATAAGATGGTATCGGTCATGAAGGAAGACTATGGGAATCCTTCGTCACTCCACAAAAAAGGACTTGATGCAGAACATATAATAAATGACTCGGTAACAGAGATAACAAAGGTTCTTAAGTGTCTTCCGGAGGAAATAGTATTTACTTCGGGTGGAACGGAATCCAACAACATGGCGATAATCGGATCTGCTCTTGCTAGGAGAAGATCTGGAAAACATATAGTTGTGTCTGGAGTAGAACATGCATCTGTTTCTGCTGTTATGCAGTTCCTTATCAGAGAGGGATATGAGGTTTCATATATTCCTGTTGATGAAAGTGGTGTGGCTACGCCTGAAAGTTTTGCAGAGGCTGTAAGGGAAGATACGATACTTGTATCGTGTATGCATATAAATAATGAGATAGGTTCGATAATGCCTGTAGCTGAGATAAGTAAGGCGGTTAAAGCTAAGAATAAAGATGTTTACTTCCACGTAGATGCTATTCAGTCATTTGGTAAGATAGAAACGATTCCCAAGAATATGGGAGCAGATCTGATGTCTGTGTCAGGTCACAAGCTTCATGGACCAAAGGGCTCAGGATTTTTGTATGTTAAGAAGGGGCTTCTCCTCAGACCTGTTATCTACGGAGGAGGCCAGCAGAAGAACATGCGTTCGGGTACTGAAAATGTACCTGCAATAGCTGGTCTTGGAGTTGCGGTTAAGATGACATTTGACGGATTCCAGGATAAGATTAAACATATATCTGATGTACGTGACCGACTTGTTGAGGGACTTACTCAGATTGAAGATGTGTATTGTAATACGGATGTCCGCAGTGGTGCTCCGCATATAGCAAGCATCAGCTTCCTGGGAGTCAGAGCAGAAGTTATGCTTCATGCTCTTGAAGACAAGGGGATCTATGTTTCATCTGGTTCAGCTTGTTCGTCAAATAAAACGAAAGAGTCAGCTGTTCTTTCTGCTATCGGACTTGATAAGAAGAAGATTGAATCTACTCTCAGATTCAGCTTTGGTGAGCAGAATACATTTGAAGAAGTTGACTATGCAGTGAAGACTATCAAGGAACTCTTGCCGGTCTTAAGGCATTACGTCAGAGGATAGTTTGGAATTGTTGTAAATAGAAACAGAATATAAAAAGGAAAAATGATATGAATAATGTAAAAATGTTTCTTGTTAGATATGCGGAGATTGGAACAAAGGGAAAGAACAGATATGTATTCGAAGATATCCTTTGCAGAAGAATCCGTGCTCGTCTGAAGCCTCTTGGTGAATTCAAGGTGTTCAGAGATTTTGGACGTATATATATTGAAGCTCTGTCTGACTATGATTATGACGATGCAGTCGGTAAGGTAACAAAGATATTTGGTATCGTAGGACTCTGCCCTGTTACTGTAGCTGAAGAGATGACATACGAGTCTGTAAGAGATGCGGTATATGACCATTTTGAGCAGACATTTGGCGGCTCTGAAAGCGGATTTGATTTCTCGTTCAAGGTTCATACCAGAAGAATAAATAAAGAGTTCCCGATGAACTCAATGGAGATAGATATGGAGATTGGACATGATCTTCTCGTGAAGTATGAGTCGCAGGGACTTCATGTTGATGTTCATAAGCCTGACATAATGGTTGAAGTCGAGATCAGAGGAGAGAAGGGATATGTATATTCTAAGATTATTCCTGGACCTGGCGGACTTCCTGTGGGAACAAACGGAAAGGCTATGTCACTGCTTTCAGGTGGTATAGACAGTCCTGTTGCCACATATATGATCGGAAAGCGTGGAGTTGAGATGGAGGCAGTATATTACAATTCTCCTCCATATACAGCCCAGAGAGCCCTTGAGAAGGTTGAGAAGCTTGGAACTATAGTTTCACAGTATACAGGACCTATCAAGCTCTATGTCGTTAACTTCACAGAGATTCAGCTCTGTATCTATGATAACTGTCCTCATGATCAGCTTACTATCATCATGAAGAGGATAATGTTCCAGATAGCAGAAAGACTTGCAGAGAAGGATGAGTGCCAGGCTATTGTAACTGGTGAGTCAATAGGTCAGGTTTCATCACAGACGATGCAGTCACTTGGAGTAATCGATGCAGCTGTACAGTGCCCTGTATATCGTCCTGTGATTGGTATGGATAAGCAGGAGATAGTTGAGTACTCACAGAAGATAGGTACATTTGAAACATCTATCGAGCCTTACGAAGACTGCTGTACGATATTTGTAGATAAGCATCCTGTGACAAAACCTAAGATGAAGCAGATCGAGAAGTCAGAACAGCACCTTGTTGGAAAGATTGAAGAGCTGATAGATAAAGCGGTAGAAACTGCTGAAATCAAGATTCTAAAATAATCAGAATAAAATGAGCCGACACTGAATTGAATATGGTGTCGGCTTTTTGAATGTTTGATGTATTTGATTTAGAGAAAGAAAAAAGACTCGCAAAAGCGAGTCTTAAATGTAGTCCGTAGGGGAATCGAACCCCTGTTTCCGCCGTGAGAGGGCGGCGTCTTAGCCGCTTGACCAACGGACCATTTCTTAACAACGAATGTGAGTATAACAGACTACGAAATAAAAAGCAAGTGTTTTTTTGGATTTTTTTTAAAAAATTTTTTGGGACACTGAAAAGTGCCCCATTTGATTGGATTATACAATCTTATTTATGTAGGATTGACCGTCTTTAAGAGTTGGTAAATCTGACTCTGGAATATCAATCAATACATATCTCATCGTATGGCCTCTGTAATATTTTTTGTTTCTGATGGTGACGAGCTCTTCAATCAGGACATCCTGTTTTTCTCCTTCGAATAGTTTCTCGAATGCAGCTTTATTCTTTGCTGATAATTCAAGGAGGCGATTGCTTCGCTCAGTCTTTATCTGTTCATCAACCTGATCAGGCATTTTGTCAGCGACTGTTCCCTTGCGACGTGAATATTTGAATACATGCATTTCATAAAGGTTAAGTTCGACGAGATTCTTGTATGTATCTTCAAAGTCGGCGTCGGTCTCACCAGGGAATCCGACG
Source organism: Eubacterium sp. (assembly GCA_017539165.1). Classification (GTDB taxonomy): domain Bacteria; phylum Bacillota; class Clostridia; order Lachnospirales; family Lachnospiraceae; genus Eubacterium_Q. The sequence goes on from JAFYHN010000066.1 coordinate 5,604, forward strand.
ATGATGTCTGTAGTGATTGCTGGCCTGTCGAAATAGCTTCGTATCAGCTCACAGGCTGCTTTGTATTCTTCTATGGTATATTTTCTATTCATCGCCTTAAGCGTCTTGTTGCAGGCACTCTGAAGGGATAGATGAAAGTGTGGACAGAAGTTCGGCAGTTTGGAAACCGTATCAAGGAAATCTTTAGTCACGATACGGGGATCCATGGAACTGAGTCGGATTCTTTCTATGCCATCTATCTTTGAGAGCCTCTTGATAACATCTTTAAGACCGAGTCCTGAATCTTCATAGGCGGATACATTTATACCGGTGAGGATTATCTCCTTCGTTCCATTTTTAGCAAGAGTATCGACCTCAGCGGTGATATCAATCAGTTTTTTGCTCTTGATACGGCCTCTGGCATATGGAATGATACAGTAGCTGCAGAATTCGTTGCAGCCGTCCTGAATCTTTACGTATGCACGAGTATGAGTCTCAGGTTTTTCGATTGAAAGGTTTTCGTATTCCGGATCTTTGTTGACATCGATATAATTATCGTTGACAGTTCCGGTAGAAATGTATTCGTCCAGCAAACGTACAACATCTTTCTTTCTGTTATTACCGATAACCAGGTCAATGAGTCCGTTATCAAGAAGGGAATCACCTGCTATCTGAACATAGCAACCAGTGGCAGCTATTATAGCATTAGGATTCTGTTTGCGAAGGCGATTGATCATCTGCCTTGATTTTCTATCAGCCATATTTGTAACTGAACATGTGTTTATGATACATATGTCTGCTGTTTCGCCTTCTTCATGTCGGGTACAGCCTGCTTCGAGAAGTGCTTCGAGCATAGCATCGGATTCATATTGATTTACTTTGCATCCAAGTGTATATAATAAGACTTTTTTGCCCTTAAGATTTGTGTACATTTGTGCTAAATAACTCCTTTTTTAATGTTGACTTTTGAAGTCATAACTTTTATCATTATAACATACGATTCAACCTTTGTTATATTTCTTTTTCGGGGGTTGATTTTACGGAATTTTTATCTTGGAGGACATAGACATGACAGAAGTAAGAGTTTCACTCAATTCAATGGAAAAAGTTAAGTCATTTGTAAATGACATCAGTGGTTTCAAGGCTGATTTCGATCTCGTTTCAGGCAGATATGTTATCGATGCTAAGTCTATCATGGGAATCTTCAGTCTTGATTTATCAAATCCTATTCAGCTGAATATCTACGCTGATCAGGACGAAGATAAGATCATGGAAGCTATTAAGCCTTACGTGGTTGATTAATAGTCCGTTTTCCAAAATGAGTTACCTTTTGTAAGTTATTTATCCAAGCCGTTATGAGGAGCGAAATATATCTATTATATCTCGCTCCTTTTTGTTTTTAGAGGTTTCTATGTTAGACAAAGATATTCGTGAAAAACTGTATGACTATCTCGATGAGAGATATGGAAAAGTCAGGACGATAGAGGAAAAAGTAATCCTAAAGTCCAGAGCAGATATGTTGGCTATCGTTGATGGTGAGATCATCGGAATCGAGATTAAGTCTGACAGCGATACTTATACACGCTTGAAAACCCAGATAAAGGATTATGAGAAGTTCTGTGACAGATGCTATGTTGCAGTCGGAGAGTCGCATATACATGTTGCAGAGCATATCCCTGATTATTGGGGAATACTTATAGTCAGCGAAGAGAATGTGATAGTTGAGAGGGATGCTGACATTTCACCAAAGGTCAATATGAACAACCAGCTTGATATTCTATGGAGAGCTGAGTTATACGCGATTCAGGAAAAAGAAGGTCTTCCGAAACTCAGAAATTGGAAGAGGAGAGATATCTACAAGAGACTTATCGATACTGCAGGTGAAGAGGCAGTTAAGAAAGATATAACAGACGCACTCTTTGAGAGAGACTATACGATATTTGACAGGATGAATGTTCGGGATGATTTAGATGAAACGCTGTTGCCTGAACATCTGACTTATGAATCAGATAAAGTTTCTCAAAAAACTTCAGACAGGAAAGTTAGAAAGAAAAATCGAGGAACTAAGAGAAAAACTCCATCAAAGTTGAAAGGTGTTGCAGGTGATAAAAAGCGTGCACATGTGACAAACTATATCGGGCCGAGGAAGAAGAAGTGAGAATGCATATAAATGGGCAAATAGATTGATTGGTCTGTTTGTCCATTTTTGAATTGTGGAGGAAAATATAAAATGTAGTGAATTGTGGTAAAATATAAAAATATAGTAAATTGTAGCAAATTGTGGTAAAAAGTGGTAAAATATGTTGAAGAAAAGTGTTTTTTTGAACTATAAATTCATACAGGAAGCGCTTAGTCGAAAAAGAGATAATGGATGGAACTCAGTTTGGTTATATAGAGTTTGCCTTGCCGGGATTTAGCAGATTTGTTAAATTACAGGGATGGGAAAAAATAATATAAAGTATTTCTTGGATAAAAAAAGTGACAGAGTTTTTTTATTGACGTATTCTTTAAACCTTCGTATAATCAAAAACGGCTAGTTTATTAGTTAGATTAAAAGTATTGCGAGGGGAAAAATGAAATATAAAAACATCATTGCCATTACTCTAATAATTTGTGTTTTTTTGTCATGCTTTTCCGTTCCGTTAAGTGTGAACGCTGAGAGCGAAAAAGATGCAGACACTATTAAAAGTGAGATAGTAAAAGACTCGGTAGAATTTATTAAATCTTCTAAGAATACCGACAAGAGCTTCGGGTATAACGGACTTATAAATGACACTGCAGAAAGTGTTGCTGTTCTTAAGAGGTTTTCTGATA
>JAFYHN010000067.1 GCA_017539165.1 Eubacterium sp.
ATCAGCTTGAAGTTTCGTATAAAGAATCTTGAAATCATAAACAGGCGCTACCGTACTTGAACCGGACATCAAAATCAGTTTTGGCTTGTTTGGATCTCCTATCCTGTAAACATGGATCTTATGGTCATTAATTTCCGCAAATTCTCCGACAGCTTTCAGTACATCCACTTAATTATTCTTTCTCCTTTGATTCAAAATCTGTGCCTTACCATGTAAAATTCAAAGATAAGATCTTTCCCTACTTCAAATAGTCCGGATCAATCCTAATCATTTCAGTAAGTGCTTTATTTCTATAATTCAAATCTTCACGAAGCGTAAATCCCTGTGATTCCCAAAAGGCATTTCCACCTTCATTCTTTTTGAAAGCAACGAGAAGAACCTTATTGATTCCTTCATTTTCCAGCGCAGTAACAGCAAGATCGACGAGCTTCTTTCCAATTCCCATCCTCCTGCAGTCTGGCGATACACATGCATGCTGGATTATTCCTCTTCTTCCGTCATGTCCGCAAAGAATGACACCAACAACCTTTTCATCAAGAACTGCAACATAAGAAGTATTGGGATTACGTTTAAGATATTTCTCAATCCCTTCATATGAATCGTCTTTATTATTCAGTCCATTTCCGCATTTGATCCAGAGATCATATGCAGCCTCATAATCATCTATTGTCATAAGCCTATAACACAGCATATCTCAAGCTCCTTCGTTAATGGTTTACTCTCTCTTCTTTATCATTCTGACTATTGAGACAGGAGTGCCAAGAGTCCATTCCTTTTTGCATCCGTCTAGTTCAAAACCATATTTGTGATAAAAATTTATGGCGCGCTCATTCTTTTCGAAAACCCACACAAAAAAGGTGTTGTATTCACCAAGCCGGGAAAGGGCTTCATTCATTAATCTATAGCCTACTTTCCGGCCATAGTATTCTGAGAGCACATAGATTGCATCAACTTCTCCTGCATCCGGCAGGTCTTCATCTCTCGATGGACTATAAACCGCAAATCCTACGACTTTATCTCCATCCTTAGCTACAAGGGTATTGTCCGGAAAATTCCTGGCACGTGCTGTTGTAGCCTCTACAGTCATCGTATCAAGATATCTGTCGCATACAATGCCTCTATAGGCTTCCTGCCATGCAGTACAGTGAACGTATCCTCTTCCGCACAACTCCTCGTCAGTTTCAGCTGATTTGATAACTATAGAATCGTTTATTTCTTCCATATAATCCTCGTTTAAACTGAAAAATAATATTTACTTTTCTTTCAACCTAATTCGAGATGTAGGTGATTTGGGATTTCCATCTCGATAGACAATATTTGATTCAATAAGTGGATTGATAACATCTTTAAGAAATGTACTTCTGCTTTTACGTCCCAGCAGCCTTTGTAATTCTTTTATGCCTTTAGGCCCCTCATCCTTTAATATTGCAATGACACGATCCTTATCTGACATATTCTCACCGAAATCACTTTTGGCATTTTTATATAATCTGTCAAATAGTCTCAGATTCAAAAACCCTGGGCTTATTATGACCATAGGTTGTAACTCTTCGCCACTATCCTTATAGCTTTCTACCATAGTTTGAAATCCTGTACCACCACGCTCCATAAGGTTTGCAACATCAAACGCAGCTGCTATAATCGTATTTCTGCGGATAGACGGAATAGTACCATAAGCATATTCATAATAATCTTTAGGTAGAAGCCAAGAGCCCGGTGAAACAATATCTATCCTATCACAATAGATATCAACATCTATCTGAGTTCCTGATATTGAATAATCCCTATGTGCGATAGCATTTACCAACGCTTCTCGTATCGCTTCTTTAGGATAAGAACGAATGCTTCTGCGGCCACCATTCTCAGTTTTTTCCCAACCTGTCTTTGTATTACGTTCTATAAACGCACGCGTTTCTAAAAATACTTTAGCCAAGGACCCTTTAAATCTTGCACTATCTAATGTTCCTCCAACTTTATTACTTCCTGGCCATAAACGACAACATATCAATGTATCTTCATCTGTGTAATTATCCATAAACATGGTAAAACCAGACTTAGCATATCCTTCTTTTGATACAATCTCCTCATTCTGCAATTCTTTAATTGTCGGTATGGATGAATCATCTCTAAATTCTCTACACAAATCGACATATCCAGCCCAATTCTGTTCTGTATATTCAACATCTGTAGTCTCATTATCCACACCATGTTTCTTCTTGGACAACGCTATTATTTCTTCGGGAGTAGCCGGTGTAGTATTACCATCGCCTTTAATATAGACAGTCTCGTTAAAATCGCCATCACGATATCTTAAAATAGAATCTGAAGAAGTAACATTAACTGCCAGAACGAATCTTTCTGCATCAGCATCAACACTTCTCATCATGTATTTTACTTTTGCATGTGGAAATATATGTCTATCATTGACAACGGAAATAAGATTCTTTGACTTATCTACCTCATCTAAATCAATTCCAAATGCTTCTCCATTATTAGCAACTCCGATAAACATAACTCCTCCGTTTCCATTTGCAAATCCGATTATCGTTTTTGCCCATTTAACTGGATTGTCTGGATTCAACATTGCTTTATATTCATATTTTAGGTCTTCTGTAATTACATCAGAATATAACTCGGATATCTTCATATACAAAACCTCCAACTAATCATATATATCACTATACAAAACATTGTCCTACATTGCAACAACATTGTTCTAACATTATCAAGTGAAACAATGTTATTCAGAAAAAAAGAGAAATAGTACGGATAATATAGATAGTTACAACATTGCAGACATTATTACAACATTATCAATAGGAACAATGATTGCTGTATAGAATCAGAATGATCAATAGTCTCCTTCTTCCAGTTAAGTTACTTATAATGAGTAACAAAATACAGACCGTTCAAGAAAGGATAATTACTTCAAATCCGAAAAAGAGGCCCAAATCATAAAAAATCCGCCTTTTTATGGTATTTTCCGCATAAAAAGAGGCTAAAATTGGTACAGTATTGGTACAGTAAAATCTTCATCAAGAAAATTGGAACATTTTTTCTGCATAAAATCATGCATCAATTGGTACAAAAATTGGCACAGTAAACATAATATTGTCGTTTATGTAAACCATTTTTAAAGTCAAAAAAATAAGGCCAAAAGCCCGCAACCCCGCATATCAGGTAACGATTTCTGAAAGAAATCGTTGCTCCGAAGCGAAGCTGAGGATGCGCTACACATAGTGTAGCCAAGGCTTTGCAAAGCAAAGACTTGCATATCTGCTGAAAGCAGATATGGCACAAAACACTGGAAAAAGTAAAAGAGCCTGCCGGGGTAGGCAAGCTCTTTTGGAGAAGGTATTTTGTTACTTATGGGGTGTAGCAAAAAACTATATAATGTATTGGGGGGTTACAAGTATTATTATACTCATACGCGTTAAAAAGTGTTCACAAAAAAGATTTTTTTTTAATTTGTTTTTTGTTGAATATCACAACATGTAGACCCCGCAATAATATTTGAGCTAAAATAGCCGCTTATTTAGTAAATTCTGTTGTGCATTTTTACTGAACAACTTAGTGCAACATTTTTTTACTCAAATAATGCTACAAATTCTTCGCCTGTAATCTTCTCTTTTTCAAGAAGAAGCTGTGCAGATTTATGGAGAATATCTATGTTATCCTTCAGTATCTGTGAAGCCTTTTCGTAACACTTGTCGATGATATTTTTAACCTCGACATCTATCTGAGCTGCTACTTCTTCGCTATATGGTCTCTGGTGTCCTATCTCGCGTCCGATGAAAACTTCCTCACCTTCACCAGCTTCATAATTAAGGAATCCCATATTCTCTGAGAAACCGTATTTGAGGATCATGCTTCTTGCCACAGACGATGCCTGCTTTATATCCTGAGAAGCACCTGTTGTTATATCATTGAAGATTATCTCTTCTGCTATTCTACCACCCATTGATACCTGAATATTCTGAAGCATCCTTGTCTTAGTCCAGAACATATCATCATTGTCCGGCAGAGGCATAGTATATCCACCTGCTCCTGAACCATTCGGTATGATGGAAATAGTATATACGGATTCCATCTCACTGAGAAGATGGAACAGAATCGCATGACCTGACTCATGGTAAGCTGCGATCTTTTTCTCTTTATCAGAAACCACTTTGGATTTCTTCTCAGTTCCTATTCCTAACTTGATGAAAGCATCATCGATGTCCTTCTTTGTGATAAAGCTTCTGTTATCTCTTGCTGTCTTGATGGCTGCTTCATTTACAAGATTCTCAAGGTCTGCACCTGAGAAACCTGCTGTTGTTCTTGCTACCTCATGAAGATTTACATCATCACTAAGAGGCTTGTTCTTAACATGAACCTTGAGTATGTCTTCACGTCCCTTAACATCCGGACGGCCTACAACAACTCTTCTATCGAATCTTCCCGGTCTAAGGATAGCCGGATCAAGTATATCAACTCTGTTAGTAGCTGCCATAACAATGATTCCTTCGTTCTCTCCGAAACCATCCATTTCTACAAGCAACTGATTGAGTGTCTGCTCACGTTCATCATGTCCGCCTCCCAGACCTGAACCACGTCGTCTGGCAACGGCATCTATCTCATCAATAAATACTATACAAGGAGAATGCTTCTTAGCATCTGCAAAAAGATCTCTTACTCTTGCCGCTCCGAC
>JAFYHN010000068.1 GCA_017539165.1 Eubacterium sp.
TAGAGGCGGGAGCTATTAAGAGAACGGCTCCGGTTCTTAGTATAAAAGATATTGATAATATTCAGGCTATAGCTGAGAAAGTATATGTAGATGCATCTATAAAGAAATATATATCATTTGTTGTAGATGCAACAAGACATGCCGATAAGGTGCTTCCTCAGGAACTCAGCCGTTACGTAAAGATGGGTGCGAGCCCAAGAGCATCTATTGCATTTATGAAGATAGCAAAAGCAGTTGCTCTTATATATGGAAGAACATATGTTACACCAGATGACGTAAAACTTCTTCGTCATCAGGTACTTCGTCACAGAGTAGAACTTAACTATGCTGCCATAGCAGATGATGTTTCAGTTGAGACTATAATAGATCGAATTGTTGGTGCTGTACAGACACCATAACAGAGGGTATTGATATGGATTACGATTATCTCGCCAAGATTAAAGCAAGTATAGCTTTGTATACACGTAAGAAAACTTCAAATGTTCTTGATGGTGAGTTCAGTTCCATATACAGAGGGCGGAGCTTTGATTTTGATGATCTGAGAGAATATGTCTATGGTGATTCTGTCAGAGATATAGATTGGAAATCTTCATCAAAAACCGGACGAGTGCTTATCAGAAGATATATCGCAGATAAGAAGCACAACATCCTTTTTGTCGGTGACAGTGGAAAGAAGTTCCAGGGTGATACTGACAAGGGAGAGTCTAAGAAAGAGATAGCCTTGACCACCATGGGAACGATAAGTTATCTGGTCAATAATCATGGTGATGATTATGCACTCCTTACCAGTACAAACGAAGGATATGATTTCAGTTTTTTTAAATCCGGAAAGGTCCATCTTGAGAACCTCTTTCTGAGATATGACAAATGTCTGAAATCAGAGGAGTCAAAGCCTTTAAATGAGACTTTGGATTATATTGCAGAACATATCCGAAGAAAGATGATCATTTTTATCATTACCGATATGGCAGGAGAAGCCAAGTTGGAAGATAATCTTCTGAAGAAACTCACGGTTATGAATGATGTTATGATCATCAGCGTTGAAGATGCATTTCTTACGGGAGATAATCTCTTTGATCTGGATGATGGAGTTTATGAGAAGGACTTTCTTCTTAAAGATAAAATGTTGAATCATCTTGAAAGAGCAGACAGAACTGCCAGAAGAAGAAAACTTGATGAAATGTACAAGAAGTATATGATCAGTTCTGTTTCAGTAAGTAAAGAAGATGAAGTGATAGATAAGATTGTAGAGCTTTTTGAAAGGCATAAGAATGAAAACATCGGTTGAATTGCAGGATCCATTTGCATATCTGATAATATGGGTTATCCTTGCAGTTCTGTTTATTGCGGCAGTTATTTTTGCTCAGGTTTTCTTCAGAAAAAAGCTGGGTGACAGGATAAAACGCGAAAAGCAGATAAGGATAAAAAAGATTGCCGAATCTACTCTTGAAGGACTCAAGAAAAAGTATATCGGAGAGCTTACCTGTATTGAGATGGATCTGAGAAATCAGAAAATAACTGTAAGACAGGCTTATCAGAGAATGAGTCTTAGTATAAGATTGTTCGTATATGATGTTACGGGCATAAAAGTTCAGAAGTATACTCTGTCGGAAATAAGAAGAGTTAATATTCCGCAGCTGACACGGCTGGTTAGAGAATACTATGAGCCTGAATTTGCTCTGGAATCCAGAATGGATGTTATGAGCAGTATTGGCAGAACCCGGAGCGTAATAGAATCCTGGAGGAAGTAAGATGTTTTTTATTCATCCCCTTGTGCTTAAGATAGGCATCCCCGTTGTGGTTGTCCTCATGATCGTAGCACATGTGATCAGAAGGAAAATTAAATACAAAGGTGGAACTAAGGCAGCTAATACCGGATTTGTAAAGAATCTTGATATATATAAGAAAAAGAAACGTATGTATACATTTGTCAGCATAGTTATGGAGCTGTGCATTGTGGCTAGTCTTTTTTCTAGTCTTGTTCTCATAGCAAGACCAGCTCTTAAAGAAACCGTTAATAACGGAACTAAGAAGAGAGATATATTCCTCTGCATGGATGTATCATACTCAATCTATGACCTTAATTATGATCTTGTTGAGAATCTTCAGGGGGTTGTTGCTGGACTTGATGGTGACAGATTCGGTATATGTATATTCAATACATCAACTGTATTATATGTTCCTATGACTGATGATTATGACTTCATAAATACCAAGCTGGAAGAACTGAAGGAATATTTCAGACTTCAGAAGGAATTTATGAGTAAATATTACAATGACAATACAGGATACATTCAATACTCGGATGATCAGGTTGCAGAATATCAGGCGCTTCAGGAGCAGTTGGATTATTTTGATGCGGGTACTCTGGTAAATAACTACCAGAAGGGTAGTTCCCTGATCGGAGAAGGACTTGCTTCATGTATGTATAGTTTTCCGAGACTTGAAGATGAGGACAGAACACGAATTGTCATCATGTCAACGGATAATTCTCAGGAAGAGCTTAAAACTCCACTGGTTGAACTGGAGGAGGCTGCAAGCCTTTGCAAGAAGAATCATATAAAGGTATTTGGACTATTTCCAAATCGAGAGAATTGGAGTGGACTTAACACATCCGACTATGATACTGATATGAACGATTTCCAGAAAGCTGTTGAAGGTACAAATGGAAAGTTCTATAAGCAGAGTGAATCTCTCACTGTAGAGGATATAGTTAAAGATATAGAAAGAATAGAAGCTCTGGAGGTTGAAGAGATAACCACGACTAAGATTAATGATCAGCCTAAGATTCCGGTTATCATACTGTTCTCCTCTATAGCGATAATGCTTGGGATAGGATTGGTGATGCGCATATGATAACTAAACCTATAATACCTGTTTTTGTGGCATTGCCGGTACTTCTGATTATTTTATGTCTCTATATAGCTGTTATATTAAAGAGACATACAAGAATAAGATATAAGATACTTGGAGTGCTTCGTATTGTAGCAATCATATTTCTTGTTTTTCTTATCAATTTAAGGATCATGTCAAAGAGATATAATGCTACCGTGGAAATGAAAAACCTAGATGTACTTTTTGTGGTTGATACTACAATGAGTATGTGGGCTGAGGATTACGATGGCTCAAAGACCAGAATGTCAGGTGTTCTGAAAGATACTGAGTATATAATAGATGAGTTATCAGGAAGTAACTTTGGACTTATCAGATTTGATAACTATGCTCAAGTGCTGTGCCCGTTTACACAGGATCACGAAACTGTTAAAGATGCATTTTCAACTATAAAAATGCCGGATAGATATTATGCAAAGGGTACTTCCCTTAATACAGCATATGGAGAGATGAAAGGGCTGCTAGAATCTTCAAGTACTAAGGAAGAGAGACAGACTATCCTCTTCTTTATCAGTGATGGAGAGATTACCGATAACTCTGCTTTGAAGACATTTAAGGATCTTGAGCCGCTGGTAGATGCAGGTGCTGTTCTTGGCTATGGAACAGAAAAAGGTGGAAAGATGCAGGCAGGAACGTTCTATTATATTCAGGATTCTGAGACATATAAGGATGCTGTTTCTGTTATCGATGAAGGCAACCTCAAGAGACTGGCTGATGATCTTCAGATAGATTATATTCATATGGGAAGTACAGCGAATGTAAAATATCTGGTGGAATCAATAAAGGATGGAAGCTCACTGACTATGGAAAAGTCAGATTCTGTGAGCTATGAAGATACGTATTTTCTCTATGTGATACCGCTGGTGATCTTGTTGGGAATTGAGATGGCGTTGTTTATTCGCAGAGGACATTTATAGAATATTTAATTGCCGCGGCGAGATAGGCTATGGAATCTTCATCACATCCTCTCGAAGGGACGCTTCCGCTCCCGTTCGGGATACCCCTAGGCTCACTAAGCTCTCACTTCGTGCTATGCACTCGTGAATCGCTAAGTGAACAGACCCGAAAGGGCCCCGAGAGGATGTATGAGATTCCTTATAGCCACTCGCTCGCGAATATAGTTTTTCATATATTTATTGATGTGAGCAAATTAGGAGCGAAAGTGCAAAATATGTATGTGAGACCATAAGGGTCGCGGCGCTTAACGATTCACGAGCACGAAGTGCGATGTGAGAGTTTAGCGAGTGGAGCTTTGCGGAACGCCCGTTCGGGAGAGCCCGCCATGAGCGAGAGCGATGTCGAACATACAAATTATTGCACGAGCGACATGTGTTTGTTTGCGAAAAGTAGGAATGTTACGATATGAGTAAAGAAGAGAGTGGAAAAGAGAATATGACTCGCAATGAGAAGCGGGAGGAGAAGAAACTCCGCAGGCTCGAGAAGCAGGAAAAGAAGCGTATCGAGAAGATGGAGGATAAAGCTCGTATTGCCGCTGAAAAGAAGAAGGATCGTGAGGAGTTTTGGAAGATTGAAGATCCTATAGGATTTATGAGGATTATCAATGTCACATGTGTGATTCTTGCGATTTTTGCTCTTTTTCTTAGTGTGCGTTATATTATAAATCTCGTTTTTCTTGTTAATTATAATAATGAAATATATACTACTTCAGGAGAAGAATTTCTTACAAAATTAAATATTCCAGAAGGGTATGTTCCGTATTATAATATAGGTAACGCCGATTATATGAATGGTAATTATGATAATGCTATTTCAAACTATAAGTCGGCTTTGGAATGCCATCCTACTGAGAAGAGGGAATGTGATATAAGGGTTAATCTGGCACTTGCTATGCTTCATAAGATTGATTTTGATCATCTTGATTCTGAGAAGCAGAAGGCAAATGCTATTAGAACACTTCAGGCTGCCCGAAAGATTCTTTGTGAAAAAGGATGCGCTGATCCTTATGGAACTGATGGACATGATCCGGAAGCTGAACAGCTTAAGCAGGATATAGATAAAATGCTCGAAGAACTCGGGACAAAGCCTGAAACTGATCAGGGTGATGAGGCAGACCAACAGCAGAGTAAAGGCGGCAAGGGAGACGAACAACAGAAGACCAAGAGGGAGCAGCAGCTTCAAGAGGATCTTGAAAAGCAGAAGCAGGATGCTATGGAAGAACGCCGCGATGCTGATAATGAGAAATCACAAACTGGTCAGAAGACAGCAGATGATTCGTCAGGTGGAGGTCCGGGTGACGGATCAGCAGGAGATTCTTTTGATGGAAAGACATGGTAGGAAGGTTGCCATGTGGGAATTGGAATGAAGAAGATCGGGAAACGTAATTACAATTTAAAATATGATAAGCTGGACAATACTGCCCAGCTTTTTCCGGTAATAGCTAGGGAAGGAATGAGTAACGTATATCGAGTGTCCGTTCTCCTCAAGGAGGAGATCGACGGGACAGCACTTCAGATAGCACTTGAGAAGGTTCTTCCCTATTTTGATGTGTTCAGATGTACCATGAAGAATGGTGTTTTCTGGTATTATTTTGAAGAGAATAAGAAAGAGCCACCAAAGGTTCAGGAAGAATATACATATCCTTGTATGTATATAAACCCTTACAGCAATAACAATTATCTTTTCAGACTTACCTATTATAAGAAGAGGATAAATCTGGAAGTATTCCATGCTTTAACAGATGGAAATGGTGCGCTGACATTTTTGAAGGAGATAACTTATCAGTATATAAGGATCAAACATCCTGAGTTAAGTGATAAGGTTAAGAATACGCTTGCTTCTGAGACGTCTCTTGATATAGAAGACAGTTATCTCAGTAATTACAAAAAGAAAGAAAAGAAAACTTATAAAACAGCTAAGGCAGTTTTAATAAAAGGCGAGAAACTTCCAATCAATCAGTTTGCTATCATTCACGGAACGGTGAAGATAGAGGCCATCAAGAAAGTTGCAAAGGCTTATGGTGTAACTATCAATCAGTATATCGTCGGAACATATATCTGGGCTATATATAAGAGTTATATGAAGGGAAGACCTTCAAAGAAGCCGGTGACAGTTGCTGTTCCGGTCAATCTCAGACCTTATTTTGGTTCAGATACCAATAAAAACTTTTTTGTAGTGATAACTGCGGAATTTAAACCAGAAAAAGAAGAATATACATATGAAGAGATAATGGAGATAACGAAGAAGAGTCTCGTTGATCAGACCACGAAGGAGAATCTGGAAAAACTGTTCTCCTACAATGTATCAAATGAGATGAATCTTGTATTAAGAGCCATTCCGCTCTTCCTTAAAAAGATTGCAATAAGGCATGTTTATAATGCTTCTGCTAAAGCAAATACGACAACTGTCACAAATCTTGGAATCATAAAGACTTCTGATCCTTATACGGAGTATATAGACAGATTTCAGGCTATCCTTTCTATGTCTAAAGGACAGAATATTAAGATGACGGTTTGTTCGTTCTTAGATTCGCTCACTATGACCTTCAGTGCATCGGTGAGCGATCACAATATACAGAGAATGTTCTTCAGAAAACTTGCTGAAGACGGAATAGATATTACGGTAGAAACAAATGGAGTTTACTACGAGTAGGTAATAATGATATGGAAAGAAAATGTATCAGATGTAATATCAAAATAATAGATAATGCTCTGGAATGTCCTTTGTGTCATGGGGTTCTGGAAGTTGAAGGAACTCATGATGAAGCAGGAGAGGATCATGACGCTGCGTTAGAGAACGGATCGAAGTCGGTTACGTATCCGGATGTTACTTATGAGCTGAGAACTATGCGTTTCATTATAAGACTAGCAATATTTGCATCTATAGTTGCAGAAGTTGCGGTCCTTATAGTCAATTATGTGACATTTAACGGAGTGTACTGGTCTCTGATAGTAGGGATTGGGCTGCTTTATGGATGTATCACGCTGGTATATTCCTTTAGAGAACGGAAGAGCCTGCAACGTATAATTCAGGTGCAGATGTTCCTGGGACTGGCGGCAGTGGTTCTTCTGGACGAGATGCTTGGTTTTAAAGGCTGGTCGTATCAGTATGCAATCCCCCTCATATTGATGGGAGTGGATCTTACCATGGCTGTGTTTATGATCGTGGGAATAGATGGTTGGCAGAACTATATCATGACCGAGATAGTTACATTTGCACTTAGCATCCTTCTTATTATCTTTCATTTTACAAAGGTAGTTCCAACATCGTTTTTTGCAGTCATTTCTGCCAGTGTGACCGGGCTTATTCTTCTGGGAACAATCATGCTGGGCCAGAGAATGATATCAAATGAGTTAAAGAGACGATTTAAAGTATAGAGACATGAATTAATGGTTCGGGGAAAAGGAAATGTACGAGGAAATTAGCAGAAAAAGCCGTCTTGTACGTGCTTTAGTCGCTGAATTTAACAGCAACAAGAGACTTACAGAAAAATATAGCGCTAACTCATATGGTAAAAGCGATATGGATGAAGAGTTCCGATATCCGGAACACCTTACTGCAGAGAAGATAATCCTGAATGAGGAATCTGAAGATACTCGTTTTGAGATGGAGATTCTTAAATGGAGAGATTCGGAGAGTCCGTGGGTTATTCTTCATTTTCATGGTGGTGGATATGTTGGTGCCATGAGAAGACATTATAAAAGAATGGCAGGCCTCTATTCCGAGGTAGGACGCGGAGCAACTGTTCTAACGGTGGATTACAGAGTTGCTCCGGAACATCCTTT
This sequence comes from Eubacterium sp., assembly GCA_017539165.1. GTDB lineage: Bacteria > Bacillota > Clostridia > Lachnospirales > Lachnospiraceae > Eubacterium_Q. Next base: position 7,635 of record JAFYHN010000068.1, read on the forward strand.
TCCAGCTGCACTGGAAGATGCACGAAAGTCGTATGACTGGCTTCTGGAGCAGGGGTATAAAGAGGAACAGATAGTAGTTGCCGGTGATTCTGCGGGGGGCGGACTAGCCATGGCAATGTGTCATACCTTGAAATCCGATAACAGAAAGCTTCCGGCAGGTATAATAGCTATGTCACCATGGGCTGATCTTGCAACCAGCGGGGAATCATATAAGGATAATTTTGATATAGATCCTGTATTCGGAAATGAAAGGTCTGAACTAATATTTGATAATCCGTATATTGGAGATGCTGATCCGCGTGATCCAAGGATATCCCCGTTATATGGTGACTTTGCAGGGTTCCCGCCGATGCTTATACAGTCAGGAACCGATGAAATGCTTTTGAGTGATTCTGAGTCAGTGGCAGAAAAAGCAAAGGCTACAGGGGTGAAGGTCAGATTCACTAAATATCCGGGAATGTTCCATGTATTTCAGATGGCTGGAACTATCATGGATGAATCAAAATCTGCCTGGGCAGAAGTGAGAAGGTTTTTGGAAGAAATATAAGGTCGTAGATTACTATATATTGTACCTGATTTGACTTTATTACCTTAATCTAGTAAAATACACTTCAAATGTTCTGAAAGGTGGAACTCATTCATGATAAAAGACAACCAGAGATATCTTAATTTTATGCATATTGTGCTGGATGTAGTCATTCTTATTGCGGCTTACTTCCTGGCTTTATATATTTCTTTTGGAATTAAGTTCAGTAACGTTTTGTCACTTAGAAGCTATTTGGCAGTACTTGCTGCTCTTATTCCTATTTATCTTATCGTCTTCAGAGGATTCCATATGTACAATCCTAAGAGACTGATGAGTTCTTTTGATATCATAAAGAATATATTCCTTTCGAATGTAATCTGTATGATGATTCTTTCTCTGTTTTTGTACCTTTTTAGAAAAAAAGGTGAATTCATGCATTATTCCATTAAAGTGGTAGGATGGTTCTTTATTTTCCTTACATTGATGCTCATACTCGAAAGAGTTGGTATAAAGAAGACTCTTTCAGCTATGCGTCGTAAGGGATATAATCAGAAGCATATTCTTATGGTCGGCTATTCTGACGCATCATCCAGACTTATTGATGCAATAAAGAGAAATCCAGAATGGGGATACAATATGGTCGGTATTCTTGATGATCTTACAGATATAGGCACTGAGTACAGACATGTCAAGATAACAGGGAAGCTTGGAGATCTGGCAGATATCCTTCAGAGTGATGAACAGGATATAGACGAGGTTGCTATAACACTGCCACTGGCTGCTTATGGTAAGCTCGGTGATCTTGTAGATACATGTGAGAAGTATGGAGTGCATACGAAGTTCATTCCTGATTATACAGAGGTTATCAGTTCGAATCCTGTTACAGGAGATATGGATGGTGTAGCAGTTGTAAATATCAGAAATGTACCACTGACGAATCCATTCAACAGTTTGGTTAAGAGACTGATAGACATATTTGGATCTCTGTTCTTTATTATCCTCTTTTCGCCAGCTATGATAATCGCAGCTATTGCTGTTAAAATATCATCTCCAGGTCCTATTTTGTTTAAACAGAAGAGAGTGGGATTTCACAATAAAGAGTTTAATATGTATAAGTTCAGATCAATGGTTCAGCAGCGTCCTGAGGATGAGAAGAAAGGCTGGACAACAAAGGGTGACGCAAGAGTTACCAAGGTTGGTTCATTTCTTAGAAAAACAAGTATTGATGAGCTGCCTCAGTTCTTTAACGTGCTGTTTGGTTCTATGAGTATTGTTGGACCTCGTCCTGAGAGAAAGCAGTTTGTTGAACAATTTATGGAGGAAATACCGCGTTATAATGTAAAACATCAGGTCCGTCCGGGAATAACCGGTTGGGCACAGGTTAATGGGCTCAGAGGAGATACAAGTATTCCTGAGCGTATAAAGTATGATCTCTATTATATAGAGAACTGGACAGTATGGCTTGATATCAAGATCATGTTCCTTACTGTGTTCAAAGGTTTTATAAATAAAAACGCGTATTAGTAACCGGTGAGATATGTCTGAGATAAAACAAAAGTCAATAAAAAAGAACTTTATCATGAATGCGATCCTGACTATGTCAGGAATGATATTTCCGCTCATTACATATCCATATGTAATAGATATAATTGGAAAAGAAGGAACAGGGGCGGTAAAATTTGCCACCTCTGTAATTGCATACTTTGCTATGTTTGCACAGTTGGGGATTCCAACATATGGAATAAAGGCTTGCGCAAAGGTCAGGGATGATAAAGAAAAACTGAGTAAAACTGTGCATGAACTGATGCTCATTAATCTTATGATGAGTGTTGTTGTTTATGTACTTTTTTTTGCCAGTCTGTTCATCATTCCCCAATTTGCAGAAGATAGGATTCTTCTGATAATCGTCAGTTCCACTATGTTCTTTAACATGATAGGAATTGAGTATTTATACAGAGGCTTGGAACAGTATTCATATATAACGATAAGATCACTTATATTTAAAGCACTGGGACTGGTCCTGATGTTTATTCTGGTCAGGAAACGTTCGGATGTTGAGATGTATGGAGCTATAACAATCTTTGCGGCATCTGCATCTAACATATTCAATTTTATATATGCCAGAAAACTGATTTCGTTTAGACGTCAGAAACAGCTAGACTTAAAAAAGCATATCAGACCTGTAATGGTATTTTTTGCCATGTCATGTGCTACTCAGGTATATCTGAATCTGGATGGTATCATGCTTGGATTTATGAAGGGAAAAGCTGTTGTAGGAGATTATGATTCGGCTGTAAAGATTAAAGTTATACTTGTAAGTGTTGTTACTTCTTTGGGAGCTGTGCTTCTTCCGAGAGCATCATATTACATCAAAAATAAAAAGATGGATGAATTCAGAAGGATAACAGCGAAGGCGCTTCATTTTGTATGGGTATTTGCAACTCCGCTTACTGTATATTTTATTTTCTTTGCTAAAGAGGGAATAAGATTCCTAACAAAGGATGAATGTATAAATGCGATCCCGGCGATGCAGATAATAGTTCCAACAGTTCTTTTTATAGGATTATCAAATATACTGGGTATACAGATACTTGTTCCGATAGGAAAAGAGAAGATCGTTCTGTATTCTGAGATTGGAGGAGCGGTCGTGGATCTGGTGTTGAATGCAATTTTTATACCAAAGTATGATGCGGCAGGAGCTGCTTTCGGAACCACGGTTGCGGAATTGATAGTTGTGATGATCCAGCTGTATTTTATGCGTGATATTAAGGATCAGATAGATATAAAACAATCTTTTGCGAAGATTGGATATTGGAAGATCATTATAGCATTGATCGCGGCGATACCGGCATCAATCTGGGTGAAGATGATAGATGCCAGTGCGTTCACAACATCTATACGTCTTGAAAGTTTTATCATTCTGGCTATTTCCGCTACGATGTTCTTTGCGGTATATCTGCTATTGATGATCATCTTAAAGGATAAACTTACCAAAGAGATAGTAGATGGACTGGTATCTAAGTTTAAAAAGAAGAAACAGATAGATTAATATATAAATACTTCAAAAGGATAAAATAGGAGGAAGTTATGGCAGAATATGATTATCTTGTAGTAGGAGCGGGACTTTTCGGAGCGGTATTTACTCAGAAAGCGAGAGAAGCAGGAAAGAAAGTTCTTGTTATTGACAAGAGAGATACAATTGCAGGAAATGTGTATACAGAGGATGTTGAAGGCATCAAAGTTCATAAATATGGTGCCCATATCTTCCATACAAATGATACAGAAGTATGGAACTATGTTACAAGATTTGCTACATTTAACAGATTTACAAACTCACCTGTTGCAAATTACAAAGGAGAACTTTACAGTCTTCCTTTTAATATGTATACATTTAATAAGATGTGGGGAGTTATCACACCTCAGGAAGCAGCTGATAAGATAGAGGAGCAGAAGAAAGAGGCGGGAATAACCGAACCTAAGAATCTTGAAGAACAGGCAATATCTCTTGTGGGAAGAGATATCTATGAGAAGCTCATCAAGGGATATACAGAAAAGCAGTGGGGACGTCCTTGTACAGAACTCCCAAGCTTTATCATCAAGAGACTTCCGGTTCGTCTTACATTTGACAACAACTATTTCAATGCCCTTTATCAGGGAATTCCTGTTGGTGGATACACAAAGCTTGTTGAGAATATGCTCGGCGATACTGAGGTAAGACTAGGCGTTGATTATCTTGAGAATAAAGAAGAGCTTGATAAGCTTGCTGATACAGTTGTTTATACAGGTGCAATAGATGCATACTTCGGATATTCACTTGGTAATCTTGAGTACAGATCTGTAAGATTCGAGAATGAACTTCTGGATATTCCGAACTTCCAGGGGAATGCTGCAGTTAATTATACGGATCGTGAGACTCTTTGGACACGTATCATTGAACATAAATGGTTTGAGTTTGGAAAAGATGAGAATGGAAACGATCTTCCAAAGACTGTTATATCAAGAGAGTACAGTTCGGAGTGGAAGCCTGGAGATGAACCGTACTATCCTGTAAATGACGAAAAGAACGGTGCACTTTATCAGAAGTATAAGAAGATGGCTGAAGATGAGCAGGCTAAAATTAGTGCACAAGGAAGAAATGTTATATTCGGTGGTCGTCTTGGTGAATACAAGTATTATGATATGGATCAGGTAATAGCACGAGCGCTTGAAGTGTGTAAAGAGAATAATCTGTAGATAGCAAGTAGGTTGATATTGTATTGATTTCTCTAAGGTAGCGTATATGTCCCAGTATTTACTTGCGGCTCTTTGTTTTGTAGGATATCTGACGATATACTACCTGGTGGGAGTTGCTGTTTCAAAAATATTAAAATTGGATAATAATCCTGTTCGTCAGCTTTTGGTCGGTATGTTCGCATATGGAATACTCTTTTTCATATATGTTCTTCCATTGAAGTTTATGATCGTCCCGGTAAATGTGATCGGAAAGATATGGGTTGTTATATTGGGACTACTATGTCTTTTCATAGTAGTCACTCTCCGTAAATATATGGCAAAAGGTTTAAAAAAATGGGCAGCATATATCAAGAAGAATAAAACAGCAGCCATAGTTGTTGGTTTATTTACAGCCTTTCAGGTGACATTTGTTGAGATATACTGTCGCCTTGTTGCCGGTTATAATCAGGTGTGGTTCGTTGGATGGGTCAGTAACGGAGTTCTTCATAATGAACTGATGACTTACGATGTCGTAACCGGGGGTCCATTATCTGTCTTCCCGAATGATAGATATCTATGTACATTTTTGGATCATAGTGCTGTGATATGCAGGATTTTCCATATTCATCCTATGGTTGAGGTGAGAACAGTACTTACGGGAATATTTGTTCTTGTACAGTGTCTTGTGATATGGGAACTTGCTAAGTGCATAGGTAAGGGACGGCAGGATAGAAGCATTCTGGCATTTCTGCTTTATTGGGGTGTAAGAAATGCGATGGTCGGCTCGCAACTGCTACCGTCTTACTATACATTTTTCAGAACTTATGAGGGAAAAGGCTTTGTAATGAATGTTCCTATTCCACTTATGATGCTGATCATGTGGAAAATGTATGATAAACCTGAGAAGACAAAGTATCTATGGGAGAGCGTTGTGATCATATGGGGGAGTATGACATATTCTCTGTCGATGATGTTTACATATCCGTTTGTATTGGCAGCATACATTCCGTTTATGCTGGCAAAAAAAGACGGAAGAAAATATATGTTTAGAAATATAGTAGTGATAGGTCTTGAATGTCTGGTGTTCTTTGGAATATATTATCTCGGAAGAATCGGGATCTTGGATCTGACAATCAGGCGATGACCAGGAAGGAAAGGACAGTATATGCATTTTGATTCAAGTGAATATAGCGGTACCGATTACTTCTGGAAGGCTATGAGCGTATATATAAAAACCTTTACTCCGGCGATAAAAATATTACTGATAGGATATACACTCCTGTTACTTTTTATTCTGATAAAAGGAAATAAGAAGGAAAGACTATTTTTTCTCGTGAGTCTGTTGATTCTTGGGATAATATGTCTTAATCCTTGGATGGCCTGGTTTCTGGTAGAACACTTTGGTTTTTCCTTGAGGTATTTCAGATTGTTCTGGGTTATTCCGGTATCAATGGGATATACTTATTTCGGAATAAAGATATACAAAGGATTCAATTCCGGTTGGCAGAGAGTGCTATGCTATATATTTGTTTTGGGACTTCTCGGAAGTTCATATTACCTGGTTTATCAAAAGTCAAAGACACATGATATATATACGGGTGCCGTTGAGAATACGGGACTTATTCCAATTCCAAATATCTATCGTGTGGAAGATGACGTTATAGAAGCATGTAGACTTATAGAAGAAGATGCAGGGGATGAACATGCGCTGAAAAAAGCCTTATATAACAGGAATGTATTTCTAGAGATAAGAACTTATGATGCATCAATTCTGTCAATGGTCCAGTATCCGAATGAAATACCTGAAATAGTAAACTTTGAACAGGCGCTTAAAGAGGAAAACTGGGAAGGGGCTCTTTGGGATCTTTTCAAAGGGAAACTTGGTGGTGCGAGTAAGGAACTCATTAATCCTGATACGATTAGAGACGTATGTATAAATTCTGGGTGTGAATACATAATTCTTTCAAAGAACCACAAGTGGAGAAAGAAATTTTGCAAAAACATGACAGTACTTGGAGAAGCGGGAAGATTTATAATAATTAAAGTTGAGTAAAAAAGGTGGAACTCTAGATGGCTGAAAAAGAAAGACAGGGATTTTTCTTTGATAGAATAAGAAGCACAGTAGATGGAAAGAGAAATATAGTTGTTCAAGGATATGCTGTGGATGGTTACCTTGAAGACATTCGCCCAAGAGCTGCAGTATTTGTAGGCAGAAGACCGGTAAAGACACTGAAATGCAGTATTAAAACCGTTAAGCTTCCGCCAACTATGATGAGGAGACGTCGAGGAGATACAATATCTTATCTTGGAGTTTTCTTTGTTGATCTGTCTGAGGTAACGAAAATGTATGGAGCCGGCGCTAAGCTTGTGGTTATTGCAGAGAAGAGGGATAAGACCGGCGCAAGAAAAAGGGATATGATATATAAATGTCCTCTTGATAAAGCGATTGACAGAATGTACAGTTATTTCTTTTCTGTTGATCTGGCTTATGCTGAAGATGGAAAAACTTATATCAAGGGCTGGATGGCGGGCAGCTCGTCGACAGTTATCAAGATAAAGAATATAGATAAGCATGATAAGAATCCTGTTATAATGAATTATAATATAGAATTCATTCCTAGAGATGATGTACTCATAGAATATCCGGAGTGCCTGGATGATATGAATTTCGGATTTGAGATATCAGTTGATGGAGAGTATAAAAAGCTCGAACTGGATATGAGTGAGGGTGAACGAACTCTGAAGAGAGTTATAAGTGTCGGAGAGAGTGACGATGAGTTCTCTAAGGCAAATGTAATAAGTAGATATTCTGAGAAGGTAGTGAGAAATCTCAGGAATTATGGACTTGCTGAAACTTTATCGAAGGTAAAGGTACATCTGTCTCCATCGTATGTATATCTTAATAGGAATTATGATAAATGGATAAAAAAGAATTCTCCGAATGCTGAAGATCTGAAGGAACAGCAGAAGAATGAGAAATCATTTGCTTTTAGGCCGCTTTTCAGTATCCTTGTGCCTCTTTATGAAACAGATGAACGTTTTCTGGATGAATTGATAAAATCTATTCAGGGTCAGACTTATACAAACTGGGAAATCTGCTTCTCTGATGGAAGCAAGGATTCTGAAAGACTAAGCGGGATCATAGGAAAGTATTCAAAAAAGGACGGCAGGATCAGATATACTGCTGAACTTCCGGGACCTTTGGGAATCTCTTCGAATACTAATCAGGCGTATACGATCGCTAAGGGAGACTTCATAGTGCTAGGTGATCATGATGATCTCTTTACTCCGGATGCACTTTATGGATGCGTAGAGGCACTTCAGACCGGAAAGGATGAAATAGATGTCCTATATACGGATGAAGATAAGACAAATGCGAAAGCAAAGAAAAGATTTGAACCAAATATAAAACCTGACTTTAATCAGGAGCTGCTTGAAAGCTGTAACTATATAACACATATGTTTGTTGTCAGAAAGTCTCTGATTGAAGAGGTTGGACTATTTGACGACGAATATAACGGGGCGCAGGATTATGACTTCATTCTCAGATGTACTGAGAAAGCGAGAAATATTTATCATATTCCGAATGTAGTTTACAGCTGGAGGATAAATGATACTTCTACAGCAGGAAATCCTGCAGCAAAAATGTATGCTTATGATGCAGGAGCAAAGGCGCTCCAGGCGCATTACGACAGAATGGGGATATCAGCAAAAGCTCAGATAGGAGATCATCTGGGGTATTATCACACTGTGTATGATATCAAATGTACACAGTCAGATAAAGAACAGCCGATACTTTATGTGGCGGTTATAGATGCGGATGATCAGGAGAAGTATGATAAAACCGTTAAGTCAATAGAAGGAAAGTCAGACTTCAAGAATATCGAATATTTACGTGTTGAATCAGACGGCAATACGAGTCTTGCTGTACAGCTTAACAAAGCAGTGGATACAGTCAGAGAAAAAGCTATAGCGGAAGGATATAAAGAAGAAAACACCTATGTTGTATTTGTTGAATCAGGTGTTACAATGATGGGAGAGGATGGTCTCTCCAATATGTTGTCCTATCTTTCAAACAGAACAGATGTGGGTGCTATAGGCGGAAAGATTTACTGCGCTGATGGAACTATATGTCATGCCGGAGCGATTCTTGAGAAAGAGAATGTTGTTGGCTGGATGTATATCCGTCACAGTGTATATGATGAAGTATACTTTAATTACAGTGCATATTCAGCTGTTCATCGTGGAGTGACAATGATGCGTCTTAGTGACATTTCTGAGAATGGAACCTGGTCAGAAGAATACGAAGGCGATTATTCAATGATAGATTACACCTATCGTATGGGTGAAAAAGGTAAGAAGTCCATATATGATGCAAATGCTGAATTCAAGATGCGTCCTGTAAGAGGGTATGATACAGATGAGTTCTTTGAAAGAAAAGGACTTACGAGAAAAGATCTCCGAATATTCAGGTCTAATCGACCGGATGTTTATAAAAATGGCGATATATATTATACTAATAACATTGTATATGAAAAAGAGAGGTAAGAGACATGAAAGGAATCATACTTGCCGGTGGATCCGGTACAAGGCTTTATCCGTTAACTAAGGCAGTATCAAAACAGATGATGCCTGTATATGATAAGCCGATGATCTATTATCCATTGTCAACTCTGATGCTGGCAGGGATCAGAGAGGTTTTGATAATCTCAACTCCGAGAGACCTTCCGGCATTTAAAGAACTTTTTGGAAGCGGAGAGCAGCTTGGAATGGAATTCAGTTACGCTGTTCAGGAAACACCGAGAGGACTTGCTGATGCGTTTATAATCGGTGAAAAATTCATCGGAAGCGATAATGTTGCACTCGTCCTTGGAGATAATATATTTTATGGACAGAGCTTTTCAAAAGTTCTTAGAGCAGCGGCTGAACGCGAAAAAGGAGCTACTATATTTGGATACTATGTAAAAGATCCAAGAGAATATGGAGTAGTTGAATTTGATGAAAATGGTAAGGCGCTTTCAATTGAAGAAAAGCCTGCTGTTCCAAAGTCAAACTATGCAGTTCCCGGACTTTACTTCTATGACAACGACGTTGTTGAGATAGCGAAGAATGTTAAGCCATCTGCAAGAGGTGAGATAGAGATTACATCTATTAATAATGAATATCTTAACAGAGGAACACTTATGGTTGAAACTCTGGGAAGAGGATTTGCATGGTTAGATACTGGTAATCATGATATGCTTCTGGATGCAGCTGACTTTGTTGCAGCATTTCAGAAGAGACAGGGAATGTATATATCATGTATCGAGGAGATTGCATTCCGTCGTGGTTTCATTGACAGAAATCAGCTTCTTCTTTTAGCTGAGCCACTAATGAAAACGCCTTATGGACAGTATCTTGTTGATGTTGCAAATGGTCTTTAGATCATTTACATATAGTAACTAAAGGTTAAAGGAAACGAAATTAAAGAGGAAGATTAAAATGAGAAAAACAGGATTTAGGGGAAGAATTCTGGCGGCTCTGCTTTGTACAACTATAGCATTTTCGCCGGTAACCATGTTAAGTACAGGAATAGTTTATGCTGCAGAAAATAATTCTACAGTTTCTGACTCTAAAGATGAACTGAAGAAATCCGACTTGAAGATCAATTTTACACTTGTTGAAGAGTCAAAGGTAACGACTCCGGTAAATAACAAATACGTTGTAATTGATATGGGAGAGTCAGGGGTAAAGTTCGAGAAACCTGAACTCATACTTGTAAAACAGTCTGATGGATCAGAGAAAGTATTCTCTGCAGATAAGATCAACGATACAAGTATGCTTTTCTATCTTAACTTTCCAGATGATTCGTCTACGGGAATTTATAATTTAAAGAGTGTTCGTTATATTTCTGATGGAACCCAGTATGAGAAGGTTCTGGAAGATGACGGAATAGTATCCAAAATTGGTGTTAACAAGGATCCAAATAATACGCCGGATGGATATGTGTCCGATACAGAAACTGCAAGTGAGGCTGAAGTATCACAGATTAAAAGTCAGACGAAGGATCTTTCCACAACAGTTCAGGACACGAATGTATTTGGTGTAGGAAATGTATCTAAAAATATAGGAAAGAAAGCTTCTGTTGCTGCTCAGAATAAATCGGATAATAATATTATCAAGGGATCAAATGCTCCTGGAAATATAATCATCGTTCTTGATCCGGGACATGGAGGAAGTGATCCTGGTGCAAGCTACGTATGGGATGGCGTTACTTATGCCGAAAGAGAGATTAATCAGAAGATAGCAAATTATTGTAAGGCTGCTCTTGAAAAGTATGATGGAGTTACAGTTTATCTTACACGTAATTCTACAACAGAGATTAATAAAGATGATCTTGGTCAGAATGATCTTCAGCTGAGATGTCAGTTCGCTGCAGATAAGGGAGCTGACCTGCTGGTGAGTCTTCACTGTAATGCTGCATTAAGTCAAAGTGCAAATGGAGCGGAAGTATATGTCCCGAATGCTAATTATAATGCAAGAGCTTACAATGTTGGTAAAACCGTCGGTGCTTCTATTGGAAAGAAGCTTAGAGAACTGGGTCTTACAGATGGAGCCACTTATATAAGAAATTCAGAAAGTGGTAACCAGTATGCGGATGGTTCTCTTGCGGATTATTATGCGATGATAAGATGTAGTAAACAGCTTGGTATCCCTGGAATGATAGTCGAGCATTGCTATCTCAGTAACTATTCGGATTGTATGAATTTCCTTAAGACAGATGCGAAGATTAAGAAACTGGCTGAAGCTGATGCGGCAGGAATAGCTGAGAATATCGGCCTTATTCAGCAGAATCGTTCAGGAATCAATACAACTTCTAATAGCGGATGGCAGAAAATCAATGGTAAACGGGTATACTATGATAAAGACGGAAATATAAAAACTGGTTTTTTCAAAGTTAGTGGTAAAACGTACTATGCAAAATCTAACGGATACGTAGTTACGGGTTGGCAGCTTATAAATGGATCATGGTATTGCTTTAGTGCAAAGGGCGTAATGGCCCAGGATAAATGGAAGACAAATGAATCTGGAGCCACTTCATATCTGATGTCAAATGGAAAGATGGCGATAGGGGTCGTTGAGACAGTAGATGGATTAAGTCTCTTTGATAATGATGGAGTACTACAGCTTAAGGGCTGGCACAAATACAATAATTATTGGTATTATTGTGCATCTACCGGTCGTGTATTGACTTCAAGATGGCTTAAGTACAAAGGCAATATGTATTACCTCAAAAAAAGCGGCAAGATGGCAACTGGTTTTAAGGTGCTGAAAAAGAAGAGATATTATCTGAATAAAAATGGAGAACGTGTTTACGGCTGGCAGAAAATAAAGAAAAAATGGTACTATTTTGATAAAAATGGCGTTGCAAAAGTTTCCGGATTTATGAAATACAAAAAGAAGACCTATTACTTTGATGCTAAAGGTGTAATGGCAACCGGTATAACCAGGATTGGAACAGATTTATACCTTTTCTCCAATTCAGGAGTAATGAAGAAGGGGTGGATTAAAAAGGGATCTTACTGGTATTTTGCCAACGCAAAAGGAAAGCTTAAGACTAACTGTTGGTTTACAAAGGACGGCAAGAAGTATTACTTTGACAAAAATGGTAGAATGGCTACTGGAAATAAAGTCATAGATGGAAAGACTTACAAGTTCCGTGAAAATGGTGAATTTGTAAAAGAGATTAAGGAAGCAGGACTTCACCCAATAATGTCTACTGTAAAATACACAGCTGAACAGATGGCTTCGAATTTTAAGAGCGGTGGCCATACTTATCCAGCAAAAGCTTTGAAAGCAGGCGGCGCTAAGGATATAAAGACATTTTGTAGTATCATCGTTGAAGAGGCGGCAGCTGAAGGAGTTAATCCAGGACTTGTATATGCTCAGATAATGAATGAGACTGGATGGCTTCAGTTTGGTGGAGATGTAAAGATTAACCAGTTTAATTTCTGTGGAATGGGAGCTGTTGGCGGTGGAGTGCCTGGATGTAGTTTCCCTGATGTAAGAACAGGTATAAGAGCGCAAGTTCAGCATCTTAAAGCATATGGAAGTACTCAGCCGCTGAAGAATAAATGCGTTGATCCAAGATTCCAGTATGTTGAAAGAGGCTGTGCTTGCTACATAGAACATCTAGGAATTCAGGAAAATCCTAAGAAAAAAGGCTGGGCTGCAGCAGTAGGATATGGAAATAGACTTTTAAATATCATGTATTCAATTAAATAGTAACAGCCGCAAGGAGAATTGTAACAAAGTACTTGCAAATCTAATTTGAATGTATTAAAATATCAAGAACTATTATCTTGGTAATAGTTTAACAGAGACGATATCTGATCATTGATATCCAACAGGGAACGCAGGTCGTGGACTGAGAGCCGGCGCAGGGTATATATCGGATGGAGAACACTTTGTTATGTTTTATTACATTTATATAACACTTTCAGAGTGATAAATGCGGGTGGCACCGCGGTTGGAAAAGGTCTAATCGCCCCGAAACATGTTTTTGGCATGTTTCGGGGTTTTTGTCATTTAAAATATGATCATTCAAAAGAGTGAAGTAACGAAGAAACATTTTTAGAGAGGAAAAACAGATGGAAATGAAAAACATTTACAGAGACAAAACTATTGATAAGATGAGTGAGGCGGATGTAGGAAGTAACGTACGACTCGCAGGCTGGGTAGAGAATATCCGTGACCACGGAGGAGTATCTTTTGTCGATCTTAGAGATATGTACGGAGTAATGCAGGTGGTTCTTCGTGATACATCACTTCTTGAAGGTGTTACAAGAGAGCAGGCCATATCAGTTGAAGGTCTTGTTGAGCATCGTGATGAGGAAACTTATAATCCTAAGATCCCTACAGGAACAATAGAAGTTGAAGCTCATTCTATAGATATTCTTGGAAAAGTATATTCTCAGCTTCCATTTGAAGTTATGACTTCAAAAGAAGTGCGTGAGGATGTACGTCTTAAGTACAGATATCTTGATCTCAGAAATGAGAAAGTCAAAGAGAATATCCTTTTCAGAAGTAAGGTAATAAGCTATATCAGAAGTCGTATGGAGGAAATGGGATTTGTTGAGATTCAGACTCCTATTCTTTGCGCTTCTTCTCCAGAGGGTGCCCGTGATTACATCGTTCCTTCACGTAGATTTAAAGGTAAGTTCTATGCACTTCCACAGGCTCCTCAGCAGTATAAGCAGCTTCTGATGGTTTCAGGCTTTGACAAATACTTCCAGATTGCTCCATGCTTCAGAGATGAAGATGCCAGAGCAGATCGTTCGCCGGGAGAATTCTATCAGCTCGACTTCGAGATGAGCTTTGCTACGCAGGAAGATGTATTCAAAGTTGGAGAGGAAATACTTGCTGATGTATTCAAGAAATTTGCACCAGAGGGATACACAGTAACAGATGCTCCATTCCCTATCATAAGCTACAAAGAATCAATGCTTAAGTACGGAACAGACAAGCCGGATCTTCGTAATCCGCTTGAGATAATAGATCTTTCAGAGTTCTTCCAGAGATGTACATTTAAGCCATTCCATGGAAAAACAGTTCGTGCGATAAATGTACATGCAAAACTCAGCAAAGGTCAGCATGAGAAGATGCTGAAGTTTGCCCAGGGTATTGGAATGGGTGGACTTGGTTATCTTGAAGTTCTTGAAGATGGTTCTTACAAGGGACCTATCGACAAGTTTATTCCGGATGATATGAAAGAAGAACTCAGAAGTACAGTAGGACTTCAGGTTGGTGATACTATCTTCTTCATAGCAGATAAGGAAGCAAATGCAGCACTTTATGCAGGTCAGATCAGAACAGAACTTGGCTCAAGACTCGATCTTCTTGAGAAGAATGCTTATAGATTCTGCTACATCAATGACTTCCCAATGTATGAGCTGGATGAAGAAACAAAACAGCCTGCATTTACACACAATCCATTCTCAATGCCACAGGGTGGACTTGAAGCACTTGAGACAAAGGATCCACTAGAAGTGCTTGCATATCAGTATGATATCGTATGTAACGGAGTTGAGCTTTCATCAGGAGCGGTTCGAAACCATGATATGCAGATCATGGAGAAAGCATTCGAAATTGCAGGATATTCTAAGGAAGTTCTTGAAGAGAAGTTCGGAGCACTTTACACAGCATTCCAGTTCGGAGCACCTCCACACGCAGGTATGGCTCCTGGAGTAGATCGTATGATCATGCTTCTCAAGAATGAAGAAAACATCCGTGAAGTTATCGCATTCCCTATGAACGGAAATGGACAGGATCTTATGTGTGGAGCCCCTGGCGACGTAACAGAGATGCAGCTTAGAGAGACACATATTAAGGTAAGGGCGTAAAGCTAGAACCCCAGGGCATGATTAATATAATATATTCAGGAGAAACAATATGCAGATTACAGATGAAACAATCGAATATGTTGGTATCCTTGCAAAGCTCGAACTCTCGGACGAAGAAAAAGAGCAGTCTAAAAAAGATCTTTCCGATATGCTCGAATATGTTGGAAAGCTGAATGAGCTGGATACAAGCAGCGTTGAACCGATGTCACATACATTTCCCACTTCAAATGTAATGAGGGAAGATGTTGTAACAAATGGTGATGATAAAGAAAATATGTTGAAGAATGCTCCTGAGAGCAATGAAGATGCATATATAGTACCAAATACATTTTAAATATAAGCGAATTGTAATATAATGGTAAGGAGATATATAAGATGCAGGATATTCTGAAACTCAGCGCTGTTCAGCTGGGAAAGAAGATTGCCGCAGGAGAGATAACATCCGAAGAGGCGACCAAAGCTTATCTTGATAAAATAGGCTCTGTTGATAATGATATAAACGCATATATAACTGTGGATGCGGAGAGTGCGATCCGTGAGGCGCAGGAGGCTGATAAAAAGATAGTCGCAGGCGAACTGACAGGTCCTCTTGCCGGTGTTCCGGTTGCGATAAAAGATAATATGTGTATAGAAGGGATGCTGACAACATGTGCATCTCATATACTTGATAACTTTGTTCCTACATATACAGCAACAGCGGTTGAGAAGCTTAAGGCTGCAGGTGCTGTCATTCTGGGACGTACAAATATGGATGAGTTTGCTATGGGAAGTACTACAGAGACTTCTTATTTTGGCGCTACAAAGAATCCAAGAAATACAGAGAGAGTTCCAGGTGGTTCATCAGGTGGTTCGGCAGCTGCGGTTGCGGCGGATGAATGCGCTGTAGCTCTTGGATCTGATACAGGTGGATCTATCAGACAGCCTGCTTCATTCTGTGGTGTAACGGGTATCAAACCTACATACGGAAGGGTATCGCGTTACGGCCTTATAGCATATGGTTCATCTCTTGATCAGATAGGACCTCTTGGCAAGGACGTTACAGACTGTGCTACAGTTCTTGAAGTTATTTCAGGATATGATCAGAAGGATTCTACTTCTGCCCGTGAGTCAGAAGAAGTTAAGGATGAACGTATCTCTGATACAAAGTTCACAGATGCACTTGTGGATGATGTAAAGGGAATGAAGATAGGTGTTCCTAGAGACTATTTCCTTGAGGGAATAGATGAAGATGTTAAGAAGGCAGTCATGGATGCTGCTGAAGTACTTAAGAGCAAAGGTGCTATAGTAGAAGAGTTTGATCTCGGAATGGTTGAATATGCTATTCCTGCATACTATGTTATCGCCTGCGCCGAGGCTTCATCAAATCTTGAGAGATTTGACGGAGTTAAGTATGGATACAGAACTAAGGATTATACTGACCTTCACAACATGTATAAGAAGACACGTTCGGAAGGATTCGGTGCTGAGGTTAAGCGCCGTATCATGCTTGGTTCATTTGTCCTTTCTTCCGGATATTATGATGCCTACTATGTAAAGGCCCTCAGAGTAAAGGCTCTTATCAAGAAGGCATTTGATAAAGCATTTGAAAAATATGATGTGATACTTGGACCAGTTGCACCAACAACAGCACTTAAGATCGGTGATTCGCTGAGTGATCCGATACAGATGTATCTTGGTGATATATATACTGTATCAGTTAACCTTGCAGGTCTTCCGGGTATATCAGTACCTTGTGGAGAAGACAAAAATGGTCTTCCTATAGGACTGCAGCTTCTTGGTCAGACATTTGACGAGAAGAAGATAATACGTACGGCATATTCCTATGAACAGTACAGATTAAACAACATGAGTCTGAAATGTGATGAGAATCTCATTTCGAGCAGAAAGGAGGCCTAGATTATGAGTAAAGAATACGAAGTAATGATCGGTCTCGAAGTCCATGTTGAGCTGAATACTAAGACGAAGATATTCTGTGGATGTTCTACTGAATTCGGAGGGGCTCCGAATACACATGTGTGTCCGGTATGTTCAGGAATGCCGGGATCACTTCCTGTTCTTAATAAGGGAGTGGTTAATAAGGCTATAGCAGTTGGTCTTGCTACAAACTGCGATATAACAAGGAATTCCAAGTTTGACCGTAAGAACTACTTCTATCCTGATAATCCTCAGAACTATCAGATATCTCAGCTGTATTATCCGATATGCAGAAACGGTCATGTTGAGATTGAAGTAGACAGAGCGGAAGGTGTAGAACCACAGGAAATGCATTCTCTCTGGAAAGATGAAGTAACAGACGGCAAGGTGGCAGAGATTACCGATTCTGAGAGAACAGAAAAAGGAAAGAAGATACCAACCTATAAAAAGGCTGTAAGAATACACGAAATTCATATGGAAGAGGATGCTGGAAAGCTTGTTCATGATGGCTTTACGGATGAAACATGGGTTGATTTTAACCGTTCAGGAGTTCCTCTTATAGAGATAGTATCTGAGCCGGATATGAGATCAGCCGATGAGGTTATAGCTTATCTTGGAAAGCTCCGCGAGATCGTTCAGTATCTTGGGGCTTCAGACTGTAAGCTTAATGAAGGCTCTATGAGAGCTGATGTAAACCTCTCTATTAGAGAAAAAGGATCTACTGAGTACGGTACAAGAACTGAGTCAAAGAACCTCAACTCATTTAGATCAATAAAGAGATGTATTGAGTCTGAGATAGAAAGACAGATAGATCTTATTGAGTCTGGAGAGAAGATAGTTCAGGAGACAAGACGTTGGGATGACGATAAGGGTTATTCATATCCTATGCGTTCCAAGGAAGATGCTCAGGATTACAGATATTTTCCTGATCCAGACTTAGTTCCACTTGTAATTAGTGAAGAATGGATAGATAATATAAGAAACAGTCGTCCTGAGCTTAGAGATGAGAAGAAGGTAAGATACAGAGAAGAGTTCGGTCTTCCTGATTACGATATAGATCAGATAACGAGTGAGAAAGCTCTGGCTGATCTGTTCGAGGGTGCTGTTGCCGAAGGTGCAGATCCTAAGAAAGTTTCTAACTGGCTCATGGTTGAGACAATGCGTCTCATGAAAGAAACAGGAACAGACGCAGATAAACTGAAGTTCTCAGCAGAGAATCTCGCTAAACTTGTTAAGCTTGTTGATTCAAAGGAGATCAACAATGCGGTTGCGAAGGAAGTATTTGAGAAGGCTATCTTTACAGATGATCTTGATCCAGTAAAATACGTTGCTGACAATAACCTTTCAACCAAGGCTGATTCCGGAGAACTGGAAGCGGTTGTAAAGAAGGCTATTGAAGCTAATCCGAAAGCAGTTCAGGATGTTCTTGATGGCAAGGGTAAAGCTATCGGAGCTATCGTTGGATTTGTCATGAAAGAGATGAAGGGAAAATGTGATCCTGCACAGGCTAATCAGATGATCGCAGCTGAGCTAGACAAACTTAAGTAGTTTGGCAGCGGCGAAATACGTGCTCTCGTACTGTGCTAGACTTATTTGCTCGCGGATGGGGATGGTATAATAAAGAAATGCTAGGACGAACTAGACTAGAATGAGGTGAATTAAAAGTGACAAAGCTCACTATAGTAATGCCGTGTTATAATGAAGGCGAGAGAATATATAGAAATATAATAGAGACAATAACTCAGGTGGAAAAGTTCTGTAAATCATTCAGAATCATTGTTGTAAATGATGGAAGCGATGATGAGAGTGATCAGGAGATTCTAAGAGCAATGCAGCAGGACAAGAGAGTTGGTCGTATAACATATAAGCCTAACAGGGGTAAAGGTTATGCAGTAAAAAGAGGTATGCTTGCTGCAAAATCTGAGTATGTTGCATTTCTGGATGCTGATCTGGAGCTCCCGCCTCATCTTCTCGAGGATTTTCTAAAGGTGGCTGAGGGAGAAGAAAAAACCGGTGATTCAAAAGGATTTGATATAGTGATCGGTTCTAAGATGCATCCGGATTCTCAGGTTGAATATCCTGCACTTAGAAAAATCATGAGTCTGGGTTATTACTGGTTTTTGAAAATACTATTTGGCCTTAAACTTAAAGATACGCAGACGGGTATAAAGTTATTTAAAACAGATTCGATTCAACCAATTCTCAAGCTTATGAAGACGGGAAGATTCTCGTTTGATATAGAAATGCTGGCCATTGCATCCAAGATGGGACTTAGGATCAAGGAAATGCCGGTAGTAGTCAACTTTTCAAGAAACAAGGATAATAAGTCGAAGATTAGTATATCAAGTATATACGAAATGGTACGAGATTCGTTCAGAATTAAACTGTACGTTTCGAAATTGAAGGTATAGTGGTTGCTGTTAACACCTGGTGATAATGAGGTGAAATACTATGCGATTGTATGATCTGATTACGAAAGACGTTAAAGCGGAAAACGAATCAAAGAGAGTTATTGTTGCGCTTCGAATACTGTATATGGTCGTATTCATAGCATTTTCAGTTGATTTGCTATTGGTGGGAAGGGAGAGTATAGAAGTCTTTCCACATGGACTTGGTATATTATTCGTTGCCAATATACTCCTGTTTATTCATACGTATCATTCCAGAACGAAGCCGGCTTTATTCTGCTTCATGATTTTTCTGTTTGTATGGATACTCTTTATGATTCCGTTTTTGGGATGGAGTGCAGGAATGCAGAATTATTTTATTATAATTCTGATGCTCTGCTTTTTTGCGATGTATGGAAAGTCTGGTTATAAGTTTTTATATGCGGGCTTCGTACTTGCAATGAGAATTATGACCATATGGGCTTATGGCGGAATTAAGCCACTTATAGAATATGATGTAGTTCGTGATAAACTGCTTCAGATTACTAATATTTCTGCTGTATTCATTTCTATCATCTTTATTTCTTATGTTTTTAGTAAGAAAGAAAACGAAGCAGAAGAAAAGCTTATGAAATACAATGATAAGCTTAAACAGGAAGCCGGAACAGATCAGCTGACAGGACTCTGCAACAGAAGAAGAGCCCAGGAACAGATTCATCAGATGAAGACTTCTGGTGAGACGGCGGCAATGAGCATTGCAATGGCAGATATCGACTTTTTTAAGAAGGTAAATGACACCTATGGGCATGATGCCGGGGATGAAGTACTTAAGTTTGTCGCAAAGACTATGGTTGATAATTGCAGGAATGATTCTATCATCGCAAGATGGGGAGGAGAGGAATTTCTGTTGGTATTCCCGGATACAAATGGCGATCATGCATATATAGCATTGGAAAGGCTTAGAAAAAAGATTCAGGATACCCCAATTAAGATAAATGATATAGAAATATCCATAACTATGACATTCGGTCTTACGGAGTATAGTTTTAGTGACGATGAAAGTTATGCCATCAAGGAAGCTGATGAAAAACTATATATGGGTAAGCAGAATGGAAGAAACCAAGTTGTTTACTAAATGGTTTAGTCAGCAAGGTGGTCAAGGAGTTTAAAAGATGAAATATTACCTCGAAGAATACACAGACGTTCTGGAGGAAAAAGAGTCAAATACTGATGGACTTACGGTGGAAGAAGCTAAAAAACGTCTGGAGAAATTCGGACAGAACAAACTTGATGAAAAAAAGAAAGAAAGTTTGTTGCATAAGTTTCTCGGCGAGATAAGCGAGCCGATGACGATTGTTCTTATTATAGCAGCCATTATATCCGCGGTTACGGCGATATTCTCGCATGAAGGATTTGCGGATGTATTCATTATTCTTACAGTAGTTATTGTAAATGCAATCCTGGGAGTTTACCAGGAATCTAAGGCTGAATCAGCTATCGCTGCTCTTCAGGAGATAGCGGGTGCGACATCAAAAGTAATAAGAGACGGTGAAGTAAAGGTCATTCATTCTTCGGAACTTGTTCCGGGAGACATCATATCCCTGGAAGCCGGAGATGCGGTTCCTGCCGATGCCCGAATAATAGAAGCGGCATCGCTCAAGGTTGAAGAGGCTGCTCTTACGGGAGAATCAGTTCCTTCGGAAAAGACTGCAGATAAACTGTCAACAGGTGGAGCAACGGATGTTCCGTTGGGAGACAGGGCAAATATGATCTATATGGGTTCATCTGTTCAGTACGGAAGATGTAAGGCCGTAGTTACCGATACCGGAATGGGTACGGAAATGGGCAAGATAGCTGATCAGTTGTCTCAGGCTTCTGACGAGGAGACGCCTCTTCAGATCAGACTTACAGAGCTCTCAAAGATTCTTTCGATTATGGTGCTCGTAATCTGTGCGATTATATTTGCCATAAATATATTAAGGAATCTTGTGACGGGACAGGGACTTGACGGTCCTTTCTTTATCAATACATTTATGATCGCTATATCACTTGCAGTTGCGGCGATTCCAGAAGGACTTGCTGCGGTTGTTACTGTGCTCCTTTCTATCGGCGTTACACATATGTCGAAGAATCATGCGATCATTAGAAGGCTTACAGCAGTTGAAACACTTGGATGTACTGAGATTATATGTTCTGATAAGACTGGAACTCTTACTCAGAATAAGATGACAGTTGTTGAGCATGTTACGATAACAGACGGAGAGATTGAAGTTGATAATGATGATGATGGAAATCTTCTTCCGGATGATGATCTGTCAGACGACGGTAAAATGCTAATCAGAGGCATGGCTCTATGCTCGGATGCCGAGTGGGAGACGGATAAAGCAGTTGGAGAAGCTACTGAGTGTGCTCTTGTTACAGATGCAGCTAAGAACGGTATGTTTAAAGCTGATCTGAAGTCTCAGTATGAGAGGGTCGGAGAGGCTCCTTTTGATTCTCTCAGAAAGATGATGACGACTATTCACAAGAATCCTGATGGTGGATACATTCAGTTCACTAAAGGTGCACCGGATTGCGTGCTCAGTGAGTGTACTCACTACATCATGGATGGAAAAGTCTATGAAATGAATTCGGAGCTTATGAGCAGGATCAAGACAGCCAATAAAGGTATGGCTGACAGAGCACTCAGAGTTCTTGCTCTTGGAATAAAGAGATATGACGTTATTCCTGAGGATCTTGCTCCGGAAAAGATAGAAAAAGATCTGATATACATCGGTTTATGTGGAATGATCGATCCTATAAGGCCTGAGGTAAAGCTTGCTATTGGAGAGTGTCGAAAGGCAGGAATAAGACCTGTTATGATAACGGGAGATCATCGCGATACAGCCGTTGCGATAGCAAAAGAACTTGGTATTCTTGAAGGAACTGACGAAGATGGAAATCCAGTTTCATTTGAAGCTATAACTGGATCTGAGCTTGAAGAGCTTTCTGATGAATACTTTATGGAACATGTTTCCGATTATTCTGTGTATGCAAGAGTTCAGCCTGAACATAAGGTTCGAATCGTGAATGCCTGGAAGAAACGTGGCAAGGTTACTGCCATGACAGGCGATGGTGTAAATGATGCACCATCTATTAAGTCAGCAGATATTGGTGTGGGAATGGGAATAACAGGAACTGATGTAACCAAGAATGTTGCTGACATGATACTTACGGATGACAATTTCGCAACGATAGTTGCCGCGGTAGCTGAAGGAAGAAGGATATACGATAATATCCGTAAGGCTATTCAGTTCCTTCTGTCATCAAATCTTGCAGAAGTTATAGCAATCTTTATAGCAACTATTATGAATTTTACTATACTTAAGCCTGCACATCTGTTATGGATCAATCTAATAACTGATTGTTTCCCGGCAATCGGGCTTGGTATGGAAGAAGCTGAAGCTGATACTATGACACAGGCACCAAGAAAGAAAACTGATGGAATATTCTCAGGAGGACTTGGTGCAGATGTGATAATTCAGGGAACTGTGATCGCGATACTGACAGTTATTTCATATATTATCGGGCATTATTTTGAAACCGGTTCATGGGCGGTGGAAACGTCAGCGGATGGTATGACGATGGCATTCCTTACACTGTCACTGATGGAGGTATTTCACAGTTTCAATATGCGTTCAAGACGCGCTTCACTTTTCAGTGTTAAAAAGCAAAATAAAACACTTTGGGGAACACTTGTTATGGCGCTTACACTTACAGTTGTTATTCTTTATGTACCAGCGCTCAGAGATCTGTTCTCGTTCAGCTATATCGATGGAAAAGAATTCCTTACAGCTGTGGGGATTGCATTTCTCATTATTCCAATCATCGAGATAGCAAAGCTTATACAGAGAAATGCAGAAAAATAAATAGAAAAAGTTTTATAGAAAGGACGGGAATAACGTGACAGAGGAGTTTAATGCAGGAAATGCAGATATAAATAATATCAATACAAAGGAGATGAATGATTCAGGATCATTAAATGATTATCTGAATAATCTGAATGGAACATTCTCCACATTTTCAACAGAGGGTTCTTCAGAGGGTGCTTCAGCACCTGTATACGGAGAGAAGGCTGAGAAGCCGGATGTATCTACACTGACTGTTGATGAAGATGGTATCACAGAATATGTAAATAAGGATATGCTTATAGGGGATATCATTACCTGGTATCCGGAGGCGTCACTTGTTCTAATGAAGTGTGGAATGCACTGTATAAGTTGTGGAGTTTCTCAGTTTGAAACTCTTGATCAGGCGTGTGCCGTTCATGGACTTTATACAGACGATGTAGCTAAGGTTGTAAATGATTATCTGACACAAACACTGGGTGGAAAGGCAGAACAGCTCGCAAAAGAGGCAGAACAGAAGGATAACTAAATGCTTTTACATCCAAGTGAATTATGATATAATTTTACTTGTTTTTGTTCACGAAAAAGGCGGTAAGATGACCGCTGAGGAAAGGATTATGATATTATGTACGATAAGGTTTCCACAAAGCTGAATTTCGTAGAAAACGAAGAAAAGGTACTAAAGTTTTGGAATGAAGAAGGAATCTTTGAGAAGAGTATAGATGAGAAGAAAGATCTTCCAACATATACCTTCTATGACGGTCCCCCAACCGCAAACGGTAAGCCACATATAGGACACGTTCTTACCCGTGTAATCAAGGATATGATTCCTCGTTATCAGACTATGAAGGGTCACAAGATCATTCGTAAAGCCGGATGGGATACTCATGGACTTCCTGTTGAGCTTGAAGTGGAAAAAGAGATCGGAATTGATGGAAAAGAACAGATAGAAGAATACGGAATTGAACCATTTATTGGTAAATGTAAGGAATCCGTATGGCAGTATAAAGGCATGTGGGAGCAGTTCTCAGGAAAAGTTGGTTTCTGGGCTGATATGGATGACCCATATGTTACATATCACAATGACTATATTGAGTCGGAGTGGTGGGCACTTAAGAAAATCTGGGATATGGGACTTCTTTACAAGGGCTTCAAGGTAGTACCTTATTGCCCACGTTGTGGAACTCCTCTTTCATCTCACGAGGTGGCTCAGGGATATAAGGCAGTTAAGGAAAGATCAGCAGTAGTTCGTTTCAAGGCTAAAGTAGCTGAGGGTGAAGAACAGTACTACTTCCTTGCATGGACAACAACTCCATGGACACTTCCTTCTAACCTTGCACTCTGTGTTAACCCGGAGGAAAGTTATAGCAAAGTAAAGGCATGTGACGGATATACATATATCATGGCAGATGCACTTCTTGATACAGTTCTTGGACCTCTTAAAGAAGAGAAAGTTAAGAATGAAGCTGGAGAGATGGTACTTAAGTATGACACAGCCGCAACAGATGGTAAGGCATACGTAAAGCTTGAGAGCTACAAGGGTATCGATCTTGAGGGTAGAGAATATGAGCCTCTTTACGAAGGCGCTGCAGCAGGAGCTGCTAAGCAGCATAAGAAGGCACATTTCATAGTTGCTGATGACTATGTAACTATGTCAGATGGTACAGGTATCGTTCATATTGCTCCTGCGTTCGGTGAGGACGACGGACGTGTTGGACGCAAGTATGATCTTCCATTCGTTCAGTTTGTTGATGCTGAAGGAAATATGACAGACGATACTCCATTTGCAGGACTTTTTGTAAAGGATGCTGATCCAAAGGTACTTGTTGATCTTGATACAAGACAGCTTCTTTTCTCAGCTCCTAAGTTTGAACATGATTATCCATTCTGCTGGAGATGTGATACTCCTCTTATCTACTATGCGAGAGAATCATGGTTCATCAAGATGACAGAAGTTAGTGATCGTATGGTTGCTAATAATGATACAGTTAATTGGATTCCGGAAGGAATCGGTAAGGGACGTTTCGGCGAATGGCTGAAGAACGTTCAGGACTGGGGACTCAGCCGTGATCGTTATTGGGGAACACCTCTTAACGTATGGGAGTGTGAGGACTGCGGTAAGAGAGATGCTATCGGAAGTATCGCAGAACTCCGTGAAAAAGGAAAGATGGAAGATGGAAGTGAGGTACCTGAGGATATCGAACTTCACAGACCATTTGTTGACGGTGTTGTGCTCACATGTCCTGACTGCGGAAAGCCAATGAGAAGAGTTCCGGAAGTTATCGACTGTTGGTTCGACTCAGGTGCAATGCCATTTGCACAGTGGCATTATCCATTTGAGAATGAAGATATATTCAATGAGCATTTCCCTGCAGACTTTATCTCAGAGGCTGTTGATCAGACTCGTGGATGGTTCTATTCACTTATGGCTATATCAACACTTCTCTTTGATAAAGCACCTTACAAGAACGTTATCGTTCTCGGTCATGTACTTGACAAGGATGGAAATAAGATGTCCAAGTCTAAGGGTAATGCAGTTGATCCTATGGAGGCTCTTGGACAGTATGGAGCAGATGCTATCAGATGGTATTTCTATACAAACTCACAGCCATGGCTTCCTAACAAGTTCCACGGAGATGCGGTTCTTGAAGGACAGCGTAAGTTCATGGGAACACTTTGGAATACATATGCGTTCTATACACTTTATGCAGAGATAGATCAGTTTGATCCTACAAAGTATACACTTGATAAGGCTAGCCTTTCTGTTATGGATAAATGGCTCCTGTCGAAACTGAATACAGCTATCAAGGAATTTGATGAAAACCTTGGAGCATATAAGATTCCTGAATCTGCAGCTGTTCTCAGTGAGTTTGTTGATGATCTCAGTAACTGGTACGTAAGACGCTGCCGTGAAAGATATTGGGCAAAGGGTATGGAGCAGGATAAGATAAATGCTTATATGACACTCTATACTGCTATAGTTACAATATGTAAGGTTGCAGCTCCTATGGTTCCATTCCTTACAGAGAGCATCTATCAGAATCTTGTAAGAAATGTTGACGAGTCAGCACCTATCAGTATACATCTTTGTGATTATCCTGAAGTAGATGAGTCAATGATAGATACAGAGCTTGAGAAATCTATGGGCGAAGTCCTTACTATCAAGACATTCGGAAGTGCTGCACGTAACGCTGCAAATATTAAGAATCGTCAGCCTATCGCAAATATGTATGTAAAGGCTGAAAATGAACTGAATGAGTTTTATGTTGATATAATTAAAGATGAGCTGAATATCAAGAATGTTGAATTCACAGATGATATGTCATCATTCTCATCTTATACATTTAAGCCACAGCTTAAGACAGTGGGTCCTAAGTATGGAAAGATCGTAAATGCGATCAGAACATATCTGGCAGAGATCGAAGATGGAAATGCCGCTTATGCACAGCTTAAGAGCGAAGGGGCACTGAGGTTTGAGGTTGAAGGTCAGGCTGTTGAACTTACAGAAGAGGATCTTCTTATCGATGTGGCACAAAGCGGTGATTTTGTAACATTCGGTGATAATAATGTCACTGTTGTACTGGATACAGAACTTACTCCGGAACTTATTGAAGAAGGTTTCGTGAGAGAAATCATTTCCAAAGTGCAGTCAATGCGTAAGGAAGCAGATTTTGAAGTAACCGACAGAATAACTGTTTATATTGATAACAATGAGAAACTTGCTCAGGTTGTTGTCGATAATGATGACAAGATTAAAGCGGCGGTTCTTGCGGATCATATCATCTTAGGTAAGATGGCGGGCTTCACTAAGGAATGGAATATAAATGGTGAGACGGTTACTTTTGGTGTCGCCAGATAGCAAAGGAGGATACCCTTTATGAAAAAACTCGCTGAATTTGACAAAGAGGGCTTTAAGAAAGAGATTGCTACGAATGTTAAAACCCTCTACCGCAAGACACTTGAAGAGGCTACACCACAGGAGTTATATCAGGCCGTCAGTTATTCTGTAAAGGATGATATAATCGACAGATGGATAGCAACACATAAGGTTTACAGAGAGAAGAATGTCAAGAAGGTATATTACCTTTCAATGGAATTCCTGATGGGAAGAGCTCTTGGCAACAATCTCCTCAATCTGGGCTATTATGAAGATATCAAGGAAGCCCTTAAGGAAATGGGACTTGATATCAACTTTATCGAGGATCAGGAGCGAGATCCGGCCCTTGGTAATGGTGGTCTTGGACGACTTGCTGCATGTTTCCTTGATTCACTTTCAACGTTGGGATATCCTGCTTATGGATGCGGTATAAGATATCGTTACGGTATGTTTAAGCAGGCTATTGAAGATGGTTATCAGATCGAAAAACCTGATGACTGGTTAAAAGATGGATTCCCATTTGAAGTGAAGAGAGCTGAATATGCTGTTGAGGTTAAATTCGGCGGATACGTCCGTGTTGAGAATGTAGATGGACGTAATCATTTTATTCAGGAGGGATACAGTTCGGTACGTGCCGTTCCGTATGATATGCCTATCGTCGGATATGGCAATAACGTAGTAAATACACTTCGCATGTGGGATGCAGAGGCTATTCAGGAGTTTAATCTGAATTCTTTCGACAGGGGAGAATATGAGAAGGCTGTTGAACAGAAGAATCTTGCAAGAACCATATGTGAGGTTCTTTACCCGAATGATAATCATTATTCAGGTAAGGAACTCCGTCTGAAACAGCAGTACTTCTTCGTGTCTGCTTCACTCCAGACAGCAATTAAAAAATTCAAAGAAAAGAATAAAAAGATAGAAGATCTTCCGAAGAAGGTAACATTCCAGATGAATGATACACATCCTACACTTACAGTGCCGGAGCTTATGCGTATCCTTATGGATGAGGAAGGTCTTGATTGGGATGAGGCATGGGATATCACAACAAAGACCTGTGCTTACACAAACCATACTATCATGTCGGAAGCGCTTGAAAAGTGGCCGATAGAGCTCTTCTCAAGACTACTTCCAAGAATATATCAGATCGTAGAAGAGATAAACCGTCGTTTTGTACTGAAGATTCAGGAAACTTATCCGGGACAGCAGGACAAGGTTAAGTCTATGGCAATCCTTTACGATGGACAGGTTAAGATGGCTCATCTTGCCATAGCCGGTTCATTCTCAGTAAATGGTGTTGCAAGACTCCATACGGAGATTCTCAAGAAGAGAGAACTTAAGGATTTCTATGAAATGAATCCTGACCAGTTCAACAATAAGACAAATGGTGTTACTCAGAGAAGATTCCTGGCACATGGAAATCCTCTTCTTGCAGAGTGGCTGAACGAAAAAATCGGTAAAGAGTGGATAACAGACTTTTCGCAGATAAGCAAGCTGAAGACATTTGTCGATGAGAAGAAGTATCAGCAGGAATTCATGAATATCAAGTACCAGAACAAGCTTCGTCTTGCTAAGTACATTAAAGAGAACAACGGAATCGAAGTTGATCCGAATTCTATCTTTGATGTACAGGTAAAAAGACTTCATGAGTATAAGCGTCAGCTTCTGAACATCCTGCATGTTATGCATCTGTATAACGAGCTTAAAGAGAACCCTGATTTCGACATGTATCCGAGAACATTTATCTTCGGAGCAAAGGCAGCTGCAGGTTATACAAGAGCTAAGCTTACTATCAAGCTTATTAATTCTGTTGCAAATGTAATAAATAATGATCATTCGATCAAGGGTAAGATAAAGGTTGTATTTATAGAGGATTACAGAGTGTCAAACGGCGAGATAATCTTCGCTGCTGCTGATGTATCTGAACAGATATCTACTGCATCCCGTGAAGCTTCGGGAACAGGAAATATGAAGTTCATGATCAATGGTGCTCTGACTCTCGGAACTATGGATGGTGCCAATGTCGAGATAGTTGAAGAAGTGGGTGCTGAGAATGCATTTATCTTCGGACTCTCTGCTGACGAGGTTATGAAGTATGAACGTGAGGGTGGTTATAATCCTTGGGATATCTATAACAGCAATAGAAATGTCCGCAAGGTACTTACACAGCTCATAAACGGAACCTATAGTGATGATACAGAACTCTTCAGGGATTTATATGATTCACTTACAAAAGAAGATGTTTATTTCATTCTTAAGGATTTCGATTCATATGCAGAAGCTCAGGCAAGAATAGATGTTGCTTACAGAGATACTCAGAGATGGGCTAGAATGGCACTCATGAATACGGCTTGTTCAGGTAAGTTTTCATCAGATAGAACGATTGAACAATATGTAAAAGATATATGGAAGCTGAAAAAGGTTGAAGTTGATCTAGCTTAATTTTTCGGGACGATATAGGAAAACCTGTATCGTCCCTTTTGCTTAATATATTTTGGAAAAAGGTATGGAGGTATTGGTGGGTAATGCAGGAATGGAGAGGTTTTAAACTATGTAAAGATGGAAACTATAGAAGAAAGAAAAGCAAAGTAGAAAAACAGTTTGAAGAGTGCATAAAGAAGATGAAAGCCATCTCTGATGATGAGCAGGTAGATTATGATTTTAAATACAGCCTGAGAGCTTTGAGTGACGAGATGGAGAGGGTAAAGGATAAGATTATCTGGTATGAAAAAATGATAGAAGAATCAGAAGATGGGAAGATCTGAGGCAGGTTTAAGCAATAAAGTAGCCCTTGCACTGATAATTCATTTATGTTAATATCTTAGTATTCATAAAAAAAGAGGTGAATAACTATGGAAAGAATAAAGACACTTGAGACAAGAGATCTCTGTGAAAGTGCAAAGAATGGTGGATGTGGCGAGTGCCAGACATCATGCCAGAGTGCTTGCAAGACAAGCTGTGGTGTTGCAAATCAGAAGTGTGAAAACACAACAGAAGAGTAAATCATATTTAGCAAAAGCGCTGCCGAAAGGCAGCGCTTTTGGTATTTACAGGGGATAATATAAAAGAACTCTTGTCTAGTAGGTGGTTTATCTGTATAATCAAAAGTTAAAGCGCAATAAAAAAGAAAAAGTAAGTATAGGAGTTTAATAACTATGGTACACCAGTACAAACTCAACGGTTATAACATTGTTCTCGATACATGTTCGGGTTCTGTTCACAATGTGGATGACGTAGCCTATGACATAATCGAAATG
The DNA here is from genome assembly GCA_017539165.1 of Eubacterium sp. Taxonomy (GTDB): domain Bacteria; phylum Bacillota; class Clostridia; order Lachnospirales; family Lachnospiraceae; genus Eubacterium_Q. Next base: position 38,077 of record JAFYHN010000068.1, read on the forward strand.
TTCCCTGACAAAAATGAAGATGAGATAGTATCCGAAATAATGAAACGATATGGTGAAAGAGAAGATGTCACAGAAGAGGATGTGCGTCTCTGTATAGATGACGTAAAAACTCTGAGAGATATGAATAAGCTGTTCACCCCGGATACATATGCTCCGCTTGCAGGTGAGTTCAAGAAGAGAAGTGGTGATGTGGTCAAGGCTCTCTGCCTTCATGTATCACATACATGCAATCTTAATTGTGAATACTGTTTTGCAAGCCAGGGAAAATATAACGGCGAAAGAGCCCTTATGAGCTTTGAAGTCGGAAAGAGAGCAATCGACTTCCTTGTAGAACATTCAGGAACACGTCATAATCTGGAAGTAGATTTCTTTGGTGGAGAACCACTTATGAACTGGGATGTCTGCAAGCAGATAGTTGAGTATGCGCGTTCCATAGAGAAAGAAGCAGGCAAGAACTTCAGATTTACACTTACTACAAATGGTTTACTTATAGATGATGATGTTATTGATTTCTGTAATAAGGAAATGAGTAATGTGGTTCTTTCACTTGATGGTCGTAAAGAGGTTCATGATAGAACTCGCGTAGACTATAGGGGAAATGGAAGCTATGATCTCATTATTCCAAAGTTTAAAAAGCTTGTGGAAGCAAGAGGTGGCAAGAACTATTATATGCGTGGTACATTTACGCATCTTAATACAGATTTTACAGAAGATATATTTACTATGGCAGACCTTGGATTTAAGGAGCTGTCTATGGAGCCTGTTGTAAGTAAGCCGGGAGATGAGCTGGCACTAACAGAGGAAGACCTCCCAATCCTGAAGGAACAGTATGAGATCCTTGCAAAGGAAATGTTAGAGAGAGATAAGAGGGGAGAAGGATTTACTTTCTACCATTATATGATAGACCTTAAGTCCGGCCCTTGTATATATAAGAGAATATCAGGATGTGGTTCCGGAACGGAATACATGGCGGTTACTCCTTGGGGAGACCTCTATCCATGTCACCAGTTTGTAGGTGATGAGAAGTACAGACTTGGAGACCTGTGGGAAGGTGTAACAAATACTAGTACACAGGAAGAATTCAGAAGCTGCAACGCATATGCAAGACCGGATTGCCGTGACTGTTGGGCTATGCACTACTGCTCAGGAGGCTGTGCAGCAAATTCATATCATGCGACCGGAGATGTTCGCGGAATATACGAATATGGATGTGAGCTTTTCAGAAAACGTATGGAATGTGCGATCATGATTCAGGTCGCTCATGATGCGCTTGGAATAACAGGTCATGAATCGGGAATAGCTAAAGATGATAATGACTGCTCAAGTTGTGGAGAAAGCTGTGGAGAATCCCAATAGTAAGTCGAAAAAATAGGGATTCTGACAGTTGTCAAAACACGGCAGATAAGTTATTATAGCAACTGAAAAAGAGTTTATCGCAGAAAACATTTATATAGAAGAGGAGAAAAATTATGAGTAAGAAACCTGTAGTTCTTATGGTACTTGATGGATATGGTGAGTCTGATATTCAGGACTCAAATGCTGTTTACTTAGCAAAAACACCTGTAATGGATAAGCTTAAGGCAGAGTATCCTTACAAGAAGGGTCTTGCATCGGGTCTTGCAGTTGGACTTCCTGACGGACAGATGGGTAACTCAGAAGTAGGACACATGAATATCGGATCAGGACGTATCATATATCAGGATCTGACACTTATTACAAAGTTTATCGAGGATGGAGACTTCTTTAAGAACGAAGAGCTTCTTCGTGCTATCAACAACTGTAAGGAAAAGAACAGTGATCTTCATCTTTGGGGACTTCTTTCAGACGGTGGAGTTCACAGCCACAATACACATCTTTATGCAATTCTTGAGATGTGCAAGAAGGAAGGTCTTGAGAATGTATACATTCATCCTTTCTTTGACGGAAGAGATACACCTCCTGCATCAGGTAAGGAATATCTTGAAGAACTCGTTGCTAAGACACAGGAAATCGGTGTAGGTAAGGTTGCATCACTTTCAGGTCGTTACTATGCAATGGATAGAGATAACAACTGGGATCGTGTTCAGAAGGCTTATGATTCTCTTGTAACAGGAGAAGGCAATATGGCTACCGATCCTGTAGTAGCTATGCAGGCTTCATATGATGAAGGAATAACAGATGAGTTCGTAGTTCCTACTGTTATTACGGATGAAGAAGGAAAGCCTCTTTCACTTGTTAAGGAAGGAGATTCAGTTATCTTCTTCAACTTCAGACCTGATAGAGCAAGAGAGATCACTAAAGCATTCTGCTTTACAGATGAAGATATCGCAGCTCAGGAAGGAGATGCTTCAGATTCAAAGAGCATCAAGTCTCTTAAGAGAGCAAATGGATACATGCCTATCGTATATGTATGCTTCAAGGATTATGATGAGTCGATCCCTAACAAGTATGTAGCTTTCAAGAAGCAGGAAATCAAGAATACATTTGGCGAGTACCTTGCTAAGCTTGGAAAGAAGCAGCTCAGACTTGCTGAGACAGAGAAGTATGCACACGTAACATTCTTCTTCAATGGAGGACTTGAAGATCCAAATGAAGGCGAGGACAGAATCCTTGTTAATTCACCAGCTGTTGCTACATATGATCTTCAGCCAGAGATGAGTGCACCTGAAGTAAGTGAGAAGCTTGATGCAGCTATCAGATCAGGTGAGTATGATGTTATCATCATCAACTTTGCTAACCCTGATATGGTTGGACATACAGGAGTTCTTGATGCAGCTATAGCAGCTGTTGAAACAGTAGACAAATGTGTTGGAACTGCAGTAGAAGCAGTTAAGGATATGGATGGAGTTCTCTTTATCTGTGCAGATCATGGTAACTGTGAACAGATGAAGAATCCGGAGACAGGTGAACCTCATACAGCTCATACAACAAATCCTGTTCCATTTATACTTGTTAACTATGATGAGGCTTATACTCTTAAGGATGGAGGAAAGCTTTGTGATATAGTTCCTACACTTCTCGAGGTTATGGGTCTTGAACAGCCTGCAGAGATGACAGGACACTCCCTTCTTGAGAAAAAGTAATCGTAAACAAGCGATATATGAAAAATATTTAAAGGGTTAATTATGGAATTAAAAAAGAATGAAGAAGTAAATCAGCAGCCACAACAGTCTCAGTATGGTGGGGCTCAGCAACCTCCTTACCAGCAGACTTATCAACAGAGCCAGCCACAGCAATCTCCATATGGTGGAGGTGTTCCATATCAGCAGGCTCAGCAGCAGATGCCTCCTTATGGAGGGGGATCACCTTACGGTGGAGGTGTTCCATATCCACAGGATCCATCACCGGTACAGTATGGGAATACTACTAGAGCGAGCAAGTCAAGTTTTAATCCATGGATTGTCATTATACCGTTGTTGATTCTGGTTGGAATTATTGCTGTTTCACAGTTTAAGAGAATATTCGGAAAAGCAGAATATATTCCGGGAACTCTTGATGGAAAAGTGTTCACCAATGAATTTTTTGGTTTCAAATTAGATCTATCTAAAGGTAACTGGGATGTAGAGGGATTCTCCGGAAGTGCGGAGAGTGAGAAGAATCAGCTTGATTCAAAACAGCCGGTTACTGAGCTTAGAGCAACTAATTCTGCATCAAGAGAAGCTTTTTCGTTTGATGTAGCTCAGACTATGTATAATATCAAGGAAACATCGACAGATTTTACAAAACTTGTAGAAGACTATAAAGAAGAATATCAGAGACAGCTTGAAGCTCAGGGCTTTGAAATCGAAGAGATAAAGCAGGAGAAAATGACTATTTTGGGTAAGACCTGTGACGGATATCTGATTACTGCAAAATATTCTCAGGGTGCGCAGTCTACAAAGTTAAATGCAGCACAGTTCTTTATGATAAAAGATAATTACATATGTGCATTTTCAGGTGCTTCCACTTCCGAGGGAAAAGCTAAGCTGATCATCACAAATAACGTAAAACCGAATTAATTTGTATAACGATTGCTATACGACATAATTAACAAGCGTTTTTAAGAATAATTGACACTTTTCACGAAATTATTTTTCTAACTTACGTTTACATTTCTTTCGTGTTATCATAGCAACTAGACAGGTTTGTTTTTGGTAAGATGAAAAAGAGGTGTTAGAATGTTTGATGTTGGTGACTATATTATCTATGGTAGTAATGGAGTATGCAAGATAACGAATGTTGGTCCCATGAAAGTGTCTGGATTGTCAAAGGATAAGCTGTATTATACGTTGATTCCGTGTTACATCAGAGATAGCGAAATATTTACACCTGTCGATAACGAGCGAGTCGTCATGAGAAAAGTAATGACGAAGGATGAAGCGGTACGGTTTGTTGACGGAATCAAGGCAATCGGTAAGCTCAAGATCATCGAAGAAAAGAAGCGAGAGAATGAATACAGACAGGCGATTCTTTCGTGTGACCCGAAGGTTCTTGTTGAACTTATGAAAACTATCAAGGAAAGAATGGATGCTAGGTTAGCAGATGGAAAGAAGATAACTGCTTCCGATGCTAAGTATTTCCACATTGCTGAAGAAGGTCTATTTGGTGAGTTAGCGATATCGCTTAAACTCGAGAAAGAGAAAGTTAAAGATTATATCAAACAGAATGTGGAAGCTTTTATATCTTAATAAGATATGGTAGAATAAAAACCGGCGGATTTATCCGCCGGTTTTTAACTTATGATTAAGAGGATGATATGGAAAAGAACGATATATTTCAGATAACTATAGAAGATATGTCAGAGGACGGTTCAGGTATCGGACATATTGATGGAATGGCTGTTTTCGTGAAGGATACAGTTGTTGGAGATACGGCTGCTATCCGTATAGTCAAGGTCAAGAAGTCATATGCTTACGGAAGGCTTGAGAATCTTATAGATGAGTCTCCTTTCAGAACAGCTGCGGTTTGTCCGGTTGCAAGACAGTGCGGTGGCTGTACGTTGCAGCACATTTCCTATGAGAAGGAGCTGGCGCTTAAGCAGAATAAAGTTCTGGGATGTCTCAGACGTATCGGTGGAATAGAGAATCCGGAGAAATATCTCGAGGGTACATATGGAAATGAATCCTATCTGAGATATCGTAACAAGATGCAGTTCCCTTTCGGAAAGAATAAAGAAGGCAAGACTGTTCTGGGATTCTATGCTGGAAGGACTCATAGCCTGATCCCGGTGGAAGACTGCTATATCGGACATAAGGTGAATAGTTTTATTGCAGAAGCAGTATGCAGCTGGGCTGATGGTTTCGGAATAACTGTATATGATGAGAAAACTGGAAAAGGACTTCTGCGTCATGTGCTTACAAGGATTGGATTTGCCACAGGTGAACTGATGGTATGTCTTGTGGTAAATGGAAAAAAGATTCCTCATGATACTGAGCTGATTGAGAAACTGGAAGCTGCAGTAGAACAGTACAATTCAGAGCATAATAATGATGAAAATAAAAAGGCTGATATCAGAATCAGTCTTACTTCTGTAGTAGCTAATATAAATACAGCAAAGACGAATAAGATTCTCGGGGATAGGACATTTGTCATATCAGGAGAAGAATACATAACTGATTACATCGGTGATGTTAAGTTCAGGATATCGGCTCAGTCATTTTATCAGGTCAATCCGGCACAGACTGGAAAGCTCTATGGAAAGGCACTTGAATTTGCAAATCTTTCAGGAGAAGAAACTGTCTGGGATATGTATTGTGGAATCGGAACTATATCACTCTTCCTAGCGGGCAAGGCCAATAAGGTTTTTGGAGTCGAGATAGTTCCACAGGCCATAATTGATGCAAAGAAAAATGCGGAGATAAACGGAATAGAAAATGCAGTGTTCTATACAGGTGCTGCTGAAGACATAGTCGGAGAGATATATGAGAAAGGCGAGGAAGGATCCAGTGTTGATGTTGTGGTTGTTGATCCTCCGCGTAAAGGCTGCGACGAAAAGCTGCTCAGTACTATCAAGGGGATGAATCCGAAGAGGATGGTTTATGTATCATGTGATCCGGCTACTCTTGCAAGAGACCTTAAAACTCTTATAGCAGAGGGATTTGAACTAGAGAAGGTTGCAATCTATGACCAGTTCAGCAGATCGTTCCATGTTGAAGTCTGTTGTCTTCTTGAACAACAAAAAAGAGCGAAGGACTTTATTGAGATTGGCATAGATGCCGAGGAGTACTATAGAATCAAAGATTCGGAGAAGGACGTAGATGAATAAGGAATGGTCTGAACTGAACAAACTGATGCAAAGTCAGATAAAGAAAAGAGAATACTATGATGAGGGTATCGATACACTTTTCGCTTTGCGTAATTCTTTATGGAATACGATCATTTCATTCAAAGAAGAATTAAGCAGGGATGATTTTAATGCGATCCCGTTTATCAATGCAGATGGTTATCACAGCAAAACCATTGCGTATTCATTGTGGCATATTTTCCGCATTGAGGATATTGTCGCTCATACATTGATCAAAGGTGATGAGCAGGAGTTTTTTAGCGGAGGATATCAGAAAAGAATCAGTTCGCCGATCATCACGACAGGAAATGAGCTTGTTAAGCAGGAAATCGCCGACTTTTCAAAACAACTGAATCTGGACGAATTATATGCATATATTTCTGATGTGAAGCGGAGTACGGAATCTATGTTAAAGGATTTATCCTATGATGATCTCAAATGGAAGATATCCGAAGAAAGAAAAGAGCAACTGGAATCACTCTCTGTTGTCAGTGATGATGAGAGTGCAATCTGGCTCGTTGATTACTGGTGCAATAAAGATGTTCGCGGTCTTATTCAAATGCCGTTTTCCAGACACTGGATCATGCATATTGAGGCAAGTTTAAGGATATGTAATAAGATTCATTCATAATTCGTGTAAGAGCTGAATACTTCAATGCCACGCATTGCGTTGCGATTGATTATGTGATATAATTTGAATATAGTAACGCATTGCGAGGTGATAATATGGACACAGCTAAAACAATAAAAGAACTACGAGAAAGCACAGGGATGTCACGTAAGGATTTTTCGGAGCATACGGGTATCCCTGTTCGTACGCTGGAAGACTGGGAAGCAGGAAGGAGAACTCCTCCTGAGTATATCCCGCGGCTTATAGAATATCAGTTAAAATATGAAGAACTGGTGAAAGGAAAGGAGGAGAACCTTCTATGAAGGATTTTGATAAACAAATGGAAATGGTTCTCTATCATTCCGATGAAGGAGATGTTTCTGTTGATGCGTATATAATGAGTGATAGCTTGTGGATCACTCAAAAGGCTATGGCTGAATTGTTTGGAATTGATAAATCCGGCATCAGCAGACACTTGAAAAAGATATTTGAGAGTGGTGAACTAGATGAAAAAGTGGTTGTTGCAAAAATTGCAACAACCAGTCAGCATGGCGCAATCCCCGGGAAAACACAGGATAATGAGTCTATGTTTTATAATCTGGATGCAATTATCTCTGTTGGATATCGTGTCAATTCAATTAAAGCGACAAAATTCCGTATCTGGGCAACTACAGTTCTAAAAGAATACATGACAAAAGGCTTTGTTCTTGATGATGATCGCCTAAAGCAAGGGAAAACGGCTTTCGGAAAAGATTACTTTCGCGAACTGTTGGAGCGTGTCCGTTCAATCCGCGCAAGTGAGCGACGTATTTGGCAACAGATCACCGATATTTTTGCCGAGTGCAGTATTGACTATACAAAAGATTCAGATATTGCTTATCATTTTTATGCAACCATTCAAAATAAGTTCCATTATGCAATCACAAATCATACTGCGGCAGAGATAGTATATGAATCGGCTGACCATGAGAAGGATCATATGGGACTTACAACATGGAAGAATGCTCCGGATGGACGAATCCTGAAATCTGATGTTTCTGTTGCGAAGAATTATCTAGACGAGAAACAAATCCGCAGGTTGGAACGTGCGGTTACTGGATATTTTGATTATATTGAAGATCTGATTGAGCGTGAAAATGTATTTACAATGGAGGAATTTGAAAAGAGCGTAAATGCATTTCTTGAATTCCGTCAGTACAAGATACTTAAAGATAATGGAAGGATATCTCACAAGCAGGCATTAGATAAGGCAAATGCTGAATATGAGATATTTAATAAGACTCAGCCGATAGAGTCTGATTTTGATAAGGCTGTAAAGAAAATGATTGAAAATCAGAAATAAAAGAATTCTAGAGAGATTGTTGAGATGGAAAAGTGGTTAATCAACGAAAACGCCGTCGAGACAGTAGTCCTATTTAATAATCTAAATTAAAATTTTTTATATTGAACCTTATACTGACAGATGTTATATTGGTCGGGTGTGTGCTTTGACATTTCAGAGTTTACTCGAAACACGAATATCAATAGTATAAGGAGAACTTTATATGAAAAACATCATAGTTGCTCAATCGGGGGGACCTACTACAGCTATCAATGCATCGCTCGTAGGTGTTGTAAAAGGAGCATTATCCAGTGGAGGCTATGATAAGGTATTTGGTGCGCTTTATGGAATAAGCGGAGTTATGAAGGAAGAGTTTATTCAGCTGGAAGGGTTAAGTGATGAAGAGCTTGATCGGATCTACACCACACCGTCCAGTTATCTGGGATCCTGCAGATACAAGATGCCTGATATAGAAGAGGATTCTTCAATCTATGAAAAGATCTTCGAGATATTGAACAAGTATGAAGTTGCCGCATTTTTCTATATAGGTGGAAATGATTCTATGGACACGATATCTAAACTTGCAGAATATGGCAGCAGTATTGGCAGTGATATAAGATTTGCAGGTGTTCCAAAGACCATAGATAATGACCTGGTTCATATAGACCATACACCAGGTTACGGATCGGCTGCGAAGTTTATAATCGCATCGATGCTGGAATTCGCACATGATACCTCAGTATATAAAGTTCCAACAGTTACAATAATAGAGATCATGGGAAGAAATGCAGGCTGGCTTACGGCAGCTGCGGCTCTTGCCAGAAATGAATATAGTGATATACCTCAGCTTATATATCTTCCGGAGGTTCCATTCAGTACTGAGAACTTCCTGAATGATGTTAAGGATGTGCTGAAGACAACTAACAATGTTGTTATAGCTGTATCTGAAGGATTGCAGGATGAGAATGGGGTATATCTATCTGCAACCAGCGCGGCAGAAGATAAGTTCGGACATGCTCAGTTATCCGGAGTGGGAAAGATTCTGGAAAGCCTTGTAAAAGATGAACTGGGTGTAAAGTGTCGTTCGGTTGAGATAAATATCCTTCAGAGATGTGCAGCTCATATGGCATCTGCTTCCGATCTTCAGGAGTCCGAGCTTCTTGGAGAGAAAGCTGTTGAATATGCTGCAGCCGGAAAGACAGGATATATGACTACAATCATTCGTACATCAAATGAGCCTTACGAGTATAAGATTGAAACAGCAGAACTTGACGGAATAGCTAATCAGGTAAAGCAGGTTCCAATCGAGTGGATTAATCCGTCAAGAAATGATGTCACTTCAGAGATGATAGATTACGTTCGCCCGCTGGTATGTGGAGAAGTCCAGCTGGAATATAAAGATGGAGTACCTGTGTATGCAGATATATCCCATCTGACAGGAACTGTATAAGAGTTGATCTGATAGGGGGTAAATGTCGTGAAAGAGTTTGAATTAAGTAACGGTATTCGTATTCCAGCAGTGGGATACGGTTCATATCTTTCGACAGAGAAGGAAGGAAAGAGCGTAATAAAGGCTGCTCTTGATGCGGGTTATCGATATATCGATACCGCATGGATGTACAAAAACGAAGCAGAGATCGGCGAAGCCATAAGCGAGTACGGAATTCCGCGAGACGAGCTTTTTTTATGCAGTAAGGTCTGGCCTACAATGCTTTCAACAGATGGTGTTAGGGAGTCATTTGAATCATCATGTAGAGATCTTAAGACAGATTATCTGGATATGTTCCTTATCCATTGGCCTAAGTATCAGAAGGATGATGAAAGATGGCTGGATAAAGTGCTTGAAGCCTGGGCTGTTATGGAAGACCTCTATGAACAGAAGAAGATCAGTGTAATAGGTGTGTCGAACTTTCTTCCACATCACCTGCGACCAATGCTGGAAAATGTCAGGATAAAACCTATGGTTGATCAGCTTGAACTTCACGTAGGATATATGCAGGAATATACACTTGCGTACTTAAAGACAGAAGGGATACTTCCTCAAGCATGGAGTCCGCTGGGAAGAGCTAAAGTAATAAATGATGACAGGATAACACTTCTTGCTGAAAAGTATGGCAAATCAAATGCTCAGATACTTCTGAGATTCCTGAATCAGAGAGGAATCCAGGTTATCCCTAAAGCATCAAGTATAGAAAGAATGAAGGAGAATAAGGATATATTCGGCTTTAGTCTGACAGATGATGAGATATCATATCTATCATGCGTAGCCGAGTGTGGCTGGTCCGGTGAACATCCGGATCTGGGGATGGAATAAAAGCATATCGAAAAATATTGACAGGCAAAACAAGTCGGTGTATTATTTGTATTGCAGAAAGTAATACAAATAATACACCGACTTGTTGTGTTTTAGAAAATGTATGTTGATAGGAGGTCACGAATATGCTGGTGATCAATGAATTGGATAAACTATATAAGGGAACGGATAAAGGGGTTAAGAATATCACGCTTAATGTTGAACCCGGTGATATATATGCATTTATAGGTCATAACGGAGCGGGTAAGACAACACTTCTCAAGGCTATAACAGGAATACATGAATTTGATAAGGGTGAAGTCCTGATCGATGGGATCGATATAAAGAAAGATCCGATGGAAGTGAAGAGAAGGATAGCTTATATCCCTGATAATCCGGACATCTATGAATACCTTACAGGGATTCAGTATCTGCAGTTTGTTGCTGACATTTATAATGTTTCGGCAAAGGATCGAGAGGCAAAGATAGCGGAGCTGGCAGGAAGGTTTGAGATCACCGGAGCACTTGGTGATCTGATATCATCATATTCTCATGGTATGAAACAGAAGCTGGTCATCATATCTGCATTACTTCACGAACCGAAACTACTTATCATGGATGAGCCTTTTGTGGGACTTGATCCTAAGGCGGCATTCATCTTAAAAGAGCTTATGCGTGAACTTACGGCCGGAGGAGGAGCGATCTTTTTCTCGACACACGTACTGGAAGTTGCTGAAAAGCTTTGTAACAAAGTGGCGATCATAAAGGCAGGAAGGCTTCTTGCAAATGGTCTTATGGATGAAGTTGTTAAAGAGGGAGAATCCCTTGAAGAGCTTTTTATGGAGAGTGTTTAAATGAATATTTTGACTCTTACGAAAATTGAATTAATAAATTATCTGGGAATAAATGAATTGAGACATTCCAAGGATTCTGCTGTTCGTAAGAATAAAGGATTTCTGTTTGGAACGATCATCTTCTTACTTGTTGTATTCGCAGGTTATATTGCAGGACAGACCGTAGGTATGGCAAAGCTTGGACTTACGGAATATATTCCGGTGATATATTTTGCAGCAGCATTTATTGCAAATATATGCATGGGTATATACAAAGCAAAGGAGACAATATACAGAGAGAAAGACCTGGATCAGATGTCAGCATTTCCGGTTAGCGGAGTGAGTGTTGTAGCTTCCAGAATCCTCAGGATGTATATTGATAATTTCCTTCTGGGACTTGGGATAATAGTTCCGGCAATGATCGTTTATGGGATCAATGCAGGAGTCGGACTTGGATCATATGTATCACTGATCCCTTTGTGTATCATACTTCCGATACTCCCTTCAGCTATAGCTGCGTGGGTCGGAATACTATTTGCAGCAGTCATCGCAAGAAACCGTCATAAGGTACTTACAGAAGTTATACTTGCGCTTGTGCTGGTTTTCGGATCATTTCTGATAAGCGGGATCATATCAGCTAAGGCAGGAGTCGGAACTCCGGGAGCAAGTGCTCATAAAGAAGAGATAAATTCTGAGATGAGTGCAGAGTTTTCTAAGATGATCAGTGAAAGAATGACAGAACTGGAGAATGCATATCCTCTTATGAAGACCATGGGAGATATCATGAAAAATGCAGATCTCACTGGATTTATCATATATACCCTTATCTCGATAATGGTGCTTGTACTAACAGTGCTCATAATAGGAGAGAACTTCTTCAGCATCTCAAGGAGTTTGTTTAATACTCAGACTCATAGAGAGTATATTATGGAAGGAATGAAGAGAAAGTCGGTAATGACATCTCTTATAAAGAAAGAAGCGGCAAGATATTTTTCTTCAGGCATTTATGTGACCAATACGATAATCGGGTTGATAATGGCAGTTGCATTTGCCATAGCACTTGGATTCTTTGATATTGAAACAATAATATCCAGTGCCGGCAACATTCCGGTAGATCTAAACTATGATGCCGGTATCGGATTCATCGTTGCGATGATGTTTGGCTTGATGAGTATAACAGCATCAAGCATATCGATCGAAGGAAAAAACTGGTGGATAGTACGGACACTTCCACTCAGTTCCAAAGAGGTGCTTGGAGCAAAACTATTGTTTAACCTGATCGTTGTAGCACCATTTTATATACTGGCAGAACTTATCATGATCTTTACGGTAAAGTGTGGAGTAATGGGACGGATATGGCTGATAATAATCCCGGTCATGGCAATACTTTTTTCGGTATTACTAGGATTATTCCTAAATATCAAACTGCCGAAATTCAACTGGGAAAAAGAATTAGATGTAGTAAAGCAGAGTGCAGCGGTAGGATTCAGTCTGCTTGGTGGACTGGTAGTAATCATCTTCGGAATAGGAGTTATGATCATACCGATCCAATATGAAAATATCTATAATCTGGGATTCACGATCGCTATGAGCGTTATATGCATATGGTTATACAAAAGGATCATCTATACAAGATTAGAAGATATCTAGGTAGAAAGGATGTGGATTTATGGATAAGAAAAAAGTTTTAAAATATATAGGTCTCACCTATCTTTTTGCTTGGACAATCCAGATTATTGTTTCTCTGTTTGTGATAAAGAATGATTCTAAATTGGGGCTAAGCGTCTTTCAGTGTGGACTGGCAATCTGTATGTTTGCTCCGCTGATCGCAACACTGATAGTAAATGGCAATCTGAAAGGAATAGGGTGGAAGCCTAAGTTCAAGGGAAATATAAAGTGGATATTCTTTTCAATACTTATCCCATCAATCTTTACTATCTTCGGTTTTGTATGTTTTTTTGCTATATATCCTGATTTATTCAGTATGGATGGATCATATTTATTAAAACAGATCAAAGATACAGGACTGAATGCAGATGAATTTCAGAAATCCTTAGGGATGCTCAATATGGATATGAAAAAACTTATCATCATATCCTTGATGCAGATAGTAGTTGAAGCGCCATTTGTAAATATGTTTGTGGCAATCGGTGAAGAGGCTGGCTGGAGAGGATTCCTATATCCGGAACTGAAGAAAGGTTTCGGAAGAGTAAAGACTTGGTTGATCGGTGGTCTGATATGGTCAGCATTTCATTTCCCATGTATGTTCATTGCCGGTTATGAATACGGAACAAAATATATGGGGGCTCCGATACTTGGACCTATTGTATTTACAATTTTCTGTATAGCTATTGGAATATTGATGGAAATCATTTATGATAAAACTCAGTGTATATGGTATCCGGCTCTTCTTCATGGATCGATAAATGGAGCGGCAACGATGTATCAGCTGGTGATCAGCACAAATGAAACTGATAAGCTGGAAAAACTTATGATACTGGGACCGGCACCGAATGGAGCCATAGCAGGAATACCATTTTTAATACTTGCGGTTGTTATGGGAATCATAGCACTGCGCAGTAGGGAAGACGAAAGATAGATCTTTGGAAGCGATCTAAGAATATAGAGAAAAGGTGAAAACATGATAATCAAAATCGATGAATACTCGGATGTCCCTATCTACATGCAGATACGCAATCAGATAGTTATGGGAATATCCGGCGGAGAACTGAAGGCCGGCGAGCAGCTGCCTACAGTAAGAGCTCTTGCGATGGAGATTGGTATAAATACCATGACCGTCAGCAAGACTTATCAGATGTTAAAGAATGAAGGCTATATCACAACGGACAGGAAGAACGGAGCTCGAGTCAGAGCAGAGATCCAGCAGTCAGGAGTGATAAGCGAAGTTAACAAGAATGAGCTTCGGAGAATTGTTTCTGAAGCCAGACTTTCGGGTGTTTCGAAGTCCGAGATCAAAAAGTTAGTAGACGAGTTTTACTAAAAGAGGAAGGAACTATTATGAAGATTGAATTGGGACTTATGATGTTACTGTGTCTTTTGCCATTTCTTGTGATCATGTTTTTGGTGTTGTATCCAAAGAAGTGGAGAAAGAGGAAGTATATCTTCGGTGTAAGGAACAGAGATGAATTTAAGACGGAAGAGACAGAAAAATCTGTTGATGAGATAGTTCAGAAAATCAGAAGGATGGCGCTTGTAATCTATAGCGCATTGAGCATATTAGCGGTAGCAATGCTGCTTATTCCAAATCAGACGTTGATGCTCCTGTTCTTCACGATATATGTATTCGTGATCATTTTTGTGTGCATGCTCCCATATGTAAAAGGAAATTCTGAAATAAAAAGTCTAAAGAGGGAGCTGGGGATCAAAGCAAAGGGCGTAAAGATAGCAGATCTAAGGAGTATAAATGCATCTCACGCACTTAACATGCCGATGCTTCTTATACCGAACATCCTGACAGTTGTATGCATGATCTTCGCACTTCTGTATGACTTTAACCTGATAGGATTTGCAGCGAATAACATACTTCAGGGAAGCTATGCGGCCAGTATATCAGTAGGAAGCTTTTTATTTGTGGCAGTATTATTCGTTATGATCGCTAAGATGATGGACAGTATGAGAAATGAAGTCATTTCCGAAGAGTCTGATGTGAATATCAATTATAATCGTGCCAAGAAAAAGATATGGAGTGATACATGGATACAGCTTAGCTGGATCAATACTATTACGGCAGTGGTAAGTATAGTGGCTATCATGAATTATTGGACGCAGTCTTTTATCGTTGCTATGAGTATCACATACATCATCGCTGTTATTGTGGTTATGGTGCTGCTTGCTAGAAATACATCGCTCCTCAATAAGAGCTATGACTTCAAAAGTGTATATGATGATGACGATGATGCTTGGATATACGGGCTTTTCTACTATAATCCCAGTGATAAAAGGCTGAATGTAGAAAAAAGAGATGGAATGGGCACTACTATAAATATGGCCCATCCGGTAGGCAAAGTGTTTACTGTAGTAATTGCACTTGTTATGCTCGGGTCTGTTGGTTCTATCATCTGGGCGGCGGCTTTAGATTTCACTGCTTTAGACGTGAGAGTTGAGAATGGATATGTAATCTGTCACCAACTTAGAGATGATTATGTGATACCGATTGACGAGATAAAAGAAGTGTCTCTGGTTGATAGTATTGACGAGATCAAACCTGTAAGGATAGCCGGAGTACAGACTGAAAAGGTATACAAAGGACAGTATTCTATTGTAGGAGAAAAGAAGGCAAAGCTTTTTATGAACCCGAAGGTGGATGAATATATAAAGATCAAAACAGATAAAACTACATATATCATAAACGGTAATTCGGAAACTGAAACACACGATATCTTTGATGCGATAGAAATACAATAGAAATACGATAAAGATGATGAGGCGTCTGTAAGTTGAGATACTTACAGGCGCTTCTTGATTTTATAATGAAAAGTAATATAATAGTGAGTGTTATGGTTAAAGAAACTTACATAGAAGAACTACTAAATGAATATTCCAAAAGTTTTGATATTACCAGAGATTATGAAATCGGAGGTGTAAAAGCCGAGGCGTATGGATATTTCTCGACAGTAAGTGAGAAATATGTCATAAATCCGAAAGCGAATCTCTGGAGCATTCATGGTTTTGAACACATCTTATTTCTCGACAGGAATAAAGTGACAGTTGAAGATATAGAAGAAGTCAGACGTCTTATGGTGGAGCACATGGCTCCGGAACTTGTATGTAAAGGTAAAAAGTATCCGGAGAAGGACCATATGTACTCTTATGTGACAGTAGCGTTTATCTGTGACGAGACACCTGATGAAGAAACGCTGAATTCCATAAGAAGATTCAGGTTTGAAAAAAACTACCTCATGACCATCCGTGGTCATGTTGAAGGGCATTTGGTACTAATGGACCTTTCCACAGGAAAGGCCTGTGCAAATAAGGTGGCAAAACACCTGACAGATTTCTATGAGAAAGTGAGGGAAAACAAAAAATGAATGCAGCATTAGTACTTATCATTAGTATCGTAGTTTTGCTATGCGGATATATTTTCTACGGAAAATGGCTTGCAAAGCAATGGGGAATTGATCCGGAGAAGAAGACTCCGGCGCATGAGATGGAAGACGGAGTGGACTATGTTCCGGCTAAGACACCGGTTCTTATGGGACACCATTTCTCATCAATAGCAGGTGCCGGACCTATTAATGGACCTATTCAGGCAGCAATCTTCGGTTGGATTCCAGTACTCCTCTGGGTACTCATCGGTGGAATATTCTTCGGTGGTGTTCATGACTACGGTGCACTTTTCGCTTCTATACGTCACCAGGGACAGTCAATCGGTGAAGTTATCGAAGACGCAATGGGAAACCTGGCTAAGAAGATATTCATAATCTTCGGATATCTTACACTACTTCTCGTAGTAGCAGCCTTCAGTTCTATCGTTGCCAGCACATTCGGAAGCACAACAGCGACCGGAGCAGCAGTTGAGGGGGCAGCCCTTCTGGCACATCAGCAGACAGCTATGATCTCTATTCTGTTCATAGTTCTTGCTATAGTATTTGGTTTCCTTGTATATCGTAAAAACGTTCCTATCGGACCTGCATCAGCAATCGGTGTAGTAGGAATCATCGCAATCGTTGCTATCGGTATGAAGTTCTGTCCTATAAGCATTCCATACAATGTTTGGATGTGGGTTCTTGCAGTTTATATTCTGATCGCATCAGTTACACCTGTCTGGATCCTTCTTCAGCCAAGAGATTATCTTAGCTCATTCCTGCTTTACTTTATGATAGCAGTAGCTGTTATTGCTATAATCGGAGCATCGATAATGGGACAGGGACATGTTGATATTCCTGCATTTGCCGGATGGCAGATCACAGAGACAAATGGTCTCTTCGCAACAGGAAGCTTATTCCCAGCACTTTTTGTAACTATAGCGTGTGGAGCTATCTCAGGTTTCCATTCACTGGTTTCATCAGGAACAACTTCAAAGCAGATAGATAACGAGGCAAATGCCCGTCCTGTAGCATACGGATCAATGCTTATTGAGTGCGTAGTTGCAGTTATATCTCTTTGTGCAGTTGGTTTTGTATGGCACACAGTAAATGTAAATGCGGAAGAACTTGCTGCAACAGGACTTACAAGCCCTACAGCAGTATTTGCTGGTGGTATATCACAGATGATCGGTACATTTGTCGGTGCTGACAGCCCTATAGTAAATATCATCTACAGTATGTTTGTTCTGGCAGTTTCAGTATTCTGCCTTACATCACTTGATACAGCAACAAGACTTGCTCGTTATATGTTCCAGGAGTTCTGGCTTGCACCTGATGAAACAGTTCAGGATGTAAAAGGTACTAAGAAGTTCCTTTGTAATCCATACTTTGCAACTATCGTAACAGTAGTTCTCGGTGTTGGACTTGGAATGACAGGTTATGCAAAGATATGGCCTCTCTTCGGAGCAGCTAACCAGCTTCTTGCAGCTGTCGGACTTCTTGCAGTATGTACATGGCTTGGAAAAGTAGGAAAGAACAACAAGATGTTCTATATTCCTATGGTATTTATGCTTATTGTTACTATCGCATCACTCCTTCTTACTATTAAAGGTAAGATAGCAATGATCGGTTCAGGAGCAGCTGATATCTGGGCATATATCCAGGCTATCATTGCAGCATTCCTTGTAATTCTTGCAGTTGTTCTTGCAGTTTACGCATTTGTAAATCTTGCAAAACAGGGAAAGGAGAAGAGTAAGGCATAGAGCCTGACTCAGAATAAATTATGAAAATCTGTATACTATTCCCAGGAATCGGTTATACCGTAGATAGATCGCTGCTTTATTATTCAGGCAGACTTGCGATGAATAAAGATTACGAAGTAATAAAAGTAGGGTACCATGATCTTCCTAAGAATATAAAAGGGGACGAAGAGAAGAAACTTAAAGCATTCGAAATGGCACTGAGTCAGGTCGAAGAGCAGCTTTCAGATATAAAATGGAAAGATTATTCGGACATTCTTTTTATAGGGAAGAGCATTGGAACCGCTGTTGCGGCCGCCTTTGGTAAGAAAAATCTGGATGGTTTTGGTGGAAATATAAGATATATCTATCTTACTCCGCTTGAACAGACATTTGCAGTTGCTGAGCCGAATTCGGGAATAGTGTTTACGGGTACTTCAGATCCATGGGTAGTACCTGAAAAGATCGTAAGTGAATCCCAGAGACTTGATCTTCCCTGTTACAGATATGAGGATGCAAATCACTCATTGGAAACGGGAAATGTTGAAAGGGATATAGCCATACTCAGTGAAGTAATGGCTAAAGTGGATGAGGTCATATAAATAATCAAGGAGGTTTATCATATGCCACATGTTTCATATACACCTCAGGGTGTCTGTGCAGTAAAGATTGATTTTGATATAGAGGACGGTCTTCTTCATAACGTTCAGTTTACTAACGGATGTAATGGTAACCTGAAGGCTATCGGAAAACTCGTTGAAGGTAAGCCTGCTTCAGAGATAGCAGATATCCTTCGCGGAAATGACTGCGGAATGCGCGGTACTTCATGTGCTGATCAGTTCGCAAAGGCTATCGATGCCAATCTTTAAGTGAATTATGAGTTGTTGGACGCTTTAAAGAATCCGGATTCCTTAGTTATCTGGAACCCTTTTCCACGACTTACTTTTTTCTCAATAAATGTACGGAATTCTTTATATCTGTCGATTATGTACTGATTCTGATTTCCGTGACAGGACATAATGTATTCGAGGAGCGGATCTGCTTTGTCAACAAGCAGAGAATCCTCGAATATTTTTTTTTCGATATGATCAAAACAGTTTCCGAGAATCTTTTCGCCGTTTTCAAGTCCGAATATATGGTATAGCTCTTTTGCAGCCAAGTTGATCCTATCGTCGAATTCTTTCACGAGTTCGGTGATCTCCTTCATATGAGAAGCTCCGTAAGTGCTGGCATACAAAACCCCTCCCGGCTTCAGTACGCGGCTGATCTCAGCGGCAGCTTCCTCCGGTTTATCGCAGTAGAAGAGCATATGATTTGCGATAACAACATCAAAACTTGCATCAACATATGGGATGCTGGTGCAGTCGAATTCTCGAAGTTTGATTATCTTCTTCAGTTTTTCGCGTCTCTTATCATTTCCTCCGGTACCAAGGATCGTTCTTCCTGCATCCTGAAGCATTCCGCCGGAAATGTCAGACAGTATGATTTCTGTTCCTTTTCCTGTGGGGATCTTGGTGATATTCTCTGCCCATAGAGCTCCGTTACCGCATCCTACTTCAAGTATCTTCATACCGGATTTAAGATTCATCTCGCTGAAAAGCCAAGGAAACCATCCTTGTTCATTTACGGAATAAAGCTTGTGAAGCTTAATTCTGGCTGAGACGTTGTTGGCATTTTGGTACTGCTTGTTAAGGCTGTTTTCCATACTGGTCAGGTCGATGATTCGGAGCATCTTGTCCCATTCAATCTGCTGACCTTTCTCATAAGCAGTGAGAGTATCGTCGATAGCTTTTTTTACAAGCTGCATCTGGTCGATCTTATCGCTTATCAGAGTCTGCTGAAGTTTCATGGAATCTATCATAAAGTTCTTGTCGTCAGCTTTTACCATCAGCTCTTTGATCTCATCCAAAGAGAAGCCAAGGTATTTATACAGAAGGATCTGCTGGAGTATCACCAGATCATCAGAAGTATAATATCTTGCACCGGTGGATTCATTTACCAAACTGGGTTTCAGAATATTCTGTTTATCATAAAAACGGACAGTTCTGACAGATACCCTTGCCATCTTGGCAAACTGTCCCGAAGTGTAAAGAGTTTTTTCCATGATTTACCCTTTTTTCTAATGAAAAATCAGTCAAAATTCATAAAAATAAAAAAATATGAAAAAAGTACTTGCGCATGACGTAACGTCACCCTATATAGTGATACCATAAAATTGAAGTCAAAACAAGTATTTTGACAGTTGTTCGTTTTGAAAGGAGTAAAAAACATGACAATTATTGTTACAGGTGGAGCCGGTTTTATCGGTAGTAATTTCGTTTTTCACATGTTGAATAAGTATCCTGATTACAGGATTGTATGTCTTGATTGTCTTACATATGCGGGTAATCTTTCAACACTCGCTCCTGTTATGGACAATCCAAATTTCAGATTTGTTAAGGAAAGTATCACAGACAGAGAGGCAGTTAACAAGCTTTTCGAAGAAGAGCATCCTGATATGGTTGTAAACTTCGCGGCAGAGAGCCATGTTGACCGTTCAATCGAGAATCCTGGAATCTTCCTTGAGACAAATATCATGGGAACATCAGTTCTTATGGATGCCTGCAGAAAGTATGGAATAAAGAGATATCATCAGGTATCTACAGATGAAGTATACGGAGATCTGCCACTTGACAGACCTGACCTCTTCTTTACAGAGGAAACACCTATCCATACAAGCAGCCCATACAGTTCATCAAAGGCTGGGGCAGACCTTCTTGTTCTTGCATATCATAGAACATTTGGTCTTCCTGTATCTATCAGCCGTTGCTCAAACAACTACGGACCATATCACTTCCCAGAGAAGCTGATACCTCTTATGATCATCAATGCTCTTCATGATAAGCCACTTCCTGTATACGGAGAAGGACTTAACGTAAGAGACTGGCTCTATGTTGAGGATCACTGCAAGGCTATCGACCTTGTAATCCATAAGGGAAGAGTTGGAGAGGTTTACAACATCGGTGGTCACAACGAGATGAAGAACATCGATATCGTTAAGCTCATCTGTAAAGAGCTCGGAAAACCAGAGAGCCTTATCACATACGTTGCAGATCGTAAGGGACATGATATGAGATACGCTATTGATCCTACAAAGATTCACAGTGAGCTCGGATGGCTTCCTGAAACAATGTTTGCTGACGGAATCAAGAAGACAATCCAGTGGTATCTCGACAACCAGGATTGGTGGGAGCCGATCATATCTGGTGAGTATCAGAACTACTATGAGAAGATGTACGGAAATCGTTAAGAAAAAATGCACAAAAAACCCGGGTAAAATGACCTTACCTGGGTCTTTTTTTGTACACGACAAGATAGACGAATTATGTTATGCTGAGCTGGATGTTACTTTCACAGTTAGATGATGTGGTTATCAATATGTCTGCTCGCAGTGGCATTATTGATAACCACATCATCTAACCTGCGAATAGTAACCACAAAATCATTTGGAGGAAGACATGAATAAGTATTTTGAAAAACCAATCAAGATAGATGATATAAGATATAGATTCGATTCATTTGATAACGGAAAACCGCTGTTTGGCAGAAAGGGCCGTGTTCCTGCTATGGGATGGAACAGCTGGAATGCTTTCGGAAGTGGTAATACAGAGGAACTTACTAAGGCAATGGCTGAAAAACTCGTAGAGCTTGGCCTCGATAAACTGGGTTATCAGTATGTGATCCTGGATGACGGATGCTACGGTCCGAAGCGTGTTGATGGTCATGTTGTTTCAGACAGCGTGAAGTTCCCAAGCGGATTCATGGCTATGTCTGATTTTATCCATGAGAAGGGACTTAAGTTCGGAATGTATAATGACGTCGGATCTCATCTCTGCTCAGGTCTTGAAGTTGGAACCTGCGGTTATGAAGAGACAGACGTTAGGGATTATATCAAATGGAAGATAGATTACATCAAGGTAGATAACTGCTACAACGTGTGGGATAATGCCACATTTTCAAATCCTGAAAATGCAAAGTTTACTTTTGCGCCGAATATCATGGGTGTAAAGATTCAGAAAGCAGATAATCCAGATACAGTTGTGGAACTTTCTGCAGTTAAGGATGGAACGATAACAGGACGTCGCGCATTTGTAGAGGGCGACCACGTGACTGGACTCGGTACATTTGATGGAACATCACCGGATGCTTCTCCGGTAGGAGAACTCAGCAGTGAACTTATCTTTAAGGTAAATGTCCCTGAATCGGGAGCTTACGACCTTACTGTGTTCCATGAGAAGGGACGATGTGAAGGCGTCGGCGAGTGGCTTCAGGTTGCAGTTGGATACGGTGAAGATGTGCACTTCTATCATGATGATTTTATAGGCGATTCACCGATAAGGATAGAACTGAGTGCAGGTGAAAATGATCTTAGACTTATGAATCATAGACGTCAGGAGAACACTCTTACTTCTTATGCGAAGATTCAGGAGTGGTTTGACAGACTTGCACCGGATAATGATATCATATTCTCTATATGCGAGTGGGGAAAGACGCAGCCTCAGAACTGGGGATATAAAGTCGGAGATTCCTGGAGAATCCTGAATGATATCACATTCCAGGTTGGTTCTGATGGCGACAGCGGACATGCTGTTTGGGAAGGCGCATATACAACAAGCGTAACAGCTCAGTACAATAAGGCTGTTATCATGGATGAATTTGCGGGACTGGACAGAGGATGGAATGATCCTGACATGCTGATGATAGGTATGAACGGACTGAATGATACGATGTGTAAAACTCATATGGCTATGTGGTGCATGATCAATTCACCGCTCATGCTCGGAATGGATCTGAGAAATGTTGAGAAGGATTCAGAGGTTTACAAGATCATCAGTAATACAGATCTGATCGCACTTAATCAGGATAGTCTGGGAGTTCAGGCTAAGAGGATATTTACTACAAAGGCAGTGGCACCGGATGTGACATATATCCGTGACAATGACCGTATGGACGTTCTTGCTAAGCCGCTTGCAGATGGAAGTGTTGCGCTGTCATTTATCAATGTAAGTATGGCTGATAGAACGGATGACATCGAGATAAGTACAGAACTTTTAAGCAACTATCTTGGAAAGAAGATGGTGAATAGAGAAGCATTTGTCGGAAAAGACAGTTTCGAGGTGAAGAATCTCTGGACCGGCGAGACTAAGACTGTTAAGGGAAATGTATTCAGACTTAAGGACTTTATCGACGGACCTCTCAAGGCCTGTGATAATGTAACGGTAAAGATAGTATAGTGGATGAAATCTGTAAAGTAGAACAATTAATAGAAAAGCTGATCGGTGAAGAGTGGGAAGGAGAAAGGGACTCCCTTCCTGCAGGAACTGAGAAGTGGCTTGAAGAACAGGATCTTCTGAACAGGGGAGAAGAGCTTGAGAGAAGAACCGCAGCACGGATTCTTCACATGTATATGAGAGCAGTTCTGGGTATAAAAGATGTGGAAGATATAACTCCCGCATACGAACTTAGAGATCTGTTTGACTGCAGAGTATGCGCGAATCATATAGCGCAGGTTTATATGAGAGGTGTCATGGATGCGGTTCGGATTGGTGAACTGTGTATATTTGATGTGCATGGGAAAGTTACCCGGGAGAAAGCTCTATCATATGTCAAAAAGATAGATCAAGTAGTAAAAAAATAGGTTTAATGTATTAGTGGAGGAAACAAAAATGGAAAATAAAACAGAAAAAATGATCATTACGATACTGAAAACGATATTCAATTCAATAGCGGTGGCAGGAGTTATTATATTTGTGATCGGAGCATACTATATGTTCATCAAAGCTGGACTTCCATATCAGGATCCACCGATGGAACTGCAGATTGAGTATGCTGTTAATTCGAAGATTGGAGATATACTTACGATAATCGGGTCATTAATGACAGGAATCGCTGTTGTGGTAAGGGTGGCTATAGGAATTATTTCAAAAAGTATGATCAAACCACAAGGATAAAAATATTTCGTGATTTTGCAAGATAGAAGGACACAATAAAATGTCAATAAATGTACACAAGATTGAGTTTGATAAACCGGCCGAAAACTGGAATGAAGCTCTTCCGGTAGGTAACGGAAGACTTGGTGGAATGGTTTTCGGGAATCCATATATAGAGAGAATTCAGCTGAATGAGGACAGCGTCTGGTTCGGAGGAAAGCAAGACAGGATCAATCCTTCAGCTCTTGAGAAGCTTCCAGAGATAAGAAAGCTTATCTTTGACGGAAGGATTAGTGAGGCTGAAGAACTGTGTACTTTTGCCCTGTCGGGAACTCCGGAAGAACAGAGACACTTCGAATGTCTGGGTAATCTGTTTATAGAATTTATGGGTAAAGAGCTGGAGTATTCGGATTATGAGAGAACTCTCGATATCAGCCGTGCCATTGTGACTACAGAGTTGTCGATGAACGGAGTAAGATATAAGCGTGAGGTGATTACAAGCTATCCGCGGAATATAATGGCAATCCGTCTCTCAGCAGATAAACCGGGAAGTCTATCCTTCCATGCTCAGATCGGAAGAGGCCTTGCTCCATGGGAGAATCGTCCGTATGAGATGCTGGAGATAAGAAGACAGAATTACAATCATTATGTGGACAGTATAAAAGCCTATCCCGGAAATGTACAACTTATGGAGGCTACGTCTGGGGGGAAAGGTGCGGTTTCGATGGCCGCAGGTTTCAAGGTTATTCCAACTGGAGGAACCGTAGAACATCTGGGAATAACCACAATAGTTAAAAATGCAGATGAAGCTCTGATAATTCTCGGAGCTGATACCACTTTCAGAGAAGCAGATCCAACACAGTCAGTATTATCCAGACTGGATAAGGTGTCTGAACTCAGTTGGGACGAGATTTTGAAAGAGCATACAGAAGATTATCAGTCGTTATTCAACAGAGTAACGCTTGATATAGAAGGACAGGAGAAGATAGTGCGACTCTTCCATTTTGGAAGATATCTTCTCATATCCAGCTCCCGCGAAGGCTCGCTTCCGGCGAACCTTCAGGGTGTATGGAATGAAGATTATACCCCGATCTGGGGAAGTAAATATACCATCAACATCAATACAGAGATGAACTACTGGCCGGCTATGGTCACGAATCTCACCGAGTGTAACGAACCGCTCATCTCCCTTCTCGAGAGGGTTCGGGAGAGTGGTAAAGTTACTGCTAGGAAAATGTATGGATGTGGTGGGTTTGTAGCTCATCATAATACAGATCTCTGGGCTGACACATGTCCGCAGGATGTGTGTATCAGTTCTAGCTACTGGGTAATGGGTGGGGCATGGTTGTCACTTCATATCTGGGAGCAGTATCTGTTTACGTGTGATGTTGCATTTCTGAGAGATAAATATGAGATAATGCGTGATGCTGCAATCTTCGTGATGGACTATCTGGTGCGTGACGGAGAATATCTGGTAACATGTCCGACATTATCACCGGAGAATACATATATACTTCCGAATGGTGAAACCGGAGTCATCTGCAAGGGTGCTTCTATGGATAACCAGATCATACGCGAGCTTCTGAATGCCTGCATCAAGGCTGAAGAGATACTTGGTATAGAAGGAGGAAGCGGTGAAGATAAAGCTTCATCGATATCTGAAAGAGCTGCAGAAGTACTGAAGAAGATAAAACCAACTTCAATTGGTAAGCACGGACAGATAATGGAGTGGAACGAGGACTACGAAGAAGTAGAACCGGGACACAGACATATCTCACATCTTTTCGCTCTTTATCCGGGAAGTGAGATAACTGAAAGAACTCCGGAACTCTATGAGGCAGCGAAGAAGACCATAGAGAGGCGTCTTTCATCCGGCGGAGGTCATTCGGGCTGGAGTCGGGCGTGGATCATAAATATGTATGCGAGACTGGGCGAAGGAGATAAGGCACATGAGAATCTCATAAAACTGATCGATGATCAGACATTGCCGAATCTATTCGATAATCATCCACCATTTCAGATAGATGGAAACTTCGGATGTACAGCCGCAGTGGCAGAGATGCTGGTACAAAGTCATGCGGGAGAGATAAAACTTCTTCCGGCACTTCCAAATGAATGGAAGAGCGGAAGAGTGACCGGACTCCGTATGCGAGGCGGAAAAATCATAAAAAAACTTGAATGGAAAGATGGAGAAGTAACATCTATTTCATTTGAATAAATATGATTGTTAAAACAGGGGAATTATGTTGCTCTATCGATAGTTAGATAGAACTAGCGCTCGGATATCAAAATGGTGTCTGGGTAAAAAAATATATAATACTCACGGAGGTTAGAAGAAAATGATCAAGAAAAAAGAGTACAAATTCTGGTTTTGTACAGGTTCACAGGACCTTTACGGGGACGAGGTCCTTCAGCATGTAGCCGCTCACTCAAAAGAGATAGTGGACGAACTTAACAAGTCTGGCAAGCTTCCTTACGAAGTAGTCTGGAAGCCGGTTCTTATAACCAATCAGCTTATAAGACAGACATTTAATGAGGCAAATGCCGATGAAACATGTGCGGGTGTGATCACATGGATGCATACATTTTCACCTGCCAAGTCATGGATCCTTGGACTTCAGGAATTCAGAAAGCCGCTTATGCATCTTCATACTCAGTACAATGAGGAGATCCCATATGATACGATTGATATGGATTTCATGAATGAGAATCAGGCTGCTCATGGCGACAGAGAATACGGTCATATCGTGAGCCGAATGAGAATAGAGCGTAAAGTTGTGGTTGGTTACTGGAAGGATGAAGAAGTAAGAGACCGCATCGCTTCATGGATGAGAACCGCAGTTGGTGTTATGGAGTCAAG
Organism: Eubacterium sp.; assembly: GCA_017539165.1. Taxonomy (GTDB): domain Bacteria; phylum Bacillota; class Clostridia; order Lachnospirales; family Lachnospiraceae; genus Eubacterium_Q. The sequence goes on from JAFYHN010000068.1 coordinate 64,988, forward strand.
TCACATCAGAGTTATGAGAGTGGCTGACAACATGAGAAATGTATCTGTTACCGAAGGTGATAAGGTGGAGGCTCAGATTAAGTTTGGCTGGGAAGTTGACGCTTATCCTGTAAATGAGATTGCAGAGAGTGTTGATGCAGTCAGTGAATCTGATGTAAATGCACTTCTTGATGAATATTATGAAAAGTACGATATAATCCTGGATGGAAGAGATCCTGAAGAGTTCAAGCGTCATGTAGCTGTACAGGCTAAGATAGAGCTTGGATTTGAGAGATTTCTTGAAGAGAAGAATTATCAGGCTATAGTCACTCACTTCGGTGATCTTGGAGCTCTTAAGCAGCTTCCAGGACTGGCTATCCAGAGACTTATGGAAAAAGGATATGGATTCGGTGCCGAAGGTGACTGGAAAGTTGCTGCCATGGTTCGTCTTATGAAGATCATGACAGAAGGTAAGAAAGATGCTAAGGGTACTTCCATGATGGAAGACTACACTTACAATCTGGTAAGAGGTAAGGAAGGAATCCTCGAAGCTCACATGCTTGAGATATGTCCTTCTATCGCTGACGGACCGATAAGTATAAGAGTGAAACCTCTTTCAATGGGAGACAGAGAAGATCCTGCAAGACTTGTATTTACTTCGAAGGAAGGACGAGGCGTTGCAACATCTCTTGTAGATCTTGGTAACAGATTCCGTCTTATCATAAATGAAGTTGAATGCAGAAAGACAGAGAAGCCGATGCCTGAACTTCCGGTGGCTACAAACTTCTGGTCTCCATATCCAGATCTTTATACAGGAGCTGAAGCATGGATACTGGCAGGTGGAGCTCATCATACAGCATTCTCTTATGATCTTACTGTAGATCAGATGGCTGACTGGGCAGAATTATCAGGTATCGAAGCAGTCATAATCGATAAGAATACAACTATTCCTGCATTTAAGAAAGACCTTAAGCTTGGAGAAGTATTCTACAGATAAGATGGTCCGGACTGTTTATAATCCGGACAGTATCATCTGCTGAACGGATTTATATTCAGGAAGTTTATTAGTCTTATGAATCTCTCTAAGAAGTTTCTTATCGAGATTAAGTCCTAAACTGAGATAGGTCCAGAGTTCTTTCATCTTCATGACAACCTGACGGTCGTTTGACATCTCGCCGACATAGTTTTCGGTGATTTCATTTAGGAAAGATTTTAAAGTCTTTATATCCGGTCCGGAGACTTCGGTTTCCCGGGCCGGTTTTAATATCTGAGGAAGCTCAGGGTTCTCGATGACACCTCTTCCAATCATGACCGGTATGCGGTTACGGGATTCGAGACCTGCGTCTTTTAAGCTGCTGAGTTTTTCATTGTAAGAATTGATATCAACGATATCTCCGTTATATACAAGTTCCGTTTCTTTGGAAATGCATTTGCCGGCTTTAAGGAATTCATCCATATGGATCCGGCCGGTGTAGAATTCATTTCTGAGACGCGGATGGATTATAAGCTCGGACAGAGGATACTTCCTATAGACTTCGAGGATATCGTCCCATTCAGACAGGAATTCGTAGCCAATCCTGGTCTTAACAGAGAGGTGGATATCACTGCCTAGTTTATTCAGACCATTTAACACCTCATCAAGAAAGATATCCAGCTTTTCGGGATAGTTAAGAAAGCCCGAACCACGTCCTTTGGAAACAACAGTTCCTGAAGGACAGCCGAGATTGATATTGATCTCTTTATAGCCCAGAGCAATAAGCTGCTCGGATATCTGAAGAAAAAGCTCACTGTCATTTGTGAGGATCTGAGGAACAAGATCTATGCCCTGATTATTGTCAGGGTGAACATCGCGAAGTTCCCGTCCTTTTAGATGACTTGCGGTGAGAAATGGTGTATAGTATTTATCAATGCCGCCATAGTATTTGGCGAGGGCGTTACGGAAAATATAAGTAGTTATGCCCTCCATAGGGGCGAGGTATATATTTGTAAACATGGTGGACTCCTGAATATATGATGTTCCACGGCAAGTTGACAGGCTTGTGTGAGAATATATATGTGAGACATCGCTTTCGCTCATGGCGGGCTCTCCCGAACGGCCGTTCGGCAAGCCTCACTTGCTAAGCTCTCACGTCGTCTTCGACTCGTGAATCGCTAAGCACCGCGACCCTTATGGTCTCACATATATATTCTCACACTTCGCCTAATCGAACTTGCTCGCGGTTCAGTAGAATAATCTTTATATATGCATAAATTACATACGACAATATATCAGAATTCCAGGATGTTTACAAATATATAGAGAGAAGAAGAGGGGTTGAGGGGAGAAAGATAGAGAGAGGATGAGATGTAATGAGTAAGAATAATATAGTTTTGATCGGGATGCCAACGTCGGGTAAGAGTACTGTTGGGGTTATTCTGGCAAAGCTTTTAGGAATGGATTTTATAGATTCAGATCTGGTGATCCAGAAGAAGGCCGGCAGGAAGCTGGCTCAGATTATAGCTGATGAAGGACTTGAAGGATTTCTTAGGATCGAGGAGGATGTGTGCTGCAGTATAGAGGCTGAGAATACGGTCATCGCTACTGGTGGAAGTGTTGTGTATGGCGCCACTGCGATGGAGCATTTTAAGAGTATAGGAAGGGTTGTGTATCTGAAGATTGATTACGAAACTCTTGAGGCTAGGCTTCATCACGCTAAGCAGAGAGGCGTAGTCCTTCGTCCGGGACAGAGTAAGAAGGATCTCTATGATGAGAGAACTGTTCTCTATGAGAAGTATGCAGATATAGTCATTTCTGAAGAGGGTAAAGGCATAGAGGAGACAGTCGCTAGCCTGAAGGAAGCTTTATCATAGGAGATGTGTTATGAGTACTGCAATAGTTTTGCAACAGATGGGTGTGATCATCATCCTCGTTGCTATAGGAATATATCTACATAAGAAAAAAGTTGTTGATGGAAATGTATCACAGAAGATTTCCACGATAGTTATGGATATTTGCAATCCTGCGCTGATCCTTGCGTCGATCCTGTCGGGAAATGTTGATGTAGACCATGGTGATCTTCTGATGGCAATACTGCTCGGATTTATATTCTATCTCGGACTGGTATTTATGGGACTTCTCCTGCCGATCATTTTGCAGGTGGATAAAGAGAAGAGACGTTTCTATAACCTGATGACGGTGTACACAAATGTAGGGTTTATTGGTATTCCGGTAGCAAGGGCAATCCTGCCGGACAATGCGATCATCTATGTTATAGTCTGTAACGTCATGTACAGTCTGCTGTTCTATACACACGGAATAACTGTTCTGAGTAACGGACGTGAGAAGATGAGCCTGAAGAATGTGATCAGTCCCGGAACCATAATGGCGGTTCTGGCGCTGGTGGTATGCTGGTTCAAGATAACGCCGCCACCGCTCATCAGCAATAGCATTTCCTATGTCGGAAATGCGACGGTATTTCTGTCTATGGCACTTCTTGGAGTATCAATAGCCAGATCGGATGTAAAAAAAGGATTTAAAGAGATCAGGATATGGTTATACATATTGATCAGGATGGTACTTCTTCCAACGGCTATGTTTATCGTTATCAGACGATTCAGCGGAAATGAGATCATGGCGCTTGGTTTCTCACTGATGGCAATGATGCCTGTAGGCAATCTGCCGCTGATCCAGTCGGAAAAGATGGGAGAAGATACGGAGCTTCTATCGAATGCAATAACTGTGACGACCATCGTATCGATGGCTACGATAACATTACTGATGATGGCATTTTCAGTTATATGATCTATGAATTATTGTTTATAAAGAAGGGTGAAAAGGAGGGTTATGACTATGAGTAAAACAACAAAGGTATACTGTTATTCAAGATGTACGACATGTAAGAAGGCTTTAAAATGGCTGGACGATAACAAGATAGAATATCAGCTTATCGATATCAAGGAGAACCATCCTGATGAGAAGACTCTTCGTCAGCTTCATAAGAAGAGTGGTCTTCCGCTTAAGAAGTTCTTTAATACCAGTGGTCAGCTTTATAGAGAGATGGAGCTTTCAAAGAAGTTGAAAGACATGAGCGAGGATGAGATGTTCAAGATACTTGCATCTGATGGAATGCTCGTGAAGAGACCTCTGCTTATAACAAAAGACACAGTGCTGACAGGTTTTAAAGAAGATGAATGGAAGGGAGCATTATGATAGACGGACACATCCATATTGAACGTGGAGATTATACTTTAGAGTGGATACAGAAGTTCGTTGACCGGGCTGTAGAGATGGAACTGGATGAGATCCGTCTGCTTGAACATAACTATATGTTTAAAGAATTTGAACCGATGTATGATTCGGTCAGGGCATATAGTGATTTTGTAGATGACTGGTTTCAGAGAAAAGCATGTCTGAAAAACTATGAGGAATATCTTGAGCTGATAGATAAAGTTAGAGCGAAGGATTATCCTGTTAAGATCAAATTCGGACTCGAGGTTTGTTACTTCAAGGATTACGAAGATCTGATCGTAGAACAGACTAAAGATAAAGGATTTGATTTCCTGCTCGGCAGCATACATTTCGTAGATAATTTTGCATTTGATCATACTGCGGAGCAGTGGGAAGGGCTCGATGTTGATAAGCTATATCGTAGCTACTTTGAAGATTCCATATTACTTGCAAAAAGCAGGATATTTGATGGGATAGGACATCCTGATACGCTCAAGCTATTCGGACATAAGCCATCATATCCGCTCGCAGACTATTATGAGAGACTTGCCGAAGAACTGGCTCGCAGCAATATGTATGCGGATCAGAACAGCGGAGCTGAGAGAAGGTGTCCGGATACAGCATCACTTGGAATGGATCCGGAGCTGATCAGGATATTAAAGAAGCATAATGTTAGGATTATAACATCGTCGGATGCGCATTGTCCGGAGGATGTGGGTTACAAGATAAAGGAACTGGAGAAATGTATCTTAAAAAATTAACTGAACATATATGGTATATGCCTTATGAAGAAGAAAGGGATCGTCCGAATCTTGGATATGTAAAAGGCGATAACTGGAGTCTTGCGATCGATGCGGGACATTCAGATGTTCATACGAAGGAATTCTATGAACTTTTGGAAAAAGAGAATCTGCCACTGCCAAGCCTGACGGTACTTACTCACTGGCATTGGGATCATACATTTGGAATGCATGCCGTGAATGGTCTCTGCCTTGCAAATGAAAAAACAAATAGCTATCTTGCTGAGTGGAAGCAGAAGATTGAAAAGAATGGACCGGAAGAATTCCTGTCGATTGACGAGTGTATCCGAAAAGAATATGCCGGGAATAAAGAAGTGATCGTAACACTGGCAGATATGGTTTATTCCGGAGAAATGACTCTGGACCTCGGAGGATGCAAGGTTAGAGTCGTACAGTCTGAAGCACCACATACAGATGATTCAACGCTTATCTACGTGTGTGATGATAAGGTGCTGTTCCTCGGAGATTCCACCTGTGAAAATATCTATACAGGAATAAAAGATAAAACACTCTGCAAGAAGCTTTCAGATAAGGTCCAAGAGATCAATCCGGAAATCTGTGTAGAAGGACATTGGGTTCCGATTGAAACTAGTGATACGCTTGCTGATCTTATGGGGTGAAAGAAGGGAATAGAAAAAATGAATGAAAATATTATAGAAAATGAGATAAATAATGATGCAAAGACGTTATTAAATCTTATAGATAAGTCGCCAACAGCTTTTCATGTTATTGAAAATGCAAAAGAGATTCTTGACTTAGCAGGATATAAAATGCTAAAGGAAACAGAAGTATGGAATCTACAGGTGGGGGAGAAGTACTATGTTTCAAGAAATGATTCTTCTCTGATAGCATTTTCTATACCTAAGCCTGATTATAAAGGAATCAGGATCATAGCAAGCCATAGTGATTCTCCGTGTCCAAAATTAAAAGAGGACTTTGAATACAGTAAAGATGGCTATGTGCGCCTGGATGTTGAGAAGTACGGAGGGATGCTCCTGGCACCTTGGCTTGATCGTCCGCTTTCTATTGCAGGAAGGATAATAGTAAGAGATGATGATGGAATAAGACCGATTCTTGTTAATCTTGATAAGGATGTTGCAGTTATTCCATCACTGGCAATACATATGAATAAAGAAGCTAATAGTGGGTATTCCTACAGCTTTCAGAAGGATATGCTACCGATAGTCAGTACCTCAGATGGAAAGAAAGGTATAATGTCACTTGTTGCAGAGGCTGCAGGAGTAGAGGAAGACAGCATACTCGGAAAAGATTTATTTATGTATATTCGTGAAAATGGAGTGATCTGGGGAAGTGATGACGAATTCATAGGCTCTTCAAGACTAGATGATCAGGAATGTGTATGGTGTTCACTAAAGGGTTTTGTCGAGGCAGAAAATAATGAATACGTAAAAATGCTCTGTATATTCGACAATGAAGAAGTAGGTTCGAGAACTAAGCAGGGAGCGGATTCCAACTTCCTTTATAGCCTTATTGACAGGATAAATGATAATCTGGAAAGAAGCCGCGAAGAGTATTACACGGCGTATGCAAACAGTTTCATGATCTCAGCAGACAATGCTCATGCACTTCATCCGGCACATACGAATAAGTATGATCCAGTACAGAGTCCGAAGATGAATGAAGGAATAGTGATAAAGTTCAGTGCCAGACAGAGCTATACAACTGATGGAGTATCTGCAGCATATGTAAAGCAGATCTGCGAGGATAATAATATTCCATATCAGGTTTTCGTTAACCATTCGGATGAGCCGGGAGGAAGCACGCTGGGTAATATCTCCAATTCACATGTATCTATTGATACAGCAGATATTGGACTTGCACAGCTTGCTATGCACTCGTCATACGAGGTGGCAGGAATAAAAGATACTCAGTATCTTAAGGAGTTTTCAAAAGCGTTTTATGAAAGATAAACATAAATCAGATACAATCATTCTTGGAGCACTTCTTTCTTTATCAGGAGGATTTCAGGATGCATATACATATGTTCTGAGAGGAAATGTATTCGCAAATGCTCAGACAGGGAATGTGGTCTTGATGAGTCAGCATCTAATGACCGGGGACTTTAGAAGGGCGATTCACTATCTGCTCCCAGTTTTTGCTTTTGCTTTGGGAATCCTTGTTGCAGAGCAGATAGCGCACTATTTTAAGAAACTGAAGAAGATATACTGGCGGCATATAATCGTGATTCTTGAAATAGTCGTTTTATTTGTTGTCGGATTTCTACCGGAGTCTATGAATACACTTGCAAATATTTTGGTGTCATTTACTTGTGCTATGCAAGTGCAGGCATTCAGGAGTTTGAAGGGTCATAGCTATGCAAGTACCATGTGCATTGGTAACCTTAGGAGTGGTATGGAGAGCTTTTCAAAATACCTCAGAAACAGAGACAGGAAGGATTTCGTTGATTCGTTATACTACTTTGGAATCATTCTGATCTTCGCTGTTGGAGCAGGATTAGGTGGAGTGTTATCGAATCTCATGGGGTTCAAAACAATACTTATTTCATGCGTTATTCTACTAGTTGCAAACCTAACGATGATTGAGAAGAAATGATAACTATTAGAATAAAAAGCTTTAAAATCTGTAATTTTTGGTTTGACATAATAGGAAGGCGAAATTGCTTTGGGTAAACATAAGAATAAATCGGATAGACAAAAGAAAATGAAGAAGGAAACAACAGGTGAAAAGGAGCTTCCGATAGGAGTAACGTTGTTGCTGATACTGCTTTGTGTTAGTGCATTTTTGCTGTTTTGTTTTGGTACCGGCATTATGATAGATGCAATTGTGGTCTTATGTACCAATTGTATAAAGTCCGACGGAACGATGATATATATTTGGAGAATAATACCGGTAGGACTGGCACATGTTTTTTTCTTCATGGCTTTTTGTCTGGACGGAATACCTGGATTGAAGAAGTCGAAAAGAGAATCCTATAGGGAAGATATTCTCGGAATGTTTCTTATTGTGATGGTTTTCACATCAGTTGTGTTGATGGCGCTCGCAGGTAAATATGATAGGGATATAGACGGTATCATAGCGGTGTTAATCTTACCTGCCATTGGAATAGTCATTACTCCTAAGATGGTTAAAAAAACGATAAAAAAGTTGAAGAAATGGGAGGATTCTCCAAACAATCTATCAAACGTTGAAGATATAGATAATATGTATAAAGTTAAAACTCCTGTTGTATTTGAAAAACAGCTCTTTGGGGCGGTGTTTAAGTATCAGTTCAAGCATTTGTTTGTAGGTTTAGTTGTTGTTTTCTTTCTGCTTGCTCTTGCACTAATCGGATTTTCTGGCGGATCTATACCAATCGGATGGTTAGCGGACAGAGGGAGCCTCGCTTCATTAGTTACGTTTTTCGTTATATCTATTTTGGGGATTCCAGCATTTATAGTTTACTTAACAAATTCAATTCTCAAATTGAGAATTGTGAAAGAACAAAAATATAAGGCCTATCACGTGGTTGCAAAAAGTGCAAATGATAAGGCGGTGATTGTAGAGTATGGTGATAGATCTAAATGCTTTGAATATCCTGTTTGTGTAGGTATACGAAAAAATAAGATTCATGATACAAAAGCAACTCTTATTTTCTTACCGGAAATGGTAATGATTTTTCCGGATGAAAAGTATAAATAAATGCAACCCAAACAAATATGTAATAATAGGGACAAAGCTTGGGAAAGCCCATGAATAGTGGCTTCCTAGCCTTTGTCCCTTGATTTTTTGCGCGTTTTTTAAGGCTATAGGGAGTGCTTTTTCTACAATCAATTGTTTTGATCATAGGCCGTGATCAAAACAAAATCTAATAGGAGGATACCAGCCAGATCTACGACTAGGGTAGGTCTGGTTTTAATGTGCGCCCGACGGCGCACGTTTCTAACGGGTGAAAGTCCCTAATTCGCCCGACAGTGGGAAGGATATAGCTGAACAGCAAGGGTGTCCACCGTGAGGTGGACTCTGAAGGAAGCTGAAGGCAAACCTCTGGTCTGACGGACAGAAATCACATA
>JAFYHN010000069.1 GCA_017539165.1 Eubacterium sp.
AGTGCTTACAAAAGCGGGGCTTGTTAGTTGTTTCGATTATTACAATGAGCGTCATGCTTTGAAGTTATGTTGAACCGCCGTATGCCGAACGGCACGTACTGGTGGTGTGAGAGGGGAGAGGTAATCTCCCCTACTCGATTGTTAAATGACATTGGGCTTTGGCATTTTTACTGAATATGTGGTAGGATAGGGGGCAGTAAGAAATATAGTGGAGGGTTACTGTTATGAACCAGTTTAGATTACCATATCATCTTATCGTAGATGAAGGGATATTCGGAAGGATTCCAGCTGTTATGGAGGATGCAATTCCGGATATAGAAAAAAAGAAAACTATTATTGTTACTGAAGAGAATCTAAAGGGAATATTTGGCAGCATAATAGACGGGATTGAGAAGAGCTTTCCTGAGAGTGAAATGTATCTTATTCAGTCGGCCAGCTATGACAATGCAGTTGCACTCGCAAAGTATATAACAATGAATGATATCAAGGTTGTTATCGGCTTTGGAGGTGGAACGGTACTTGACCTAGCCAAGTTTGCGGCATTTGTCAGCAAAGCTCGTCTGATTTCGCTTCCGACAACACTCAGTAATGATAGTCTTGCTTCGCCGGTTGCGGTTTTAGGTACTGAAGGTAAAGCCAGAAAGACATTCAAATGTACTATTCCTCATGCTATCCTGGTGGATGCTTCGGTGATAATGAGTGCTCCGGAGAGACAGCTACTTGCAGGAATCGGAGACACGGTCAGCAAGTATACTGCCTTAAATGACTGGAAGATAGCACATGTTGCAGGACAGGATCATGTAGACGACTTTGCTTATATGATATCGAAGATGGCATTTAACTCTATCGCATATAATGACATGAAGGAACTAAAGAGCGTGGATTTCATTAAACGTCTGACTCAGTCGCTTGTTATGGGTGGACTTGCTATGGAGATAGCAGGGACATCTCGACCGAGCAGCGGTTCTGAGCATCTGTTCTGTCATGCACTTGAAGAAAACTATGCGGATCAGGTAAATGTACCACACGGCATAGCTGTTGCAATGGGCAGCTATGGTGCATGTAAGTTCCAGAATCGTAATATCGCCAAGATTACAAGAATCATTAAGGAATACAATCTTCCTGTAGTACCTTCGGATTGGAAGATTACAGAGGATATCTTTGTTGGGGCATGGCAGGGGGCAGCCGCATCTCGACCAGATAGATACACAATTCTTAATGAGACAGAACTTTCAGATGATATGCTTAGAAAGCTTTATTATGAGATGGAGGATGTCTTCGCGAATTAGTATAGATAAATTAGTATAGATATAAGAAATAGAAGTTAAAAGTATAAAGGGGAAGAATTAAATGATAAAAAGAAGTAGATTTAGAAAGCTGTTTTTGCTATTAGGCTTGGCCTTTTTGTTGACCGGATGTTCCAATGAACCGCCGGAAGGGTATACCAAGGAACACCATACTTACGAGGATATGGTGGAATATGCGAAAAGCATAGATGAAAATGCATCTGTTGTTGAGGAGTATGAGGATGTAGAAGAAGGTTCCAGGGAATACCGAATATGGCCTGCCACAATAAACGGGATTAGCTGTGGTGTGGCTAGTGAATCGAAAACTGTGTATAGTAAAGGCTTTGCTGGGGGCGAGTTTTCAAAAACATACTATCGTTGTGATACTGATTATGATTTTTTTATCATAAAATATGTTTTGGATCATCATTCAATCCTGGGGATTATAGATGATGAGTCGGTATCAAGAAGATTTCACACAAATGATCTGGTTGCGTCAGTAGTATTTGCTGATGAAATGACAGAAGATAAGCTGAATGCATTATGGGCAGATTATAAGAAAATGAATTCGGAGTTAGCACATTTCCAGCTCCGAAAGGCGTATTGGCTTGAAATTGATATAGTAATGAAAAAATATTACTTCAAAGATACCACTGAAGAAGAATTCCAGAATGTTCACGACCAGATGGTTGAAGATGGAGTATTAAAATAATTCGCTTGACATCACTTTGCTGTCAGTGTTATTATCTCATAAACCATTGATGGAGAGTAAGTAGACAGAGCCTCCTTATATACAGAGAGCTGCAGGTGGTGAGATTGCAGTGTTAAGTGTTTTGTTGAATGGACTCCAGAGGGCGACCTGAACTGTGCGTTTCTAACGTGTTTTGGAGATACACATAGTATGGAAGACGGAGTATGAACCTTCGTGATAAAAGTTCGGCTTGTGATAAATGCATTTAGAGAGATGTATCAAGCAGGCGCTAAGAGGGTGTATAGGATACACCAAGCCGGGTGGCACCGCAGGTAGATTAGATATTCAACCTGTCCCAGCAGTTAATTACTGTGGGACAGGTTTTTTTATGCGTCTCGGCGCGCTATGTAAATAGTCTTTCTGTGATGATTTTGGAAGGAGTAGAGATATGAGTGAGAAAAATTATGAAAATGGAGTTAAGGGAAGATTCGGAGAGTTTGGTGGACAGTATATACCAGAAACTCTTATGAACGAGATTCATAAGCTGGAAGAGGCTTATGAGCACTATAAAAATGATCCTGAATTCGTGGCTGAACTGGATAAGCTGAATCGTGAGTATGCAGGACGTCCATCACTTCTCTACTATGCAGAGAAGATGACAAGAGACCTTGGTGGTGCAAAGATCTATCTTAAGAGAGAGGATCTGAACCATACTGGATCTCATAAGATAAATAATGTCCTTGGACAGGTTCTTCTTGCTAAGAAGATGGGAAAGACAAGAGTTATCGCTGAAACCGGAGCTGGTCAGCACGGAGTTGCTACAGCTACAGCAGCTGCACTTATGGATATGGAATGTGAGATATTCATGGGTGAAGAAGATACTATCAGACAGGCGTTAAATGTATTCAGAATGGAACTTCTCGGGGCTAAGGTGCATGCAGTTAAGACGGGTACTAAAGTTCTTAAGGATGCTGTTAATGAGGCGATGCGTGAATGGGTCAGCAGAGTAGATGATACACTCTATGTTCTTGGATCAGTTATGGGACCTCATCCATTTCCAACTATAGTAAGAGATTTTCAGTCTGTTATCAGTAAAGAGAGCCGCCAGCAGATACTTGACGCAGAGGGCAAGCTTCCGGATGTAGTAATTGCTTGTGTTGGTGGAGGAAGTAATGCGATTGGATCATTCTATGAATATATAAAAGATGATGGAGTAAGACTTATTGGATGTGAGGCAGCAGGACTTGGAGTTGATAATCCAAAGAATGCAGCAACTATGGCAAATGGTTCTATGGGAATCTTCCACGGAATGAAGTCTTTGTTCTGTCAGGATGAATATGGACAGATAGCTCCTGTTTATTCTATATCAGCCGGACTTGATTATCCGGGAATCGGACCTGAGCATGCATATCTTGCATCAACAGGAAGAGCGGAATATGTACCTATTACAGATGAAGAGGCTGTAGGGGCATTTGAATATCTCTCAAGAACAGAGGGTATCATCCCTGCAATCGAAAGCAGTCATGCAGTGGCACATGTACTGAAGATAGCACCGACTATGCCGAAGGACAGTATAATAGTTTGTACTATCTCAGGACGAGGCGACAAAGACGTGGCAGCCATCGCTCGTTACCGTGGTGTAGAGCTTTACGAATAAAAAGCTTATGAAGAGATGTATTAATGATTGAATTAGAAAAGAGGGCGATATAATGAGCAATATATATAAAGCATTTGAAAATAAAAAAGCATTTATTGCATTCCTTACAGCGGGAGATCCTGACTATGAAACAAGTCTTGCCAATTTCAGAGCTGTTATTGATGCAGGTGCTGATCTTATAGAGGTTGGTATTCCATTTTCGGATCCTATAGCTGAAGGACCTGTGATCCAGGAAGCAGATATCAGATCACTTGCTTCAGGAATGACAACGGATAAGGTTTTTGAACTCGTTAAAGAGCTGAGAAAGGAATCTGATATTCCGATCGTATTTATGACATATGCTAATCCTGTTTTTCACTATGGAACTGAGAAGTTTTTCCAGAAGGCTAGTGAAGCAGGCGCAGATGGAATAATCATTCCGGATTGTCCATTTGAAGAAAAGCATGAATTCTGTGATACTGCAGAGAAGTACGGAATGGATTTCATTTCCATGATCGCACCTACTAGTGAAGACAGGATCAAGGAGATTGCTTCGCAGGCCAAAGGATTCATATATGTGGTTTCATCACTTGGTGTTACGGGCGTGAGAAGTGAGATTAAGACAGACCTCGATTCTATTCTTGCGCTTATAAAGGAAGCAACTGATACCCCGGCTGCTATCGGATTCGGTATCAGTAATCCTGAGCAGGTTGCTAAGATGACTAAAATAGCGGACGGAGCCATCGTTGGATCTGCTATGGTTAGAATAGTTGCAGAACACGGTAAAAATGCTCCTGCAAAGCTTGGCGAGTATGTGAAGAGCATGGTTGCAGCGAAAGCGCAGTAAAAAAATAGTATATGAATAAGCGGGAATCTGTGTGGTATCTGATTGATACTTTTACGGATTTCCGCTATTTTTGTATGTTTTTTGGTTGCTTGAAAGGATATATTATATTACTATGGGTTGTAGTGTTAAAGAAGAATTAACTAGATGGGGAGAGTCATGCGAATATAGAAATTGAAAGGAGAAGTAAAAATGAGATTAAGGGGAGTTAAAACACTTTTAATGGTAGTATCTCTAGCTTTGGCGGCTGTTCCTGCAGGCAAGATAAACGGGAAGATGAGTGTGGTTCATGCTGAAGAAATACAGCTGACTGAAGAACAAAAGAATGATTCGGTGAATGTAATAATACAACACGATACGGATATTAAGCTTTTTGAAGGGGAACCGGCAGTGGTAACTTATCCGAATAAGGATAGTTCAATTAATATGAATGGTTATTCTATGAGGGAAAACAGTGTATATACTTTAGAATCAGTATCATGGTTTCAAAACGGATCTCTTGAATATACAAGTAAAATAAGTAAAGGAGAGCTGACAGTATATATAAAACTTGCAGCTAAACTTGGAAAAGACTTTATTTTTCCAGAAACTATAAAAGTAGATTATAACGGTATTAAAGGACAGTGGACCTTAATGGATAGATACGGAACATCCAGAATGTATTACTGTAAGTTTTCAGTGCCTGGAGCAAGTGATACAGATATAAATGATTCGTCGTATTTTGAATTTCCGGAGGGAACTTCATTTGTTTATAACAACGTACCTGTTAAGCTTCCTGTAAATATTACTATAAACGGAAAAAAACTTGAGGAGAGCAGGGATTATACAGTTGAATATAAGGATAACAAGGGACCAGGAATTGCAACAGCGATATTTACTGGTAAGGGTAGTTTCTATGGGACATTTACGGTACAGTATGAAATCCTGAAGCCTGCAGAGTTTGATATAGACAAAGCTGTAGTTTCGGATATCCCTGACCAAACTTATACCGGAAATGTCATACAGCCTTCTATTAATGTTACATATGATGGAAAAAATCTTGTAAGAGGCAATGATTATACGATTGATTACAAAGATAATATTAATGTTGGTACTGCAAGTGTTATCATACTAGGCAAAGGAAGATATTTCGGAACCAAGCTTATAACATTTAAGATTGTTGGAACTACTACACCTGAGCCAAAGGAACCGGCTCAAACACAAGATAAACCGGCAGCTCCTAAAAAAGGTGATACATTTATTGTAAAAGGGTATAAATACAAGATAACAAAGGCTGTATCGGGTAAGACTGCAGGAGAGATTGCTGTAATAGGAGCAACAAAGAAAACAGTTGGAAAGATTGTAGTAAGAGATTTGGTTGGGTATTCTGGTGGCAGTTATAAGGTTACATCAGTAGCAAACAATGCATTCAAAGGCTGTGCTAAAGCTTCGTCACTTGTTATAGGAAAGAATGTTAAGACAATAGGTGTAAATGCATTTGCAGGATGTAAGTCTTTAAAGAGTGTTACAATAAAGTCACAGGTTCTTAACAAGATTGGAAGCAAGGCATTTAAGGGAACAAATAACAAAATTAAATTCAAAGTTCCTAAGAATCGCCTAACTAAGTATATAAAGATGATTAGAAAATCCGGTGTTTCAAAGAAGGTAAAGATCACAAAATAATAACTGATTCCTAGAGACCGGCGTACTAACTTAAAGGGCATATGGAGGAAATACATGAGAATAAAGAAATTCTGGGCAAGTACACTTGTTTTAGCTATGACATTTGGCCTCGTTTCGTGTGGCAGTTCTACAGTTGATAATAATCCGGTAACTGCTGATGTTGAAGAGCAGTCAGCTGGAAATGCAACTGCCAGCGATGCTCCACTCGAGGCAGAGGGGGAAGAAGTTGATCCGGAATTACAACAGGCAATCTTAGAGAGCAGTTTAACAGGAACAGGTCCTGCGACACTTGAGGATACGCTGAAAGCTGATGAAAGTGATGAAGTTCAATTGAACGATGGTGATGCAATAATTGACCTGGATTTTGATGACGATAAAACTGATGGGTTCAACGTTTATACAAATGGTGGATCTTGTGATATGAAGAATGAAGATGGACAGCTTGTCGCAGATATCAAGAAATGCGGTTCGTTGGAACATGCTAATCAGTTATATTGGGACGGATTTGCTCTGAACAAGAACTGTGAATATACGTACAGTTTTGAGATATCGAGTGATATTGAACGGCCGATCGAGTACAGACTTCAGATAAATGGGGGCGATTATCATGCTTATCAGGGAGAGGTAATAGACATCGGTCCTGATGTTACATACTTCTCAGTTGATTTTGAGATGACTGAGGAATCTGATCCTTCTCCTAGACTTGTTTTCAATATGGGTAAGATAGAAGGGATGGATTCGGATCCGGGAGAACACAAGGTTTATATCGATAATATAAAACTTGAAGTTATGGATGGCTCAAATGCGGCGGTTATCGCAGGACTTCCGACGTATGTAAATGTAGCTGTAAATCAGATTGGTTACAAGCCTGAAGATGTGAAGACTGCAGTTGTTAAGTCGGATAAAAAGGATGACGAAGAATTCATTATATGCGAGGCTTCAACCAATAAAACTGTTTATGCCGGTATACTTGAACCGGCCAAGTATGATAAGGGTGCAGAACTTGGTACTAAAAAGGCAGACTTCACAGACTTAACCACGCCGGGTGAATACTATGTTTTTACAGATAAGGGTGCAAGCTATACCTTTAAGATAGAAGATGAGCCGTATTCGGACATTTATAATGATGCGGTACAGATGCTCTATAAGCAGCGTTGTGGTACAGAGACGGATGCTGCTTATGCCGGTGATTTTGCACATAAGGCTTGTCATACCGGAGAGGCGAAGGTATACGATGATCAGAGTAAGTCGAAGGATGTGAGCGGAGGTTGGCATGATGCCGGAGATTACGGAAGGTACGTGGTTTCCGGAGCGGTTGCAGTCGCAGATCTTCTGGAGGCTTATGAGGATTTTGATGTTACGGCAGATAATCTCGGAATTCCGGAGAGTGGAAATGAAATCCCAGATATTCTTGATGAAGCTAAATACGAACTAGAATGGATGCTGAAAATGCAGGACGAAGAAAGTGGTGGTGTATATCACAAAGTAACTGGACTGACATTTCCAGGAACGGTCAAACCGGAAGAAGAGAAGGAACAGTTATATCTTGCACCTATTTCGCAGGCGGCTACAGGAGATTTTGCAGCTGTAATGGCGAAGGCATCTGTTGTCTATAAGGAGATAGATCCTGAATTCAGTTCAAAAGCACTTGGCGCAGCAGAAAAAGCCTGGGATTATCTGGTATCAGACGAAGAAGATAAGAGTTTCAAGAATCCTGAAGATATGGATACTGGAGAGTATCCGGATGAATATATCCAGGATGAAAGATACTGGGCAGCAGTAGAGCTTTATCTTGCAGGAAATAAAGATATAGAAGAATATGTAGTTAATTATAGAGGTTTGATCGATATGAAAAAAGGCCTCGGATGGGCTGATGTTGGATCATATGCAGATTATGATCTGGCGAAGTACACTGAGGGTGAGATTCGAGATATGGCTATACAACATATTTCGGAGAAGGCCGATTCTATGGCGGAACAAGCTGATAAAGGTGGATATTTCATGACATTTGCTTCTGATTTTGCATGGGGAAGCAACATGACTATTGCAAATAATGGACAGTTCCTTTACATGGCTTCAAATGTAACCGGTGATGAGAATTATGCAATACTTGCAAAGCAGCAACTTGATTATCTGCTTGGAACTAATTCACTTGGTTATTGCTTTGTGACAGGGTATGGTACATTTTCACCGAAGACACCGCACCACAGACCTTCGGAGGTTGAAAAAAAAGCAATGAGCGGAATGCTGGTTGGCGGATCAAACAAAAATCTCGAAGATCCATATGCGTCGGCAGTGCTTTCGGGGGCGAGTCCAGCTATGTGCTATGTGGACAATGCTCAGAGCTATTCTACAAACGAAACAGCAATATACTGGAACTCTCCACTTATCTACCTGCTGTCTGCACAACAGAAGGTACAGCCGGAAGATGAGCTTATAGAAGAAGAGTAGAGAGAACAAAGAGTGTCGCTTGCGACACTCTCCGCGCGAGGCGCGTGTTGCCGGAGGCAACTATCTTCCTATCGCGCCGAGACGCACCCTCAGCGGAGCGTTTTTGTGTAATAGGAGACGCAGTTTCCTATTACATAAAAAATATGACAGTTGAAATCAGATTTCAACTGTCATATTTTTATAAGATATTATACGTCGGTTAACTCGTTATATTTTGCTTCGAGTTCAGCGTCGCTGATCATGGTTACTCTACCGCCATCATATTCGGAGCAAACCCACTCGTAGATTTTCTTGATGATTGGATTAGTCTTTGAAAGTGCATCCAGTCCGTTCTTTTCTCTGTATTCGTTTACCCAGAATGCAATTCCTGCCACTCCTGAGGTGTTCGTGATAGATACCTTTGGAGGTCTGTTCAGGATTGCATCAGTATCGAATATATTGTATATCTCAGGATTCTTCATCATTCCGTCTGCATGAATTCCGGCCCTTGTCAGGTTGAAGTGTGAACCGACAAATGGAGTCATAGGAGGAATCTTATATCCTGTTTCTTTCTGAAGATACTCAGCTATCTCAGTGATAACTTTTGTATTCATTCCGTTCAGTGTTCCTCGAAGAGAAGCATACTCGAATACCATAGCTTCGAGAGGTACATTTCCTGTACGCTCACCGATTCCAAGAAGTGAACAGTTAACTGCGCTTGCACCATACATCCATGCGGTTGTAGCATTTACAACGCCCTTGTAGAAGTCGTTGTGTCCATGCCATTCAAGCATCTCAGAAGGTACATCTGAATGATGCTGGAGACCATAGATGATTCCGGATACGCTTCGTGGAAGTGCAGCTCCAGGATATGGAACACCGTATCCCATAGTATCGCAGGCACGAATCTTTACAGGAACGCCGCTTTCTCTGGAGAGCTCCATCAGTTTGTTGGCAAATGGAACTACGAATCCGTAGAAATCAGCTCTTGTTATATCTTCGAAATGACATCTTGGACGAAGACCTGCTTCAATACAATCTGAAACAATTCCAAGGTACTTGTCGAGTGCCTGTTTTCTTGTAAGTCCCATCTTGTGGAAGATGTGATAATCAGAACAGCTTACAAGGATTCCTGTTTCCTTGATACCGATTGACTTAACCAGTTCAAAATCCTTCTTTGAAGCTCTGATCCATGTTGTAATCTCAGGGAACTTGTATCCAAGTGAAAGACACTTCTCGAGTGCTTTTCTGTCCTTCTCTGAATAAACGAAGAACTCGGTTTGTCTGATCATTCCCTTTGGTCCGCCAAGCTTGTGAAGAAGCTTGTAGATTTTCACCATCTGCTCAGTAGTATAAGGCGCACGTGACTGCTGACCATCTCTGAAGGTGGTGTCAGTTATGAATATATCTTTAGGCATGTTTTCCGGAACTCGCCTGTAGTTAAATGCAATCTTAGGAGTTTCCGTATATGGGAACATTTCTCTGAAAAGTTCAGGTTCTTCAATATCCTGAAGCTGATAGATATACGGATCCTGTTCCAACTTGTAAGTTTTTTTACTTAAACGTATGTCCTGCATAATGTATTTATTCTCCTTTTGTTTATACGATAAACGTTCTTCCGTAAGAGAAAAAACCGTTTATAGTATAATATCATTGGAATACAAATTCAACTGTTACTGGCTATTTCGGTGAATTGCATACATAAAAGCCCTAATATATACAGTTAATATACAAAATTTCTGTATATTCATGTATATATCAGGGCAGTTCTCTTAAAGTGATTCGATAAATCTCATGAAAGCGGCTTTGCCGTCTTCAGTTCTCTTGTAAACACCTGCATCCTCAAGAACTCCTGAGAATACTAGTCCGACCTCGTCCTGAAGGATTCGGTGAAGAGTTTCCTGACCTGCATCGGAAGGCAGTTCAGTAACTTTTGATACAGGATTTGTATCATTAGAAGATTCAATCTTATATCCATATTTTGGAAGCACTTCTTCAAGCCATTTGATATGGCTTGTGATGCTTTCGTCTTCGTACAGATTCTTGCCACTGAGAATATATTCTTCGAGAGTTGCCATCTCTTTCTTAAGTCTGGAAGGAAGAACAGCGAGCCCCATAACTTCGATAAGACCGATATTCTCCTTCTTTATATGATGGTACTGTGCATGTGGATGATATACTCCGAGAGGATGCTCTTCGGTCGTGATATTATTTCTTAGCACAAGATCCAGCTCAAACACTTCTTTGGACCCGTTCACTTTTCTCATTCTAGCTATTGGGGTGATTGTGTTGTGTGGTTCACCGTCAGTTTCAGCGAAGATAAATGCATCCTCGTCTGTATAACTGCGCCATTTGCCAAGTATGTGGTCGGCAAGCTCTATTATGCTGTCGATATTTTCGCCTTGAAGTCTGATAGTGGACAGAGGCCACTTTATGATTCCGGCATGTACGTCAGGATAACCTGGAACGATGAATTCATTTTCATACGGAGCACGAACCATCGGGAATTCATATCCACCACCCTGGAAATGATCGTGAGAGAGTATTGAACCACCGACTATCGGCAGGTCAGCATTTGAGCCGGCCGTGTAATGAGGGAACTTCTCAACAAATGAGAGGAGCTTCTTCATGGTAGCCTTGTCTATCTTCATCGGTGTATGCTTCTCATTAAAGATGATGCAGTGTTCGTTGTAGTAAACATATGGACTGTACTGTAGATAGTACTGCTCGCCGTCCAGTGTATAGGTATTATCCTGTGATTCTGTCTTGCAGGGTGTGAGAAATGTCCTGCATAGCCTTCATTTTCCATACAGAGAAGGCAGGCCGGATAACCGGACTTCTTAGCCTTGCCGGCTGCAGCGATATCTCTCGGATCTTTTTCGGGTTTTGAGAGATTTATAGTGATATCCAGGTCACCGAAATCAGTCGGAGTAACCCATTTCTCATCCTTGGCGATTCTATCTGTTCTTATATAATTAGTTGCCTTACTAAAGGCATAGTAGAATTCTGTTGCTTCCTTAGGAGAGTTTGAATACTTTTCATTGAACTTAGCCCGAACAACTGATGGGGGAGGAGTAACAAGTCCCATGATCGCTGTATCGAAGAGATCTCTGTAAGTAATAGTGTCATTCTCCAGCATGTTATGTGCAGCAGCATATTCCAGCATGTCATCAAGTATAAGATGGAGTTCGCGTGGAGCACTACTAGCTGGTTCAGTGTATTCATCAATTCCAAAAAACTCCAGCAGGCGGTTGGTTGTATAAACAACATCATCATCTGCGACGAGTCCAGTCTTAACAGAATACTGAATAAGTTCATATATCAAAGAATTAATATCTGACATAGTCCACCTCCTGTTAAATCACCTGTATTCCACCATATTTTCTTATCTTAAGCACAGCACAAGCGCCTTCTCCAAAGACCTTATCTAGGGCAGCTCTGTACTCTGCAACCTTATCGTTTCTTACAAATGCCTGAATAGTTCCGGCAAATCCTCCACCGTGGACACGAGAAACTCCGCCGTCTTCACCCAGAATCTTCTCACTGATGCAAAGTGCGATGGAAACGTTCTGTGTCTGAACATCACGGTTTGTGTAAACGTTCTGAAGGAACTTAAATGAAGAATTGCCAGATGCTTTAACGTTCTTCAGGAATTCATCAAAGTTGTTGGATTTAAGTGCTTCTGCCTGCTTTTCAACACGTTTATTCTCTTCATAAAAATGCATAGCTCGCAGAACCGCTCTGTCGCCAAGCTTTTCACGAAGCTGAGGGATAGATGCGATTACTTCTTCTTCGGAAATGTCAATAAGGACATCTTTTCCAAAGAAAGCAGCAACAGATTTCATCTCTGCAGGTACTGCAGCATATTCAGGAGTCAGATCAGCATGGCTTCCTTTTGTGTCTGTGATACAGAGTGAGTAACCTACGGCATCCATATCCAGCTCGATTCTTTCTATCTTAGGATTAGATGGATCAAGGAAGTCGATATGACAGAGGCTTCCGACTGAACATGCCATCTGATCCATAAGTCCGCATGGTTTTCCAAAGTAATAATTCTCAGCATACTGTCCGATGATTGCGATTGTGACAGCATCTATTTTCATATCATTGTAGAGGGCGGAGAGGATATTTCCGATAACAGTTTCAAATGCAGCAGAAGAAGATAATCCGGACCCGCCGAGAACGTCACTTGTGATGTATGCATCAAAGCCGCCAACCTTGAATCCACGGTCCTGAACTCCTGCGATAACTCCCTTAATGAGTGCAAGAGTAGTACCTTCTTCAGAATTATTCTTTTTGATGTCATTTATAGGGAAAGTTATTGTATCATACCCTTCGGATTTGACAGTAACATTTCCTGAATCATTTTTTGATACAACGGCGATAGCATCGTCATTGATGGAAGCTGCCAGAACCTGTCCGTGCTGATGGTCGGTATGATTACCGCCAACTTCTGTACGGCCCGGTGCACTTACAATGTGAATATCGTCAGATTCGCTATTACCGTATCCAAAGATATCCACAAAACTTTTTACAGCTTTTATGTAGCGCTTAGTCTGATATTCAAGCTTGTCAGAATCAAGATAGATGTCAAGCAGTCTGTCAGCAAGACGACCGTCTGAAATGTGGGAAATTAAGTCATTTGCGTTCATATGTATTCTCCTGTTTATATTATTATTGTTGTTTAAGCATTGAATAATAAGTATTTGGGTGTGACTGTTCTATAGGTGCTGAAAGACTATTCGGGATGTCCGCACGGTTTAGGATACAATGAGAAAATCGCTTAAAAATGCAAGCATTTACGCGCCTTTCTCATCATATCCCACCTACGGAACAGTTACGTGAGTTACCTACATAATAAACTAACTTATGGGGATTGACAATACCTTAAACACGTGATAAATTCAAACGAAGCAACCGATTGCGCATAAATAGTAAAAAGGTGTTATTTTTATGGATGATACAACGGAAAAGTTAAGTAAAAAAAATGGTAAAAAAATAACGATATCTGACGTGGCTGAAGCACTTGGAATATCAAAAACAACTGTTTCCAGAGCAATATCCGGTAAAGGAAGGATTGGAGAGGCCACTCGTCGAAGAGTATTAGAATATATAAAGGTGAATAATTATAAGCCTAATCCCATGGCTAAGGGGCTGGCTAATAAGAAAACCTATAATATATGCTGGGCTGTTCCTGCAGAATATAACGTATACGATCTGCCATTCTTCCAGCGCTGCATGGCTGGTGTTTGTGAAGTGACGATGGCGACGGATTATGATGTCCTTCTTTCGCAGGTTTATGAGGATAATATATCGGGACTTAAAAGAATAGTAGATAATAAGAAGGTTGACGGAGTAATCCTGGCTAGAACTTTGGTGGATGATCAGTCTGTTAAATATATGAAGGAAAGCGGTATACCGTTTGTTGTTATAGGAAGCACGCCCGAAAACGATGTTATCCAGATAGATAATGATCAGATAAATGCATGCTGTGATTTTACTTCATTAATAGTAAAGAAAGGAAATCGTCACCTGGCCCTTATCGGTGGATCGTCAACACATGTCATAAATGTGTCGAGACGAAAAGGATTCGAAGAGGGGCTTATGATCAGTGGATTAAAACCTCAACCGGAGCTCATGTTTGTTGATAAGATAACAGACAGAGATATAGGCAATGCTGCTATGGATGCTGTATCATTAGGCGCAGATTGTATAATCTGTATGGATGACAGAATCTGTTATCATACTATCATGAGGTTTAGGAAAGAAAACATTTCCATCCCGGGTGACGTGAAACTGGCTTCGTTTTACAACAGTGATTTTCTTGCGACGAATCAGCCGGCGATAACATCACTGGAGTATGATCCAAAAGAACTTGGAAAGACAGCTTGCAAAACTTTGCTGAAGATGATTGATGGAGAAGCAGTTGCGACCAAAATATGGCTTGGATATGAAATAAGCATGAAAGAATCAGTTTAGCTTAGTCCAGGAATTCTACTTTGGTCACATAGATTACTTCACAGGAACCGTCTCCGGTATCTTCTCTGGTTGTACTTGAACTCCAGGTGAAAGTGGTGCCGTTCGGTTTTGTGGCGTAGATATTAGATAGATATCCGGTTATGCGGACGTGATCACCTCGGCGCATTTTTCTGATAGCGCTTTTGACGTTGCTGTCAGCAGCAATCAGGTGATTATTTGACGAGCAACGGTTTACGCCGTCTTCGCCTCCGACAGGAGCTATCTCTTCATAAGTCTTAGTGTGCCATCTGTACCATCTTCCAGATTGAGCCCAGTGGAAGTCAATCTGAGTGTTATATCTGGCTACATTTCCCCAGGCGAGAGCTACATCCTTAGGTGCCAGCGCATCACCGAGTGAAAGACCATAGTAGTTATGAGTATGAACTACCAGAGCTTCTATCTTGTAGGAGTACTTGTAGTTTACTGCTACATGGTATCCTCGTTTATCAAGAAATGTCCCACCGTCTGCTTCCTCTTGTACGGGTTCGGGAATATTTGAGACGCACTCGCGGGAACCATTATTATAGATCATTATTGCGGTCAGAATCACGATAACAGCAGCAAATACAGATAGTTTTATTTTGGGACTGATATATACATTTTTCATGATATTTTCTCCCTTCATCTATTCTTAATTAAGGTATACACTAATTTTATATTGTAGTCAAAATATAAAGTAAATATCCTTCGAAAATGGATAAAATAGGGCAAGTTCACGAAAATGCCAAAATCAGTTGACAGAATGTTTAATGTCGTTGTATAAAGGGTGATAACTATCGTTTACTGAGGAAGAACAAAAAAGAGGAAAAATTCAAAGGAAGTTGAGAGGAGTAATTCGATGTACGAAAACAAGGATGTAGATGATCAATCTACAAGTCAAACGACTAGGGAAAGGCTTTTGGAAGCGGCACTGAATCTGTTTTCTCAGAAAGGATACAGTGCAACAAGTGTAGATGAGATTGCAGAATCTATTGGAATTAAGGGGCCAAACATTTACAAGTATTTTAAAGGAAAAGAGGCATTATTTGAAGAGCTGACCAGATTGACAGACATTTCATATAAGAAGAATATGGATTTTGAAGGACCGACAGAGAATAAGTTTAAGAATGGTCAGGAACTTAAAGAGTATAGCATGCGTCAGATCAAGTTTACTATCAGTGATGACAGAGTTAAAAAGCTCAGAAAAATGTCTACGATAGAACAGTTCAGAAATGATAGCATGAGCAAGCAGACAACGCTTCATCAGTTTACAAATCTCGAGAATCTTTTCGTCGGAATCCTTGCCGGAATGATGGAAGACGGAATTGTCGAGAAATGCGATCCTAAGGATCTTGCGCTGGAGCTGTTTGCACCTACTTCATTACTTATTCAGTTATGCGATAGAGAGCCTGATAGAGAGGCTGAAGTACTTGATAGAATAGAAAGACATCTGGATTTCTTTATTGCACATTATTGCAAATAAGAAAAATATGGGCAAAGCTTCCTCGGCTTTGTCCTTTTTAAAACTAGTTGAATATAAAAAATGAAAGGAGCTCTGATATGTCCGGAGGTACATCGGGAACCAGATTTATTAAGAATACTGTGTTGAAGCATATATCACATAAGGATATGTTTTATCCTGAGGTCGGAAGAGACTACGAGGTTGTGGATAGGTTTGGTGAAGTGTGCCTGATATCAGCAATTGGTTTTTCGGGATTATCTGGGGAGATGGCATTTATCAGAGCGGTCAATAATCTGGCTCTTAGTGGTGCAGTATGTGAAAGCATTGCGATAAATATCGGCTATGGAAATGAGCTGCCAGAAGATTTTGTTCGGAAGGAAATGATATCGATCGCTTCACTGACCAAGAAGCGGGGTATTAGGATAGCCGGTGGAAATACTGTCTGTGACAGAGAGGGCAGTTCATTCAGTTTTACGATAACTGCTTACGGTCGAGTGGATTCTAAGACATTGGAACAGCTTAGTGAAAAACCAAAGGCCGGTGATAAGATAGTGATAATTGGAAATGCAGGAGAGTATGGCGCATCTCTTATCACAGAAAAGAGAAGAGAAGAAATGCGTTCAAGATTTTCTGAAGATTATATGGACAGATATATTCCGGGGAATCCTGATGAGCTGTATATTGAGAATATTGCTGTGGATATGATCAAGAATGGAGCAATATATCTTCATGATGTAAGTTTTGGTGGTATTTACAGAACACTACTTGAGGTATCGGAATACAGTGGATGTGGGATAACAGTCAGACATGAGGATATTCCGATCAAACAGTCTACTATAGAAGTATGTGAATTCTGGAATCTGAATCCGTATAAACTGCTTGGGACCGGTGGACTTGTTGCAGTTTTCAGAGGTGATAGTGAGAATATTCCGAATTATTCGGATTGCAAAGTGGCTGGCGAGCTTACTGCATCAAAAGAAAGACTCGTACAATCAGAACGAAATCATACGAATAGATCACTTACGATGTATGAAGAGGATGAGATATATAAAGTATTTAATAGCTAAAGAATCAGTTTTAGCATCTATTGATTCATCGGATTTCCGGGATCATTTGGCTGATTCTGTGGTGGTATCGGCTGTTGAGGATATCCCTGTTGTGGCTGCTGTTGAGGATATCCTTGTTGATAGCCCTGAGGCTGCGGATTATTATACCCCTGACTCTGAGGAACACCGTAACCTTGTGGATTAGCATACCCTTGTCCCTGAGGAGCGCCGTAACCTTGTGGATTAGCATAACCCTGTCCCTGCGGGACTCCATATCCCGGCTGCTGAGGATAGCCCTGTGGGAATCCAGGTCCTTGAGGTTGGCCACCTATATTTCCCAGGGCAAGCTTTTGTCTATTCATTAATACGATAAATACTGCAATTATTATAACGATCAGTAAGATAAGACAGATAATAAGCGGCCAGTTGATAAGTGAAAACTCAACATGAATCGGTTGAGTTCTGTCCATCTCGAGAAGATCCCATGTTAAAGATTTGCCGTCTTTTGATACAGAAGTTGCGTTGTGGTTTGATGGTTTGTACGGAAGATTGATCACAATATTTACATATCCGCCGTAGGTGGTAAAACCATCTTTATATTGTGCCATCTCATCTGTATTCTCTTCATTGAAGATTGACCAGTCTATAATATATTTGGAACCTTTCTTTGAAACCTTGAATTCATCGGCATTAAGATCTGCATCTTTTGATTCGGAATCCTGGATTTCCTTTGAAATCCTATCCAGATCAACATCTTTCTTTGTACATTTATATCCGGTATAGCCATCGAGGTTGTATGATTCACATTCCCATCCTTTTTCGCGGAGGTTCTTCATCTCTTCGGACTCTTCTTCCTCTGCATCATCTGTAGAGCTGCTTCCGGTTGCATCCATGATGGCCAGTGTCATTGTTATGTCCGCTTTGCCGTTTTTCTTAATGTCGATAGTTGTGCTGTATCTCATACAACCTGACATAAGCACTAGGCAAAGAAACATTAAAAGTAGCATTTGAAGTTTTTTTGTTTTCATAATCTTTCCCCTTCACATTTATTTGAAAATGTATATATACAATCAGCGTTTCTTAGGATGAGTCTTGTAGTAGACTTTCTTATCCTCATACATAAGCTGATCGATACTATTCATTATATCCGACAGAGATTCCTTCTGAAGGTCGAATATATCACCGCCGACTGCTACGGCAAGTTTATATGGCTTACCGGATGAGTTGTTATATTCATCGATAGTAGCATGTATCTTTTTTCTATAATCTTCTATAGCTTCTTTCCTGGATGTATCGAGAAGAAGAATAAATTCGTCACCTGCGAATCTAACGACCACTCCCTTGTTCTGTACTACTTTTGTCAGAATTCTGGCCATATCTATAAGAGCAAGATCACCCTCTGAGTGAGAGTAGAGGTCATTTATCTCCTTAAAACCATTCATGTCCATCATAAGTGCGGCGATTACTCCGCCTTTACGGTTAGTGAGCATCTTACGGACTTCATCCAGGTAGAATCGATTGTACACACCAGTAAGCTTGTCCAGGAATATACTTTCATTTTGTAAGCTTATGGCCATACCACATATAGCTATTCCTACACTTGGCCAGATAAGAGAAACACCATAGAAGAACCCCTGCATGATCATTCCAACGGCAATAGGGATAAAGAACTGCCATGCCGGGAAGAATGGAAGGAGACGTCCCTTGAACCTGGCTATAAGATAGATGACAAGACCATATAAGAGAAGGCCTATCTCTATAACCATATATATAAAGTAAAGGGATGAACGATGATATGTGTTTGTTTCATCCACCGTGAAAACCAGAGGTATAAAGAAATTGATCACCAGCAAAAGAAGCTCTGTTGCACACAGAGTAAATATAACTGATTTTTTTATATTGGAAAACTTTTCATTGATATGATTGCCGATAAGGAAGATATATCCCGGACCGACAACGACATTGAGAGTGAAAAGAATTGTATTGGTAATATAAACAATAAATCTGTTAAATGTACCTGGTTTTCCATCCCATAGAAAAGCAATCGGATCAACGATGCATCCGACTATGATGGCAAATATCATAACAAGAAGAATCTTACTCTCAGAGTTCTTGGTCTGAATCCTCCAACCTCTGCTGAGAAGCAAGGTAATCATAAGCATAAATCCAAGTATATTAGTACCCAGACATGCTACAATCTGAAAAGAATTATCCATGGCAACCCCTCAAATGATCATATGATACCATCCTGTATGAAGAGTATATCATAAAATGTTCTTATTCACAAAAGATAATTTTGGAGTTAAAGAAGTAAATTCGAATATAAGCAAACTTTCCAAAATGGAAAATAAAATATATCGCAATTGTACATATGCTGTGTTAAAATCATGGATGATTAAATATATGATATAGCCATAAACAGAAAATCTGTCTGAAAGGAGGACAAGGTTTATGGCTAATGAAAAAATAAGTTATAAAGAAGTCTTAAAGGAATCAGGATACAGGAAGTTGCTGCTATCTACAATCATAAATAGATTTGGTGATTCGGTTGATGCGATTGCATTTACCTGGCTGGTGTATCAGGTGACTCAGAGCGGGGCGTGGTCTGCTATCATATTTGGACTTAATATACTTCCGAATGTTGTTATCCAGCCTTTTGCCGGAGCAGCAGTTGAGAAGCTGGATAAGAGAAAGGTAATGGTATTTACACATATTCTTAGAGGCATTGTGCTGTTGGGATTCTTGATTATATATCTGTCAGGAAGAACGACTGGCTGGCTGATGGCTGCATTTACGGTGGTTGTTACTTCTATTGAGGCATTTAACATGCCTTCAGGAACAGCCTTTATACCAAAGGTGATCAAGAAAGAACATCTTACATATGCGCTCAGTCTTAATGCTACTTTGTCGAATGCAGTTACTCTGGTGGGAACTGGAGCGGCAGGTGTGATCATAGCAAAAGCGGGCATATTTACCGCAATGATCATAGATATAGTTACTTTCTTTGGCGCAGCGTTGATAATCTTTACGATACGAGCAAATGAACAGATAGAGGAAGAAAACTCATCAGATTCTGTTGAAGGATCAAAGTCAGAGTCATATCTTGCTACAATGAAGGAAGGTTTACGATATATCAGAAGTCAGCGAGTGATAGTGAACTACTGTCTGGTTGGAGTAATGCTCAATCTGTTTTTAGTGCCGATAAATGCACTACAGGCTCCACTTGTCAGTGAATGTTATCATATGGGAAGCGAACTTCTGAGTGTGATCGGGATGACTTTGTCTTTTGGTTCAATTTTAGGTTCGGCTGTAATTCCGTTAATAGACAGACATTTTAGTGTGAAGAAAACCATAATATCTTTCGGGATTCTTCTTGGACTGGGAGTGCTGATTCTTCCACTTGGAAGTATGTTCGGTAGTCTGACTGTGCTTAAATATGGATATGTTGTTTTCTGTTTTGCGCTGATGACATTTTCTGCGGCTATCATTAACGGAGTAGTAAATATCAGGTTTATAGGAAGTGTTGATCAAAGATATCTCGCCCGTTCATCGGCAGTTTTTGTGTCATTTGCCACGGCTGCTATGCCACTCGGATCTATGCTGGTAAGCTGGGCTGAGCTTAGGATTCATACTGCAACGTTGATAAGAATCGGAGGACTGACGACGATAATATTCTTTATTATTCTGGCGGTGGTGAGCCCACAGCTTGAAGTACAGGAAGGAAAAGTAAATGAAGTTAAGATTGCCTGAAAATATAAAAAAATATAGAAAAGAAAAAGCGCTGACTCAGGAAAAGCTGGCAGAAGCGCTGGGTGTTACCGTGGGGGCGGTTTCCAAATGGGAAAATGGAAATAATGCTCCGGATCTGATGGTCCTGATGGAGCTGGCTGACTTATTCGATATCTCGGTTGATGTGCTTCTTGGATATGATATGGCATCAAAAAAGATCGAGAATATTGTTGAGAATATTACTTCCCTTGCTGACGAACATAACTATGAAGAGGCTGAAGTGTTATCCCGGGATGCATTGCTTCGATATCCGAATGATTTTTCTGTTATTTTTGCGGCAGCAATGATGTATTACACGAAATCTATTGAATATCAGGATGTAGAGGCAGCAAAAGTATCGGTGGAGCTTTTTGAGAGAGCTAAGGATAATATCAGTCAAAATAAAAATCCGTGTATAAATGATTATCTTATTGATACATTTATTGCTTCGAATTATACGTTGATCGATGAGACAGTTGCTCTGGAAATGTTCAAGAAGATAAATTTTGGTGGAGTCAATGACACTGTAATATCGCTTGTATGTCTAGAAAATAATGATGTGAAGCAGGCACTGGAATACAGTACATCCGGACTGATAAATCATCTGGCGAATGTGATAAATTCTTCAATGTTTATGTTATTTGCGCTATCCAGAACAGGTAAGAAAAAAGACAAGGAAGCTGCATTGGAGCTTGCTGATGTTAACATAGATGTGATGCGAAGATTTGAGACGGCTGATACAGGATATTTTACAAAGCTGGAAGCGCTATTTTATATATTGAAAGCATACATAAACGCCTGTCTTGGAATGGATAAAGATATGAAGAAATGTGTAGAGACTGGAAAGGCTTTGGCACGAAAGTATGACGAAGATGGAATGATGAGAGATGTAGCTAAAAGTATTAAGTTTTATTATTCTGACAAGGAAACATTCAATGCCATTGATGCGATAGGAGAAAGTGCTGTTGAGGGAATCGGTGAGTCTTTCATGAAGCTGTTCTCCAAGGTATCCGGCGGAGATAAAAAGATTCTAAAGAAACTGAGCGATTGTTGGGATGAGTCGTAGGAATAAAAAAGGCTATTTGGAGAGAGAAATCTCTGAATAGCCTTTTAGTATTATTTCTGTTATAATTCGTATGCTGCATGAGGATCACTTATGACATCCATATATGTGTCATATGCAAAAGAGATAATAGTATGTAATAGGAATATAATAAACTGATGAACTTGTTAAATGTAGAAAATGTGTCAAAAACATATATGGAAAGGGCTGTTCTGGATGATGTGTCTGTAGGCATTAATGACACGGATAAGATCGGTGTGGTTGGAACTAATGGAACGGGTAAATCAACGCTTCTTGGAATTGTTGCCGGAGTAGTATCTCCGGACAAAGGGAAAGTTGTCATGGGAAATTCGCTAAGAGTTTCTTATCTTCCACAAAATCCGGCTTTTGATATGAATAAAACACTTCTGGAGAACATAACTGATGCAATATATGCCGGAGGTGATCATTGGGACAAGATGGGTGAGATTAAGGCGAATCTTGCCAAGTTCGGTATTGAAGATCCGGAATGTAATCCAGCTATCCTGTCAGGAGGACAGAAGAAAAGGGCGGCGCTCGTTTCTGCAATTATGACACCATCGGATCTCTTGATACTGGATGAGCCGACGAACCACCTTGATTCGGAAATGATAGAATGGCTTGAGGATTATCTGAAGAAATATCGTGGAGCTATTCTAATGGTAACGCATGACAGGTATTTTCTTGATGAGGTAACTAATCAGATTCTTGAGATAGATAAGGGAAAAGCTTACAGATATGAATCCAATTATTCTGGATTTCTGGAGTTAAAGCAACAGAGACTGGATTATGAGATGGCTGCTGAGAGGAAGGCAGCTACACTTTATAAAAAAGATCTTGCCTGGATATTGAGAGGGGCAAGAGCCAGGTCTACGAAGCAAAAAGCTCATATTGCAAGATTTGAAGCACTTAGGGACAGGCAGCGTCCGGAAGAGGAACGTCAGGTTGAACTAAGTTCCCTGCCATCAAGAATGGGTAACAAGACTATTATTTTGGATAACATTTCCAAAAGATACGAAGATAAATGTCTCTTCCACGATTTCTCCTATACGTTTAATAAACTGGATAGAATAGGAATCATCGGACCTAACGGATGTGGAAAATCGACTCTCATTAAAGTAATTATCGGAGCTCTTAAACCGGATTCGGGTTCGGTCGAGGTTGGACAGACTATACAGATAGGTTATTTCAGTCAGGAGAATGAGGCCCTGGATGAATCTGCGAGAGTAATCGATTATATAAAAGATACTGCAGAATATATCAGAACTAAGGATGGATTGGTTTCGGCATCAGCAATGTGTGAGAGATTTCTTTTTACGCCGGATATGCAGTATGCACCTATTGGGAAGCTTTCGGGAGGAGAAAAGAGAAGACTCTATCTTCTGAAGGTTCTTATGACTGCGCCCAATGTGATAATACTCGATGAGCCTACTAATGATCTGGATATTCAGACACTCAGGATCCTGGAAGATTATCTGGACAGTTTTGCAGGAATAATCATCACTGTGTCGCATGACAGATATTTCCTTGATAGAGTAGTGACGAGAATATTTGCATTTGAAAAGGATGGCACTTTATTCCAGAGTGAAGGTGGTTATTCGGATTATCTGATACATAAGCAGGCACTTGAGATTCCTGATTCAAGTGGCTCAAAGGGTAATCTGACTAAGGATTCTGAAGAATCAGAAAAGAAGAAAGGAAAGTACCGTGCTCCGAGAGAGAAGACGAAACTGTCTTATAATGAGCAGAAGGAATATGATAACATAGAAGAAGATATCGAGAAGTTAGAAGAGCGAAGTGCTGAGCTGGAAAAGCTTATGGTCGAGACGACTACTGATTATCTTAAACTTATGGAACTAAGTAAGGAGAAAGAGGAAGTCGATGCAGAGATAGAACGCAAGATGGATCGCTATGTTGAACTTCAAGAGATGGTAGATAGTTTTGCAAGAAAATAAAAAGCAAGTACATGTCAAAAACACATTTTATGTGACATATATATAGAAAGGAACTACAAAAATGACAGAAAAAATGGGAAAGAATCCAATCATTACTTCAATCTATACTGCAGATCCAGCACCAATGGTATATGGAGATACGCTGTATCTGTATGTTACTCATGATGAGGATGAACTGGAAAATGATTTTTATACAATGTATGACTGGAGATGCTATTCCACAAAGGATATGGTTAACTGGACTGATCATGGAAAAATCTTTTCTCTTGATGATGTAAGCTGGGCAGAAGACCGTGCCTGGGCACCACAATGCATAGAACGTAATGGAAAGTTTTATCTGTATTGTCCTATTCACAAAAAAGATGGTGGGATGGCAATCGGAGTTGGAGTATCAGATAGTCCGACAGGACCGTTCAAGGATCTTGGATATCCGTTAATAGATGAGGGAGACTGGAATGATATCGATCCAACTGTATTCATCGATGATGATGGTCAGGCATATCTTTATTTTGGTAATCCGGAACTTCGCTATGTTCTTTTGAATGAGGATATGATCTCTTATGATGAGAGTGTCGGTATCGTAAAGGTTCCGATGACTGTTGAATCTTTTGGAAAAGGAAGTCATATGACAGGAACAACATATGGTGAGGGACCATGGTTCTATAAGAGAAATGGATTATACTACATGGTTTATGCTGCTTTTGCTGAGGGAGAGAATAGAAATGAACACTTTGGATATTCGACTTCAGAAAATGCAACAGGCCCTTGGGAGTATAGAGGCGTTCTTATGGAAGAAGGTCCTTGTTTTACTAACCATCCGGGAATATGCGATTTTAAGGGACATTCCTATCTGTTCTATCACACAGACGAACTAGAAGGTGGAAATCTGTTCCAGAGATGTGTATGTGTAGCCGAGTTTAACTATAATGAAGACGGCACTATTGACAATATCGAGAAATGTGCAGGTGTAAAAGGAATATAGAAAAAGATTAAAGCTATGGATTCCAATCAATAAAGTGAATTAAAATATTCATTAATCTTTTTTAATCCTGATATATATAAATCAGAATTATGTTCTGAAATAAGAGATATACGGATCGCCTGAGGGATATCACTGTTTCCAACAACGAATCTCTCGGCGGAGTATATCTGTATTCCTTTTTCAAAGAGATCTTTTTCCACTGTTGATGGAGAGATGTCTACTCCATCAGGAAGAAATGTCCATCTGATTGGGCAGTTGCTATTTCCGGAGAATTTAAGTCCGGAACATATTTTATCGAAAAGTTTATTTCTCTCTTTAACTTCTTTTATGCGCAGTTCGCGTATCTTATCAATTTTACCCAGATTTATTATTCTTGTAAAAAGTTGCATCATAAGAGCCGGAGGTGTGATCACTATCGAATATAGTGTACTTGAAACCTCTGCATAATATTTTTCCGGAACGTGTATTAGAGCAAGGCGGAGTCCTGGCGACAGTATCTTGGATACGCTTCCTATCATTATTCCATAATCCGGAGTGAAGGATGAGATAGGAGGGAGCGGCTCTGACATAAACAGAGAATATATACTGTCTTCAATAAGGGGCAGTTTTCTTTTATTTATATAGTCTGCAATTTCTCGTCTTGTATCAACATTCATCAGTTCTCCGGAAGGATTGTTAAAGTCCGGTATCAGATAGAAGCCTTTTACATCATGATTCTTAACTACATATTCCAGTGACTTAGCAGTAATAGCGTTATCATACATTGGAAGTGGGATAACCTGGATGCCGAGTGAGTTCGCAGCTACCTTAAGTCCTGGGTATGTTACGAATGTGGTTGCGATCTTATCTCCAGGAGAAAAGAGCGCAGAAAGAATACTAAAAATAGCGTTCTGACTTCCGGATGAAAAAAGAACGTTTTCTTTACTCGTTTTTAATCCATAGTAATTAAACCATCTGACAGCTGCTTTTATCTGAAGCTCGTCGTAATTTACAGGAGCATATTGCATCAGCTTGTAAAAGTCAGGTTCGGTTATCATTTCTTTCAGATAATCAGTTACGATTTCTTCTATATCAGGATTTGGGAGAATAGCCCCCATTTCTATTGTCTTTTCGCTTGATTCGTGAATAGTGAGCATTCCCTGAGCTGCGGCATCAGATGCGACAAATGTTCCCCTTCCGACAACACTGCATAGAAGTCCTCTTTGCTCGCATAGTTTAAATGCTCGGGTGATGGTGCTGAGATGTATATCCAGATAATCAGCCAGTTCTCGCTGAGGAGGTAGTTTTGTTCCGGGTGTCAGACGACCTTCCAGAATATCAGCTTTTAATGTGTCCGCAAGAGCTATATAAAGTGGAGTTTCGCTGTTCTTATCTAATACTGGTTTCCAGCTCATGGGAAAATTTTCAAATGAATTAACTGGCATGGTGCCTCCTTAAAGAATTGTCTTGAAGACAATTTTAATATTGTATTCACATTTTTGCAATGATAGATTATTCAAAAGATTGAGATAAAGAAAATCTGAAGGAGTATTTAAAGAGAGGTAGAAATATGTTTGAAGAGAAAATATCCGAATTAAGCTTATCCACACCGGCATCATTTATCCGGGCAATTCTTAAGACAACCGAAAATAGTGAGATCATATCCTTTGCTGGAGGACTTCCGAACCCTATCTCATTTCCTAAGGAAGAGATTAAGAAGTCTACTAATAGAGTAATTGATAAATATGGAAGCAAGGTATTCCAATATTCTATGACAGCGGGACTCAGGGAGCTGAGAGAATATATTGCTGAACACTTAAATAATTCGCAGGGGATGGATGTTACTCCTGATGAAATAATAGTAACAACAGGTTCTCAGCAGGCGCTGGATCTTATTGGAAAGGTTCTTATCAATCCGGGAGATTCTGTTGTTCTGGAAGAACCGTCATATCTGGGAGCTATTCAGGCCTTCAGTCAGTATAGACCTGATATGTGTGCTATTACACTGGAAAGAGATGGCATGGATATGAATAAGCTTGAAGCAAAGCTGAAAGAATCAAACGTGAAGTTTATTTATACGGTTCCGAACTTTCAGAATCCTAGCGGGCTCACATATTCGAAGGAGAAGAGAGAAACTCTTCATAGATTAACGAGGAAGTATAACTGCATTCTGGTAGAGGACGACCCTTATGGAGACCTTAAGTTTGATGGTAATCCATATGGATATATCAGCAGGAATGAGTTTGAAGGAAGTATTCTTCTTGGTACATTTTCCAAGACAGTTACTCCGGGAATGAGGAGCGGTTTTATGGTAATCCGGAATCCGGAGCTTCGACTTAGAATAAACACAGCAAAGGAAGCGGCAGACCTTCATTCAAATGTTTTTTCTCAGTATATTCTTTGGGATTATATGACGAATAATGATGTTCAGAAACATATATTGAAGATAAGAGAGCTTTACAGGAATCAGAGCAATGCTATGATAAAGGCTATGGAAGATTCCTTTCCGGAGAGTGTATCATTTACCAGACCAGAAGGAGGGATGTTTATCTGGGTAACACTTCCTGAAGGTATGATAGCGCTTGATCTTTTTGAGAAGGCACGGAAAGAGAATGTTGTATTCGTTCCGGGAAATCCATTTTATATAGATGGAAGAGCGGCAAATACGATGAGACTCAATTATACAAATTGTGATGAGAAGACCATAATAGAGGGAATTAACAGACTTTCCAGATTGTTGTAGAAATATTTTAGAAAAAAGTTGTTGACTCTTACGTTGCGTAATAGTTTATGATTACATCAACACGTGACAAGGAGGAATCTGAAAATGATGACAGTACATGAGGTAAGCAGAATTTCAGGAGTGAGTATACGCACTCTTCAGTATTATGATAGTATAGGGTTACTGAAACCGTCGGACTATACTGAATCAGGGTACAGACTGTATGACGATACAGCAATAGAAAGACTGCAGCTGATACTGCTATTTAGAGAATTAGAGTTTCCTCTTAAAGATATTAAGAAGATTATAGATAGTCCTAAGTTTGATAAGGATAAGGCTCTGGAACAGCAGATCGAACTCCTGACACTTAAGATGGAACGTTTAGAGAATCTACTTAATCTGGCGCGTGGAATAAAAAAGATAGGAGTTGATAAAATAATGGATTTTTCAGCATTTGATACTAAGAAGATAGAAGAATATGCTGCTAAGGCAAAAGAGTCCTGGGGCGATACAGATGCTTATAAAGAATATGAAGAGAAGAGTAAAGGCAGGACATCAGAAGATAATGCAAATATAGCAAAAGATATGATGAAGATATTTACAGAATTCGGTGGAATGAAGGATATGGAGCCTGGATCTGAAGCGGTTCAGAAACAGGTGAAGAAATTGCAGGATTACATCACAGAAAAAATGTATACCTGCACAAATGAAATTCTTTCCAGCCTTGGAAAAGCTTATAGTGCACCAGGAGAAATGAATGCAAATATAGATGCTGCCGGCGGAGAAGGAACCGGTGAATTCGTTGATAAAGCTATTCAGATCTATTGTTCAAAGTAGAACTAGTATAGAGATTTTTAAATAACTAGACAAATTTCCGCAAACGAGAGTTGTGGATTCCAATCAAGAAGAAATAATAGTAGGGACGCCGTCGATGGTATATGTCACGGCGTTCTTTCCGTGATCTTTGGAATAGTAGAGGTTTTTATCAGCCTCAACCAAAGTGGCCTGAGATAGACGGCCCGATGAAACGCCGAGACTTATTGTTACCCCATCCATAAAGTCCCATTTTTGCCACTCGAAATCACGCCGGATATTTTCAGCAATTCGTAGGGCCATCGAAGGATCGCTATCGTAGACTATCATGACGAATTCTTCACCACCATAGCGAAAACATCTGTTTTTGCTGTTGTGCATCAGTTTAAGAAGGGCACCAAGGCGCTTCAATACTACGTCACCTTTATCGTGACCATAAGTATCATTGACTCGTTTGAAGTTATCTATATCCATCATGATAAAAGAAACATTCTTTGGATAAAATAATCCTGGTAAGATATAGTATCTCAGCTTTCTTCTGTTGCCAACGCCAGTAAGAGGGTCCCGTAAACTGTATGAGATAATTATGATAATTATTGAAAGGAGCGTGACAGCAATTATTACATCTAAGAGATGAAGTCTGTTTTTACGACGGGCTTCTTCAAGTGAGGCATTAAGTTCAGCTTGTTCATTGATTCCATTTTCTAAAGGCTCACTAATAAGGGCTGCATAATCATTACTCAGCTTATTAACGATAGTATTATAATTTTCAAGGATGCGATCATTTATTTCAGAATGTGTAGTTTCAGAAAGAGTATAACCGCCTTCAGATATTTCGGTAAGAATTTTCTG
Organism: Eubacterium sp.; assembly: GCA_017539165.1. Taxonomy (GTDB): domain Bacteria; phylum Bacillota; class Clostridia; order Lachnospirales; family Lachnospiraceae; genus Eubacterium_Q. Next base: position 29,207 of record JAFYHN010000069.1, read on the forward strand.
CTCCTGTTTTAAGTAACCGAATTTGCTGCTGGCTGTTCTATATTCTGTAAGGTAGTTCATAAGACCTTTTTCATCACCTTGATGGGCGGCTAGCTTACAAGCAACATCATAATATGGCAAAACAAAGTCACGTGTGATAATATCAGCATAAATAGTAGATGAGAAGAATTCACTGTCCTTATGTTTATCAAGAATAGAGGTGGCGTCATCATAGTTACCATTCTCATAAGCAAGAGAAGCATAAACCATATCGTTGATTGCAACATAGGAGTCATGCCATATAGCGTCTGTATTCTGGGAAAGAATTGAGGACGAAGTGTCAATCATTTGTTTGGCGTCATTCAGATTTTCGTCGTTTATCAGTAGTATAGCCTGCATTCTGTAGGCATAGGACTTAACCTGAGGATCCTGTATATCTTCTAGTGGGCAGATCTCAGATGCTTTATCTGTGTATATTTTCGCTTGTTCGATATTACAGTCTGTCAGATAGTAGTTGGCTATGTCTTCGTATATATTAACGGCTATCGATTTGTCTTCAGATTTGTTAAGATAGTAGAGTGCATTACCAAGAGTATGGTAGAAACTTAATGTGTCTTCTTTGAATTTATAGATTTGAGCGATGCGCTCATAAAGATGTCCCTTGTCATAGTCAGTTATATATGGGAGGTCCAATAGTTGAGTCATTTCATTGATATATTTATCATAGGAATCTTCTTCGTAACTTAGATCGTTGTTAATGTAAGAATTGATTCGTTCATGTGTGCTATGAGCGACATTTTTTTTGTAAGGACGCACCAAAAGAAAGTACACCGCAGTAAGTACGGCGATTACGGAAATGACTATTATAATTTTTTTTACAACAGTCTTTCTGTACATGAGTAATCTCCCTAAAACTATTATGCTTATATTTTATCCTATTTATGTAAATATGTAAATTTCAACATAAAAGAAAGTTGGAGGAATGGAACAGATGCGGATTGATAAAAGAAAGATCACTATACTTTATTTGATAATTACGGTATTACTTACATGGCTTTGCCAGTTTATGCCGATTATAATTGGAATGGATGTGGAAAATACGTCGATTTCATCTTTTGATTATTCGTCAATCTTTTTTGGAATCGGTGGAGTTATGCCGACTCTGGTTGGTGTAATTTTTGTTTTCATATATTATACAAAAGAAGGTGTAAGGGATTTCTTAAAAAGATGTTTTGTTCCAAATAAAGAGTGTATTGTGGCAATTATAATTTCGCTTGGCCTGGTATGGGTTGAAGTGGCGGTCACACAGCTGATTTCAAAGGGAATTGGCGCAGAAGCCTTGGGATTTGAAGGGTTGAAGTTGATTGCTAAAAATCCACTGTATTTCTTTTACTTCTTGTTTTGGGGAATAATATCCGGACCATTTTCGGAGGAGTTCGGATGGCGTGGTTTTCTGACAGATCGTTTGTTTCATAAAGAGAAACTACTGCGGATGTCTTTATTCATAGGCTTTATCTGGGGAATTTGGCATTTCCCTTTATATTTTTATCCTTCACAGATTCAGCATGATTGGTTTTTGATAAATCCGATTTTGGGATTGTCTTTTGTTATAAGCTGCATGAGTGCTGCTTTGGTATATACAACAATATACATTATTGCTAACAGAAGAGTATTTGCGATATTCTTTTTGCATTTGTTTAAGAATATTATTCTTACTGGAGCAATGATTTATCCTTTTAGTGAGACTTATAGCGTGGTGGTGGTTCCTGTGGAGATTGTGATTGATGTATTGTTTTATATTGTTGTCACTCGGACAAAGTTTTATAAACGAGCCCTGGAAAATGTATCTGATTATGATGGTTTAAAAGATTTTAAGAAGTTATGAGAAAAACTTTGTACGCAAGAGCTGACAGTGTAACGTAGTAAAAATATTTCCTTGTTCGATAATATTACCAACATATATCAAGGAGATACATTAAATGAACGAGGAAGCAATCAGCTGAAACTGATGAGGAGTTGTGCGGAAGAGGATATGTCCACTGTACTGCATGGCAGGAAGCCTATAGAGGTATAGTATGCGACAGATATCTTTAAAAATATAGGAGTAGGAAACAAATGATCAGAGAAGTAAAAAGGGAAGAAATTCCGGAATGTGTAAGCCTTATAAAGAAGGCATTTTTGACCGTGGCAGATGAATTTGGATTTACGGAAGAGAATGCACCGAGATTTACTGCATTTGCAACAACCGAAGAGAGATTAATGTGGCATATGGATGGAGAACATCGCCCCATGTATGTCTTTGAGGATGATGGAGTTCTTTGCGGGTATTATTCTTTACTGATTCAGGAAAATAACGAGTGTGAATTGAATAATGTTGCGGTCTTACCGGATTATCGCCATAAAGGTATAGGGAAAAAGCTGATAGACCATGCTTTTAGTATGGCGAAAGAGCTTGGTTGCAATGTGATGAATATTGGTATTGTTGAGGAAAATGTCAGGCTGCGTGAATGGTATGAAAAAGCAGGGGCAGTACATGTTGGAACTCATAAATTTGACTTTTTCCCATTCACATGCGGTTATATGAAAAAGGAACTTTAAGCTTTTTACTTTGAATTTAATGGAACGGTGAAATCATGGAATTTGTATATAGAAAAGCAGAATTATCTGATTCCCCAAAGATAGCAGAATTATTTATCGAAATGCTCAGGACTATCTATAACACAAATGATGTGGAAGGATATGAAACCGGTTATCTCGATAAGTTTTTTTCCGGAAACGAAGATCTTATATATGTTGCAGAACTTGATAAAGAAGTTGTGGCATATCTCTCAATAGAAGTGCATAGAGAAGACGAGTATGTTTATTTGGATGATCTGTCTGTGACGAAAAAGTACCGTGACAAAGGCATAGGCACGGAACTCATAAGCATGGCGGAGGACTATTCAAAAGATATAGGTATTTCAGCGATAGTGTTTCATGTAGAAAAAACAAATGAGAGAGCGCATGAACTGTATAGAAAGCTTGGTTATTTGGATAATGAGGATCAGGGAAATCGTATGAGGATGGTCAAGGTACTAAAAGAATAAATGGAAATAAGGTTTACACGGTGGAGCCTGACCCCTTTAAGAAAGTATTTCACTATGTATTTAAACTGGTAATTCTGGCGGGGGCGTGGGTTTTGATATTCCTTATCACGGGTGGACTTATCATTGCGCATGGAATCGGAAAGACCGAGCTTTCTATGCAGCTTGGACTTTCTACTAGAACTATAGCAAAGATAGGAAAAGGCGAAAATCTTTCAAATCGGAGTTTGAGGGGGTAAAATGCATCAATTAGAATGTAAAAAATGTGGCTATTCATATTCAGCGCCTACTACTGCAAATGAGATTTATATATGTCCAAAATGCAATTCTTATGTGGGCTGTCTTTGTGATTATGGATTTGGTCCTATAGTTCCATGTATTATTTATCACGGAGAAAAAGAAGTAGCTAGGATAGACTACCGTAATTACACAAAATATCAACTTAAATCAGATGCTTTTGGATTAGACATTGCTCTTACTAAAGGATATAAAAACTTGGAAGTATATGATGAGGCTACAAAAATTATTACTGATGCCTTGAAGGAAAAAAGTCATGAACAAATGCGAGAGTGTTGAGTTCTTAGACAAATTCAAGTTTGTAGAGGTGGAAGATTTCGGTTTTTCTCACTAACATATCTCGTAAGTTGACTTTGGATTTTTGAGGAGTGAATATCATGACACTTAATTTTCCGTTTTCAGATTCTCCGGATACAGCCTGTTTTACCTGTTGTCATGTTTTAAATGAACAGAAACCAATTCTTTATGTCTCGCATGATGAAGACGGGTATTGGCAATTTCTATGCGGTTGCATACATAAAGAAGATGATGCAAAGATAGTTTCATTGGCAGATATATTAAAAATAGATAGCTCTATGTCTGATCTGGCTATCCTAGATTACGGTGAATATGCAGAAGCAGAGGATTCGAACAGCGGCTGGATCATTCACAGCAGAACATAGGTTCAATTATGTAGCGGTATAGGTTTTTTGTTTTAAGTTTCATAGGAGCAAAAATGGAAACGGGATTATTATTCGTAATTATTATAGTTTTTATATGTGCTTTTGCTTGCGGAATTATATCTATTTTTTCTTTCAACGAAAAAGATTTTTTATTCAATAATGCATACTTATATGCTAGTGAATACGAAAGAGAACATATGGATAAGAAACCTTATTATCGTCAATCAGCAATAGTATTCTTATTGTTAAGTATAATGTTTACTGTTTTAGGAATACTGATATTATTTAATCTTGAAAGGCTGATAGTTGCTATAATTATTCCGTTGATTATTATAACTGTATTGTTCGCGATTATTTCAACAATCAAGATTGGTTAGAAAAACTTTTTGGAATGTTACCTGATAGGAAAACAGAAAGATTTCGGTTTTCTTCACTAACGTGAGGAATGGATTATCTTTTAATTTAAAAGGCTACTGATGCTTGCTATAGAAATTGATAATTCTTAGATGAACAGATATACAGTAGATGGCAGAGAATCAAGGCACAGAGGATAAGGATTGGATGGACCCGGGAAGAACTGGCAGAGACTCTGCAGACAGATCCGAAGGAGCAGGATATGCTGTTGAAGCAGATCAGGGCGCTGTTGTAAGTCTGAAGAAGTTGATACTATTTTAGAAAAAAGCCTGAAACGGCAAAAAACTAAAATAGCGCATTGACACAAGTGCCGAAAATATGGTATATCTATTTTAGAAAATTGACGAAAACGGAAAAAATCTAAAATACATTAAATCGGATTCGGAGGACAACATGGAAATCAAAAGAAACCGATACCTTGAGCGGCTAATCAGCCGGATGAACAATGGAATGATAAAGGTGGTTACGGGAATCAGAAGATGCGGAAAGACATATCTTTTGTTCCATTTGTTCTATGATTATCTCGTTCAGTCCGGTGTGCCGGAGAATAATATCATCACGATTCCATTGGATGATGATGATTATGCTGAATATACGGATCCCGGAAAACTCTATGATTATATAAAGGGCAAGCTGACTGATCCGAAACAGAAATATTATGTGTTCGTAGATGAGGCACAGTATGCGATAACCAGGGAGGAAATAAAGAATCCGGACATTCCAATCAGATTGTACGGTGTCCTGAATGGTTTGTTACGAAAGGAAAACGTAGATGTTTATGTGACCGGCAGTAATTCAAAATTCCTTTCAACGGACATCATGACAGAATTCAGAGGGCGCGGTGATGAAGTGCATATTGCTCCGCTGTCATTTTCCGAGTTTGTTCCTGCTTTCGATGGAGACAAGATGGAGGCGTGGAGAGACTATACCTATTATGGCGGAATGCCCCGCATCTTGATGGAAAAGGATGACCGGGCAAAGACTGCCTATCTGGACAGACTGAATAAGGAAATCTATGTGAAGGATATAACTGAAAGATATGGTATCCGTAATGGTGAGGGGATGGAGGAACTGATGAAGGTTCTTGCTTCGGCCATCGGGTCGCTAACGAATGCTCAGAAGATATCAGATACCTTTAACAGTAATGGGATAAAAGGGATTACAATGCCCACTATCGCAAATTATCTTGTATATCTTCAGGAAAGCTTTATCGTCCGGAAGGCAGAGAGATATGATATAAAAGGGCGTAAGTACATTAGTACACCGTCGAAATACTATTATTCGGATATGGGTCTGAGGAATGCATTTCTGGGTTTCAGACAATATGAAGAGACACATATCATGGAAAATGTCATTTATAATGAGCTGATCTATCGCGGCTATAATGTAGATGTAGGTGTAGTAGAAGTTCGGTCACATGATGGAAACAAAAAAACACAGTTGGAAGTTGACTTTGTAGCAAATCAGGGTAATAAGAGGTACTATATACAGTCAGCCTTCGCACTGCCGGATCGGGAAAAGATGGATCAAGAGCAGGCATCGCTCGTAAAGATATCAGATTCCTTTAAGAAGATAATAGTGGTTAATTCCAATACCCCGGTATGGAGAAATGATCAGGGAATCCTTGTTATGAATCTGTACGATTTCCTTCTTAATGAGGAAAGCCTTGATATGTAAGATAAGATGGGGGTTGGGGGCGCACTCCCGAGCAGGATATTCAGATGGCGGAGGTATTTATATAGTCATTATTATCTTTGAAGATAATTGATTAAGGGATAGTGATATGCTTGATTACAGACTTATGACAATAGATGATTATGAGGCTGCATATGACCTCTGGATCA
>JAFYHN010000070.1 GCA_017539165.1 Eubacterium sp.
GATAGTCTAAATTAGTGCGTGGTTTTAAGAATTCTTCTCTAAACTCATGCGTGGGTGACTATTAACTTATAAAAGGCAGATATATAGTGGACATCATGTACTGTACGATCTGCCTTTTTGTATGGATAGAAGCGTGATTACTCTTTGACCTTTCTGTATTGGCCTCTTGTCTTGCCTGTTCTTTTATCGCTTTTCAAGACGTTGGTAAGAGAATAGAAGATTCTGGGATTAAGGGCGAATAAAACTCTTTTCCTGAATCTTTCAAAGTTTGTGATCCCTCTGGAAATCATCAGGTAGGAAGCGATCTTGCCGTTGACGTTTTCACAAAATGCGTTGGACAGCTTTCTTTCATCGTAAGGTCTTAGGAAGGAATTGAGTATCTCTGTCTTCCAGTTTTTAAGGATATTGACGAATTCATAGTACTCTCTGATATCCGCATCCTCGAATTCCTTAACTAAGGTGTCATAGTTATCCACGGCTTCTTCATAGGACATATTCTTGTTGAAGGAGCGATACTTCTCCTTAAGATAATAGGCTTCATTTAAAACGGGCGACAGATCCAGAATCATCTTTAGTATCTGTTTTCTGTTTAGCTTCATTTTAAAGCGTCTGTTGTATTCCGGTTCATTGTCCAGATCAACTTTTCTTATATCCTTCTCCAGTAACCAGTTCCATTTCTTGAGAAGATAATAGGCGTTGGAGTTGTATACACACTGATTCATGATGTTGATCCTGACCTGTCTGAAGTCCTTGCACAGATGTTCGATTACGTGGAAGGGGTCCACGGCCACAGTGCAGTTTCTGAAGTGCTTGTAGGCAAGATCCCTATATGATTGCCACATATCGATGGAGACATATTTCACCTTGTCCTTTTCTTCCTTTGTGTAGGTATAGAAGTAGTTGTCCAGATAGTATTTGCTTCTGGAACCCAAGACGTCGTTTATGCAGCGTTTCTCGTTGTCGACCATGATGCACAGATAGGCCGAACCCTTATATGACATTTCAGGATTGTGTATCTCATCAATACCCAGACACTCCGGTAAAGACGCTCTGTGTATGGTGATATAGGAATCCAGATATCTGTTGATCTGGGTAGGCGAGATATGAAGCTCCTTGGAGATCATATCCAGGGTGTAGTTGAGATTGCCCAGTCTGTTCATGATCGCATTCAGTAGGGAATAGCTTGAGGAAAACCTGGCGAAGGTGAACGGATTGTCCTGAGTGATCGTCTTTCTGCAGGCCTTGCACAGATATCTGTGCGGCTTATACATAATCTTACTGGCTGAATCAATAAGGGTAGGATGGCTTATGGGCTTTATCCGTCCATAGCCGTTAGAGATCATTTTGCCTCCGCAACAGGGACAATCGGGCATTCTTCCCTTCAGTGTAATGTGATAGGCAACGCTGTCCTTACAGGTAAATACCTTGAGATCTTCAATATCCTCGCTCTTAATGTTTAATAATGTTGTGATAAAATCAAAATCAGGAATAATAATTCCCTCCCTTCTGTATATGTGATGTCCAAATTCAATCATAACAGAAGGGACTTTTTATTCTTTCATTCGTCATTAACCACACAAAA
>JAFYHN010000071.1 GCA_017539165.1 Eubacterium sp.
AGTAGTTCAGATAAAAGGATGCTGTCTTCACCTGCAATGCTGTATGTATAATCGCCCCAATGGAAATCAACAGTGTATGAAACAATTGCATATACGCTGAAATCATCGTTTTCAAATTCAACTTTGCCATCTACTATTGAATTGCTGATTATCTCTGCATAATCATAAAGATCCTCAGCATCTGAGGAATCAGTAAAATGAACAACGCTGACTTCAGTCTCTTCTTCATCGATTTCTTCTTTTAAGAGTTCAATGCTGACCTTAACGTTTTCATTCGGATGATATTTTTTCCCTGTATTATTATCAACAATGCTGATATCAAATACTTTTGCAAATTTGAATTCTTCAGCATTTTTATTCAACTTTTCAGCAGTAGCATCAATATACTGTTCAAATTCATCAGAATCTGAACTGATCTCTATTACTTCAAGTCTTGTATCTTCAGGTAAACCTGAATCAGAATCATATTCTGCCGTAATCTTATATGTATTGCCATCGCTTGCTTCTATCGTAGTAACAATCGTGGTTTTAACAATCGCATAAACTGAGAATCCATCAGTTTTAAAACTCAACGAATCTTCATCAGAAGTTGCTTCTACCATTTCTGCATCATTTGAATCATCACTGAAATGAAGAATCTGCATTTCAGATAAATCTATATCGCTTAACTGAATCTTTACTTCAAATTCGTCTTCAGTATTGTGATATTCAATACCGTCTTTTTCTAGATGAATATCGAATGCTTTAGCTATTTTAACTTCGTTATCAGAAACACCAAGAGCTCTTGCAGCATCATCAAGATATTCTTCACACTCATTTGATTCCAGTTCACGGACTACAAGCTGTATATCTTCAGGAATATCTGAATCAGCACTATATGTTGCACTGATCTTCCATGTTTCCCCTTCGCAGTCAACATAATAGAAATCAGTGTTGTATCCAACGATCATATAAACAGAGAATCCATTAGTATCAAATTCTACTGTTCCTTCATTGATCTCATGATTTATAAGTTCGCTCTTATCATCAGCAATATGTAATACACCAATGTTAAGATCATCATTGAATTCTTCGTTTAATAATTCAATGCTTACTTTTACACTGCCTTCAGGTTCGCATTCATTTCCATAAGCATCAACGATGCTAATATCAAATGCGTAAGCAAAAGAGACGCTGGTATTAGGAACGTTAAGCGAATCCAAACCGTATTCCAGATATCCATCACTGCTTACCTCTTCTACTCTTAATTCTGCATCTAAAGGGATTCCTGCGTTAGCATCATAAGATACTTTGATGCTGTAATTGTTGCCATCAGAAGCCTTTATAATCTTTTCCCTTACTACCTGAGCTACAGCTACAATCGGGAAAGAAGCTTCTGATTCTTCGTTTTCGTTTTTAAAAGTAATCGAGAAGTTGGTATCTTCCTTAACTACGACATTGTCACCCTGATTATTAACAATTACGTTATCATTATCTTCGCCTAAAATAACAAGTTTAGTCTGGTCGATGATTTCTTCTATTTCTTCATCATTATCTTCGGGTTCTATCGTTTGAATTTTGATCTTAACCTTATCGTGCGGAATTACTCTGTTTCCGTCTTTATCTTCGATATAAACATCCAATAATGAATAAACGTTAAAGTCACTTTCTTCCCATTCCAAAAGCTCTTTTGTCTTGTTGAGATACTCATTATCATTATCCGCATACTCTTCGACATGTAATGTAGACCCTTCAGGTATTGAAGAAG
>JAFYHN010000072.1 GCA_017539165.1 Eubacterium sp.
ATGGTTGAGTACTTCGGTGAGAACCTTTCCGGTTATGTATTCACAGAGAAGGCCTGGGTTCAGTCATACGGCACAAGATGTGTTAAGCCACCGATCATCTGGGGTGATGTTTCCAGAAAACATTCTATCACAGTTGAGTGGTCAAAGTATGCAAAGTCATGCACTGATAAGCCGGTAAAAGGAATGCTTACAGGACCTGTTACAATACTTAACTGGTCCTTCCCTAGAGAGGACATTTCCATCAAGGAAAGCACACTCCAGATTGCACTTGCAATCCGTGATGAGGTTCTTGACCTTGAGGCAAATGGAATCAACATCATTCAGATTGATGAGGCAGCTCTGAGAGAGAAGCTTCCACTCAGAAAATCTGACTGGTACTCTGAGTATCTTGACTGGGCGATACCTGCCTTCAGACTTGTTCACAGCGGTGTTAAGCCTGAAACTCAGATCCATACACATATGTGCTACAGTGAATTTACAGATATAATTCCTGCGATAGATGCAATGGATGCAGACGTTATTACATTTGAGGCATCGAGATCTGACCTTCAGATTCTTGATTCTCTGAAGGAAAACAATTTCAAGACAGAGGTTGGACCGGGTGTCTATGATATTCATAGTCCTAGAGTTCCTTCAGTAGATGAGATAGTTGCTGCGCTCACAAAGATGCGCGAGAAGATAGAAGACAAAAAACTCTGGGTTAATCCGGACTGTGGACTCAAGACAAGAGGCGAGACAGAGACAAAGGCAAGCCTGGTAAACCTGGTTAAGGCAGCAAACATAATCCGCGAAGCATAAAATATGACAGTTGAAATCTGATTTAAATTGTCATATTATTAAAGTCACTGTGAATGGTGACAATGAAACTTGTATGTTTCGCGAGTAATAAGATAGGATATTATAGTTATGAAGATTACAGATATATATAAGAAAAAGGACAGAACTCTTTCGTTCGAGATATTCCCTCCGAAGAAAGATGCGGATCTGGAGAATATCGATGAGACGCTTGAGGTACTGACTGAGCTGAATCCGGACTTTATCAGTGTGACTTTTGGTGCAGGCGGAAGTGTTAATCGCAATCGTACCATCGAGCTTGCTAAGAAGATAAAGAATGAATATCATGTTGAGCCGGTTGTTCATCTGACATGTCTTCATTATAACAAAGAGGAGATAGACAGCTTCGCATCCGAGATGAAAGCTGAGGGTATTGAAAATGTCCTCGCACTTCGTGGTGACAGATCTCCTAACATTCAGGAGAAGGATGATTTTAAATATTCATCCGATCTTATTGAATACCTTAAACCAAAGTATGATTTCTGCCTTCTCGGAGCATGCTATCCGGAGTGCCATCCGGAATCAGACGGAAGAGTAGAGGAGATAAAGGCACTTAAGAAGAAGGTAGATGCGGGAGCAGAGATTCTTCTGTCCCAGCTTTTCTTTGATAACAATGTATTCTTTAACTTCTGTGAAGACTGCAAGATAGCTGACATAGATGTACCGATCGTACCAGGTGTTATGCCTGTAATAAATGCTGCTCAGATTAAGAGAATGATCAGTATGTGTAATGCTACATTTCCTGAAAGATTCCAGAAGATCATAGATAGATATGAAAACAATAAAGCTGCACTTTTTGATGCAGGAATGTCATATGCACTCAGCCAGATTATAGATCTGCTTGTAAGTGACATCCCGGGAATCCACCTCTACACAATGAACAACCCACTCGTAGCCAGAAGAATATGCGAGGGAATTAGAAACATAGTGTAAAATGAAAACTGTTTTGAAGGCAGGCTGTATAAATAAAACACCTCGTGAATGCTCGCATTCAAAGAGGTGTTTTTTATATATAGACGAACCTTCAGAACAGATATTGCATGTTATAACCCACCCCTATAACCAAGTATAAATATTTAAAACTAGACATACCCCCTCATTTAAGATATCATCAAATCTGTTATAAATAATATCTATAGCAGTTATATCATTTATTGTTGTATTTATTCATAGCAGATAGGAAAGGAAAAACCATGACACTACAACAGCTGAAATATGCTTTATCAATATCTGAAAGCGGTTCGATGAATGAAGCCGCCAAAAAGCTTTTTATTTCACAGCCCAGCCTTTCAGGTGCTATCAAAGAACTTGAGAATGAACTGGGATTTGAGATATTCCTTCGTTCCAACAGAGGTATAGTTATTACTTCTGAAGGAGAAGAGTTTCTGGGATATGCCAGACAGGTATATAATCAGTATGAGCTTCTTTCAAACCATTATTTTGAGAAAGAAACAAAAAGAAAGTTCAGTGTGTCCATGCAGCATTATTCATTTGCTGTTGAGGCATTTGTACAGGTAGTTAAACAGTACGGAATGGACAAGTTCGAATTTGCTGTTCATGAGACAAGGACGGATGAGGTCATCGAGAATGTAAAGAACTTCAAATCAGAGATTGGAGTTATCTATGTAAATGATTTCAATGAGAAAGTTATTCATAAGCTTTTATCGGAAAATTCATTGGAGTTTCATGACTTGTTTACATGTGATACATTTGTCTATATGTGGGGCAAACATCCTCTGGCAAAAAAGAAAGAGATATCCATAGAAGAGCTTTCTGACTATCCGGTTCTTTCATTTGATCAGGGTAAGTCCGGATCATTATTCCTCTCAGAGGAACAGCTCAGTACTTATGACTACGATAAAGTCATCAAGGGAAATGACCGAGCTACGATGCTTAATCTCATGGTCGGATTAAATGGTTATACACTCTGCTCAGGTATCATAAGTGAGGATCTGAACGGAGATGGATATGTGGCTGTTCCGCTTAAAGAAAGCGAGAAGATGAGAATTGGTTATATCAAACGTAAGAATTCTAATCTCAGCGAGATGGGACAACTCTATATTGAGGAACTTAGTAAGTATAAAAAATATGCTTACAACAAGTGATATATCAAAAATCAAGAAGAAAATCAGGAAAGCACTTGACATATATCTGGTCAGGTGCTATTCTATGACACATAAAACCTATCGGATTAGTAGGTGAATAAAATCAAATGTATCTTAAGGGAGATAAATCATGAAAGGATCAGTTCAGACTTTTAATAGAAACTGTTGTTGCTGTTGTTTTTAAACTATAATAGCAACTTGTTTCGTATGTCTGAAATGTGAATTTCTAAGAAAACATAGGCATTACTGTGATAGATGCAGATGCTTAAGGGCATTTGCGGTTAAAACACGAATGTTTGGCGAAACAGGTCTTAAAACTTGTTTCGCCATTTTTATGTCATAAGAAAATCATTTTTATCATAGAGGAGGAAGAAATTATGTCATATTCAATTAATTCATTACTTATTCATGGAGGTATCGATGGAGATGAAACAACAGGAGCAGTAAATGTACCTGTTTATCAGACTTCAACTTATAAGCAGGATGCACTGGGACAGACAAGAGGCGGATGGGAATATTCCAGAACTGGAAATCCGACAAGAGCAGCTCTTGAAAAGCTTGTAGCTGATCTTGAAAAGGGAGAGTATGGTCTGGCATTTGCATCCGGACTTGCTGCTATAAATACGGTTCTTTCACTTTTCAAGTCAGGAGACAAACTCATCGTTTCCGATAATATCTACGGCGGCACATTCCGTATCCTTGATAATGTATTCAGCAATTTCAATATCACATATAAAATAGTTGATACATCTGATCTTGAAGCAGTTAAGGATGCACTGGATGATGACGTAAAAGCTATCTATGTTGAAAGTCCTGCTAATCCGCTTCTTACAGTTACAGACATTGCAGCGGTTTCAAAAGTAGCAAAAGAAAGCGGCAGACTTCTCATAGTTGATAATACATTCATGACACCATATCTTCAGAGACCGATTGAACTTGGCGCTGATATCGTAATCCACAGTGGAACAAAATACCTTGGCGGACACAGCGATGTTGTTTCCGGATTCGTAGTTGTAAATGATAAAAAACTCGCAGACAGACTTTACTATCTGCAGAATGCTATCGGTGGAATCCTTGGTCCTTGGGACAGTTACCTTATGATCAGAGGAATCAAGACTCTGGGAGTTAGAATGGACAGACATGTTGAGAATGCTAAGAAAATAGCAAACTGGCTTGTCGGAAGCGGGTATGTTGATAAGGTTTACTATCCGGGACTTGAGTCTGATCCGGGTTATGAGACACAGAAGAAACAGGCAGATGGACCTGGCGCTATGATCTCATTTACTCTAAAAAAAGAATATGATTATAAGACATTTTTCAAGAGTACCAAGCTTGTTACACTTGCAGAAAGCCTTGGTGGCGTGGAGTCACTTCTCTGCCATCCGGCTTCAATGACACACGCAGCTATTCCGAAGGAAATTCGTGAAGAAGTTGGAATCACAGACGAGCTTATTAGACTCTCTGTAGGAATCGAAGATGTAAATGACATTATCGCTGATTTAGAGCAGGCTATTCTTGCCGGTAAATAAAATATATAGATTAAGATTCAGTAAAAAGAAGAGGATAAAACAATGGAAAATGTATATAGCAGTGTTCAGGATATGATAGGAAATACTCCTATTCTTAAGATAAATCATATGGGCGTAAAGCCCGGAGTAAATGTATACGCGAAGTTGGAACTGATGAATCCGGCAGGCAGCGTTAAAGACAGAGTTGGACAATATATGATCAAAGACGCAGAGGAAAGAGGTATTCTTAAGCCGGGAGGAACAATAGTGGATGCGACTGCGGGAAATACAGGAATTGGAATCGCAGTAGCAGCGCTTAACAAAGGATATAAGATAATATTTGCAGTTCCGGAGAAGTTTTCTATTGAAAAACAAAAGGTGATGATGGCACTTGGTGCAGAAATCGTTCATACACCAAGAGCGGAAGGTATGCTTGGTGCAGACAGAAAGGCTGATGAGATCATCGCGAAAACACCGGGGGCAATCTCACTTAAACAGTTTAAGAATCCTGCCAATCCACTTTCACACTATGAGACAACTGGACCTGAGATATATAAGCAGCTGGACGGAAAGGTTGATTATTTTGTTGCAGGTGCTGGAAGTGGTGGTACATTTTCCGGAGTTGTAAGATATCTTAAGGAACAGAATCCTGAGATCAAGGGAGTGCTTGCTGATCCATACGGCTCGATAATCGGTGGCGGAGAGCATGCTGACTATGATATAGAAGGAATCGGAAATGACTTCATAGCCGATACCATGGATGTAACTCTTATAGACAAGGTAATTAAGATTACCGATACAGAGGCATTTGAGGCATCCCGTGCACTCGCACTTAACGAAGGAATACTGGCGGGTTCATCTTCGGGTGCAGCACTTCACGCAGCACTCAAACTTGCTGAAGAGATTGAATCAGGAAATATCGTAGTAGTATTCCCAGATAGAGGAGACCGCTACCTGAGCAAAGGGCTATTCTAGATAGCCCTTACTCTGCCCGGTAATCACTTGGAGACATTCCAAGATGTCTTTTGAATGCCTTTGAGAACGTAAATGTGTCTCCATAACCAACCGAAGTGGCAATCTCCTGAATGCTCATTTCGGTTTCTTTTAAAAGTCTCATTGCCACCTTCATACGATATATCATCAGATATTGCTGAATGGTATATCCGGTGGCTTCTTTAAACAGGCGTGTCAGGTAGCTGCGATTGAGTCCGCAGACATATGCAATAGTTTCGATTTTGATAGGCTCAGGGTACTTGAGCTTTATATATCCGATCACGTTACGTACATAGAGAAGTGAAGTATCTATCTGGTTTTCTTCCTTGTTATCGGAATACTCCATCATATAATCAAATATTTTATAGAGATTACCAATGCAGTAGTACTCACGTGTATTATGCTCTAAAATGTCCTTAAGCAGATTAATGATCTTATCCCAGTTTTTTGTGGGAGTAAAGATCGGATGAGATACCGAGAGTCCTGCTTTTCTTAGCACGTTAGGAAGTTTAGGTCCTGCAATATGGAGCCAGATATACTCCCAGGGTTCTTCGTCATCAGCCGCATAAAATGCCTTGGATTTTTCTGGAATTAAAAATGCCTGCCCTGCATGTACGTCATATCTCTTATCATTTAAAACCAGATATCCTTTACCGGAAACAATAAAATGGAAAATGCACCTTTCGGAACAGGCTCGGTCATAAGAATATCCTGGAATGCATTTGTAGCTTCCCATCTCATATAAATAAAAATCGTCAGAGTTTTCCCAATAAACGAATTTACAAAAATCACAACCTTTTAATTCTTCCATGGGCAGATATCCTTTCTCAGAAAACAAAGTCATTATATAACATCGACTCTGTATAGAGAGTGTCGCAGGCAACACTCTATTTATTATATCATAATGTCGCTTTTTGACATATATAAATCTTTTTTAAACATCTGTTTTTTGAAGATAATCTGCTACACTTTCCATATCCGTTACCCGATTGAAATAACGGTAGTGAAAGAGGTTAATTAATGGATATTATCTGGCATGAAAAAACAAAACAGTTCCATTTGTGTAATGACACCATCAGTTATGTGATGTATGTGCAGCCGAATGGAGAACTCGGTCATCTATATTTTGGAAAATGTATTCATGACCGAGAGGATTTCGGTTATCTGGTTAACCGTGTTCCATTGCCGGTTACGGCATACTATGATACGAAGGATTATTTTTCCATAGAACTAAACGGTCAGGAATATCCTTCGTTCGGAGCAGGTGATTTTGGGAGCCCGGCTTTTAAAATCATTGATCAGACCGGTTCCGGGATCAGTAATTTTACTTATCTGACGCACGAGATAACATCAGCAAAAAAACAGATTCCAGGTCTTCCTGCAACATATGCTGCAGAGGACGAAGCTATGACATTGGAAGTCGAACTTGTTGATGAATTCACAGGAATGCATCTATTCCTGTCATATAGCATCTTCAGAGATTTTCCGGTTATCACAAGAAGTGCTCGTTTTGAAAACAGGGGAAAAAACGAACTGATCCTTGACAGGGCATTAAGCCTTTGTCTGGATCTTACGGATGCTGATTATGAGTGGCTGCAGTTTTCCGGTGCATGGGCAAGAGAACGTCATATAAAGAAGAGAAAACTCTGTGAAGGAATAACTGCCATAGAAAGCAGACGTGGTCATTCGGGTGCGAATCAGAATCCTTTCGTTATCTTAAAACGACCTGACACAACAGAAGAAAAAGGTGAGGCTTTAGGATTTTCTTTTGTGTACAGTGGGAATTTTTTTGCCGAAGCTCAGGGGGATGCAAATCAAAAATTAAGATTTATCATGGGAATTCATCCCGACAATTTTTCATGGATAATAAAAAGTGGAGAAAAATTTAGTACTCCGGAAGTTGTGATGGCAAGGACGGAAAATGGACTGAATGATCTCAGTCATACATTTCACAGTCTCTACAATAACCATCTTGTAAGAGGCAAATGGAAGAATAAGGAACGTCCGATCCTCCTTAACAACTGGGAGGCAACATATATGGACTTTGATGAAGATAAGATCCTGCAGATCGCATCAAAGGCTAAAGAAGCAGGTGTAGAACTATTCGTACTTGATGACGGATGGTTTGGTACCAGAAATGATGACACCAGAGGGCTTGGAGACTGGTTCGAAAACAGAGAGAAACTGCCGGATGGCATTAAGGGTCTGGCTGAAAAGATAACGGCTATGGGGATGAAGTTTGGTTTCTGGATTGAGCCGGAAATGGTGAATCCTGACAGTGAACTGTATAGAATACATCCTGACTGGACATTATCTGTCCCAGGTAGAAAGAGTACTTTGTGTCGTAATCAGATGGTACTTGATTATTCAAGACAGGAAGTTGTGGACCATATTCATGACATGATCTACAAGATACTGAACGATGCACCGGTTAGTTATATAAAGTGGGACATGAACCGTTCTATCACTGAATGCTTCAGCAACTCTCTTACAGATAAAGAGCAGGGAATGGTTTATCACAAGTATATTCTTGGTGTGTATCAACTATATGAAAGACTTATAAATGAATTTCCGGATATACTGTTCGAATCATGCGCAAGTGGAGGCGGTAGATTCGATGCAGGAATGTTCTATTTTGCTCCACAGGCTTGGTGCAGCGACGATACTGACGCTGAAGAACGTGTGTTTGTCCAGTATGGAACCTCCTATGGATATCCTATCTCCTTTATCGGCGCTCATGTATCGGCTGTGCCAAATCACCAGACAAGAAGGACTGTTCCGATGGCTATGAGGGGAAATGTAGCCATGTTCGGTGCATTTGGATATGAGCTTGATCTGAATCGTATAAGTGAAGCAGAATTCGAAATGGTAAAAGACCAGATTGTATTTGTAAAAGAGCATAGAAAGCTTCTCCAATACGGAGTTTTTTACAGGCTGAGTTCTCCTTTTGAGAGTGATCAGGCTTCGTGGATGGTGGTTTCGGATGATAAGAAGAAAGCGCTTTTGGCGGTATACTCTATGAGAGCAAATGTAAACAGACTAAGAGGTCCGCTTAAACTTTCCGGTCTGGATTCCGAAAAGATGTATAAGGTTGGAGACAGAAACTATTATGGCGACGAACTGATGAATGTCGGACTTCCACTTCGTGAGGATATCATTCCTGGATTTAATATGGCGGAAGACAGCAGTTCGGCGGTTGTGGAGATTAGTGAGGTGTAAATATATATATAGTAACTAGATGTCACAAAATGACATGTAATAAACGCATTGAAACATACGCATAAATAATTGAGTAATGTAAAATTATATATGCAATCGGGCAACGTAAACTGTAGTAAATGTTTATTAAACGATTATTGGAGGATTACAATGAGGAAGAAAGTATTATCATTATTACTAGGGATTTCTGTAGTAGCATCTCTTGCCGGATGCGGATCTTCAACGGGTGGTTCCGCAGATGCTACAGAAGCAGCAAAGCCAGCTACTGAAGAGGTAGTAGATGAAGCATCAGAAGATGCACCTGTAGAAGTTACTGAAGAAGCTGAGCCTACATCGATAGGCAGCAGTGTAGAGGGTGAACTTTCCATCACAATATGGGATGAGAATCAGAGACCTGGACTTCAGGAGATTGTAGATGACTGGTCAAAGGAGTCTGGAGTATCTGCAAAGATACAGGTTGTAGGTTGGAATGATTATTGGACATTACTTGAAGCCGGTGCTTCCGGTGGTGAGCTTCCTGACGTGTTCTGGATGCATTCAAATCAGGCACAGAAGTATATGGAGAATGATATGCTTCTTGATCTTACAGACAAGATAGCATCCAGTGATAAGATCAAACTTGATGATTATTATGAAGGAATAACCAATCTTTATAATCTGAACGGTAAGCAGTACGCAGTACCAAAGGATATTGATACAATAGCGCTTTGGTATAACAAGACTATATTTGATGAATGCGGAGTTTCATATCCGGATGATACATGGACATGGGATGACTTTGCAGAAGCAGCAAAGAAACTTACAAATGATGATCATTGGGGATATGCTATCGCACCTGGAAATAATCAGGATTCATTCTATAACATGATCTATTCTATGGGTGGAAATGTCATCAGTGATGATAAGAAAACTTCTGGTTATGATGATCCTAACACAATAAAGGCTATGGAATTCGTAACAGATCTTGTAAAAGGTGGCTATTGCCCTGATCTGAATACTATTTCTGAAACAAGTGCCGATGCTCTGTTTGAAGCAGGAAAGGTTGCTATGGTCACACAGGGTTCATGGATGCTTGCAGCATTTCGTGATAATGAGTACACACACGACAATTGTGATGTAGCAGTTCTTCCATATACAAGCACACCTGACGATCGTGTATCAATCTATAATGGTCTCGGATGGGCAGCTTCAGCAAATACAAAGAATGCAGATGCGGCATGGAGCCTTATTGAATATTTTGGTACAAAAGAGGCACAGATCAAGCAGGCACAGCTTGGTGTTACTATGGCAGCATTTAAAGGATGTTCTGATGATTGGGTAAACAGTGTAGATTGCTTCAATCTTGAAGGACATATGAAGATGTTGGATGCAAAGCTTATATTCAGACCTTACTCTAAATACACAACAGTATGGGAAGATATGCAGACAGAAGAATTCAAGGCTGCATGGACAGGAGAAAAAGATACTGCAGAAGTATGCAAGGATATAGCTGCAAAAATGAATGAGACATTAGCAGAAGAGTAATCTGAGTCAAGGGGGTTATTCCGTGAATAGGAAACACAAAATCGGGAAGACAAAGGTTAATGAATTTATATGGGGATGGATATTCATCTTGCCTACTATGCTTGGTCTGATCATATTAAATATTTATCCAATGTTACAGACTATATATCAGAGCTTCTTTAAGACTGGTGATTTTGGTAAAGGTAATGTCTTTGTCGGTTTGGCAAATTACAAAAAGGTATTTGGTGATACGGAAGTATGGCAGGCTTTATGGAATACTGTAAAGTATGCGATTGTGGAGGTTCCATTATCTATCATAATTGCACTTATCCTGGCTGCATTTCTGAATCGAAATATAAAAGGAAAATCATTTTTCAGAACAGTATTTTTCTTACCAATGGTAGTGGCTCCTGCAGCCATTGCCATGGTATGGAAATGGTTATACAATTCCCAGTTTGGATTGCTGAATAATGTATTAAATACAAAAGTTAACTGGGTATCCGATTCAAAGATTGCTATATATTCAATAGCTATGATCGGAGTCTGGTCTGTGATTGGTTACAATGTGGTGCTCTTTATGGCTGCATTGCTGGAAGTTCCAAGAGAATACTATGAAGCTGCTTCGTTAGATGGAGCAACCGGGATTAAACAGTTTTTCCATATTACACTTCCGATGATTTCACCAACTTTATTCTTTGTAGTAGTTACAAGAGTAATTGCTTCTTTGCAGGTATTCGATCTTATCTATATGATAATCGATTACAATAATCCGGCATTGAAGAAAACACAGTCATTGGTATATCTGTTCTATACATATTCATTTACTCAGGGTAATAAAGGATATGGTGCAACGGTAATTGTTATTCTGTTGGTATTTATAATGATATTAACCGTACTTCAGCTGATCGGTCAGAAGAAGTGGGTACATTATAACTAAGGAGGGGGCACAATATGAATAAAAAAACAATAAGCTTTTTGATATACGTTGTGCTCATTCTTGGAGCATTGGTAATGCTTGTACCTTTTATATGGATGATACTGACTGCATTTAAAACAATCTCTGAGTCGACACAGGTTGACCCATTTGTGATTTTTCCGAGTAAGTTTAGATTTGAGAATTTTGTAACTGTTATAAAGTCGATGGATTTTCCAAGACTTTATCTTAATACAATCGGTTTGATTGCTATCCGAGTAATACTCGCTGTGATTACTTCGAATATGGCGGGATATGCTTTTGCAAGGTTGGAATTCAAGGGGAAGAATGTCATGTTTGGTCTGGTCTTATTCCAGATGATGATCCCAGCGCAGATTTTTATAATACCTCAGTATGTAATGGTAAGTAAACTTCATCTGACTAATACGATATTTGGATTGGTATTTCCTGGACTTGTGTCAGCGTTTGGTACATTTCTTATGAGACAGTCATACATGAGATTATCAAGAGAATTGGAGGATGCTGCAAAACTGGATGGATGTAACATATTCCAGACATTCATATATGTTATGGCACCTCTCACTAAGTCATCAATGGTGGCCCTTGCAGTATTTACTTCGGTATTTGCATACAAGGAACTTATGTGGCCGATGATCGTATGTCCTGACAGCAGGTATACTACATTGGCAAGTGCTCTTGCAAAAATGCAGGGCCAGTATTCAACAAACTATCCGGAACTTATGGCTGCAGCTCTTATAGCATGTATTCCTATGATCGTGCTTTATGTGATATTCCAGAAGCAGTTCATCGAAGGAATTGCAACTTCCGGAACCAAAGGTTAGATAGCCCTTTTTAGTTATACTTGACTAAATTAAAAACGGATATGGAGCATCACGTTTCATATCCGTTTTTTCTCTTTAAAATGTTCTTGAGGAGGTAGAAGTTTGAAACAAAGAGGTAGCGGATAGATAAAGAAATAACCCATCACAAATAAGCCATCAACAGGTGGCTTCATAGAGGAAATATAGACACGACACTTAATCAGGATGCGACCACAGACTCATCTGTTATGATATAGCC
>JAFYHN010000073.1 GCA_017539165.1 Eubacterium sp.
CCGGATTCCCACTTTGCCACAGCCTGTCTTGAAACTGCCAGCTTTTCTGCCAGTTCTTCCTGCGTTAATCCTTTGCTCTTTCTCAGTAATTGTAACTTTTCTGAAAAAACCATTCTTTGTTTCCTCCTGCATACCCTTTTGAAAACATTATATAAAGTCAATGCAGATATATACATTAACCCCAAGTTGCCATTATGCTACTTATATTATACAAAACCTTATTTTGCTTTCATTTCTTCGACTACACTGATAGGTTTATTCAGTTATTTCGATCTGGTTACCTTCTATTCCAACGATGCAGCTTTCATAATATCCGTCCCCTGTTGTACGAGGTCCACGTATCACTTCATAACCTGCTTCGTTAAATCTCTTTGACAGCTCATCAACCTGTTCCTTACTTCCGACTGAAAAAGCCAGATGCTGATAGCCTGTTCTTTCCACATCCTTATCTATATGTTCCACTCCTGGCTTAGTCATCAGCTCAAGCCTTGCTCCGTCATCAAAACTTATAAAGAATGACCTGAAATCCGTAGTCTTATTATGATATCCATCGTTCGACTTACCGCCCAGAAACTCAACAAAAAAATCTCTTGCTTTTTCAAGATCATTTACAAACATTGCAATATGTTCTATTCTCATAGCTGTTCCTCATTTCTATTAATCTAGTATAGTATTTTTTAATTATCCAGACGCATTAATGTTGCTCGGCATGGTGCTCCATCAGTTCCTCCAAGATTAAGTGGAACCGCATTAAGTATATATACACCTTCCGGTACATCCCCGAGTCGGATCCCTTCCAATAAAACTATCTCTGCTCCAAGCATTATCATATGTACTGCCATCGGAGCATCGAGCGGTCCTACTGTCTGAGATTCATTTCCAAAGAGCTTGATTCCCGCTCCTGCGAAGATGCGAGCAGCCTCTTCTGTCATAGTAGCATTACCCTTAACAAGAATTCTTTCCGCAGCCCTTTCGTCAGTACTTCTGGCATCATTCAGAATTCTCTCTGCATCATCAGCAGTTATATCTCCTTCACGCTCAGCTACATACGCATATCCGATAAAACGATCCAGATCAACCTT
Organism: Eubacterium sp.; assembly: GCA_017539165.1. GTDB lineage: Bacteria > Bacillota > Clostridia > Lachnospirales > Lachnospiraceae > Eubacterium_Q. The sequence goes on from JAFYHN010000073.1 coordinate 1,083, forward strand.
ATCAACAGTCTTTCCTTCATTAATAAAGTGATAAGGCGCATCCACATGTGTTCCGTTATGAGCACACATCTTAAAAGCCGTCAGATTACATACGCCGCCATCATTGATACTGAGCAGCGTTTTCCTTTCAGGACTTGGATCCCCAGGATACACACAGCAACTGAACACTTCCTGAGATATATCATAAATTTTCATGACATTTCCTGTTCTCATATCTATTCACCTTTTTTCAATCTCAACTCATCTTTATATACTTTCCACGAATATATCACTGAAATAACAGATGCAATCATAACATAAGAAACCATTAATATACCGCTCTTTGAAGCATCTGCAACAAAACCGGTAATAATAGTAAGAACACCTGCAATTGCAAATGTAATTCCTCCTATAAGATTGCTCTTTCTCCAAGTATTATCATTGTACATACTCCAGGACGTTTTTACTCCTATAACATAATTCATTCTTGTTTTAGGAATATAGTTTCCCAATATAAAAAATATTATTCCCAATGATATACAAGAAGCACGTCCTTCTTCTATTTCCAAAAGAAGCCCACCTTCATTAGCTCTGGCATAGGCTCCATATATAGAAGTAAGATGAATGATTCCCATTCCAACTGCAGTAACTAAGGAAGTGATATTTATTACTTTGATATTTGTAAGAATTGATTTGATCTTCTTTTCATCAGTTTCATCCATCAAAACATTCTCATAGTGTTTTACTATAAAGCTGAACATTAACGCCACAAAGATTATTATAATCGGCATCACCAGGCTCTCATTTCTTGAACCCCACCTGTCAATATTCCCTGCCAGATCATAATGCATCGGCACTGAATCAGGCAGATACTGTAATACCCATATTGTTACCAATAGTGGGACAAATGCCACAACAACAGATACCTTTCTCATCATTTCTTTTTACCTCCGAATTGCTCAACCCACAATATAAGTTCATCAAGAACTGATGTGTTTATCTCATAGTATATAAAGTTTTTTACTTTATATTCCATGACAAGATCTGCACTCTTTAACTGTTTTAAATGATACGACAAAGCAGCCGGAGAAATGTCCAGCTTTTCAGCCATCTCTCCCGCACTCATTCGTCCATCTCTCAGCATAACAAGTATATCTCTTCGTTGTTTATCGGATAATATTTTAAATATATTCGATCCACTCATAACACACCATCTATTTAAAAATATTTTTAAATAGATTATATAAATCTTGTTATAATTCGTCAAGATAAAAAGGTATTCGTTGCTCTCCTCATAAGCCACTTTGCTACACCATCATCTTGGTTACTTTCTATGATTCCTGTTGCAACTGCTTTCAATTCATCTACCGCATTCTCTACTGCGTAGCATTCATCTGATATCTCAAACATTGGGATATCGTTTATCGCATCACCAAATGAAATGACTTTTGTACATCCCCACATATCCTTGAGTTTCTTTATCGCATTAGACTTTGACGCCTTGGCCGGCATTATCTCGCACCAGTATTCCGGACGATACAGTTCCTGCTGGATTGTACATCTATATCTGCTATCATTCGAAAAGATATCATAAATCGGGCGAAGTTCATCCTCTTCTCCTATACAGGTAAAGTAGAACATATCACCCTCATATAGACTATCTATATCATCAACAGCCCTGAATCTCTTATCCCCTTTTCTCACACTCAGATAACGTCTCACTCCGTCATTCTCATTTGCCGGAATCCACGAAACGCTTTCAACTCCATTTATAAACGAATATACCATTGGACTTATCCCGTGTCTTATCAGCGTATCTTTCACAAATCTTCTTTCTTCATCATTAAAATCTTCTTTAGAAAGAATCTCTCCTGTTGACGGCTGAAAGATAAATGCCCCGTTATATCCTATAATAGGAATCTTCGTGCTGAGCCCACCTGTAACTGACGACGCTGATACCAGGGATCTGGCTGTTGCATAAGTGAAAAGCATTCCCTTATCAACCAGTTCATTTATAGTACGTATACTGAATTCACTGATAGTATCCTGTCTATTAAGCAATGTTCCATCGAGATCCGTAACATATAATATCTTTTCCATAGCCTCTCCGTCTTACTATTATTATAATCATTTAGTTACGATACCTATTAATGATACCATCTTTCTCCATACGTGTCATATAAATGTCTGCGCTAACCGTCATTCTCTCACCTTTAAATGTCTCACATTCCGACAATTAACGCATCAATTGTCTATTTGAGGACTGATTCCGTAACATTCTCCTTGCATTTGGTATCATACGTACATAAAGAAAAAGGAGGACTAAAGCATGAATATTCATAATGTTTTACAGAGTATAGTGGATACATGGCTTCCAGTACTTGGTGTCATCGGAGTAATCATTCTCCTGATCATCGTAGCTCGTTTCCTCAAGAAAAAGAAAGACAACTAGAGGAGGCTACATGCGACACTTAAGAAAAGTGCCTAGTATCGAGCAGATGCAGCAGACCGAAGGTGGACTCTGCTGCATCGCTATGTTGCTAAGATATTATAAGAGCAACGAACCACTTAGCGAAATCAGACAAGATCTGTCCGTTGGACGAGACGGTCTGGCGCTTTCGGAGTTGCACTCGTATCTTAAGAAAAGACATTTTGATACACATATCCTGAAAGTTCCTATAGAACAATTATCAGGCATGCCTTTTCCTGCAATAGCATACTGGCAGAAAAAACAATTTGTACTTATTACCCGAATTCATGGTGATATGGTAACGATCATCGATCCCGAATTCGGTCGAATGAATATATCAGTGGATGAATTTGAAGCATCTTATTCCGGAGTAATCCTTACAGCAGAACCAACTGAACGATTTACTCCTATTCATAAGAAATCTAGTCCATGGATACATATTCTGAAAGATTTAAAAAATAAAAAGAATATACTTATCCGTACCATAATCATATCTCTTCTGGCATACGGGATACAGATGACTACACCTCTTCTGATGCAGATCATCGTCGACTCCCTGACCACCGGAAATACAGAGATCAATCTAAAGATATGTGTGATGTTTGCACTATCAATATTTGTAATATTCGGAATATCTTCCTTATTACAGAAAATGTGTTTAACGGACTTTCAAATAGCTCTGGATAACAACCTGACTAAGAAGACATTTCATAAGATGGTAAGTCTTCCTTACTCATTCTTTGACAGTCGATCAAACGGTGATCTTCTGTTCAGACTGAGCAGTCTTACTCTTATCAGAAATCTATTATCACAGCATATCATTAATGGTGTTATCCAATTCGGATATGCAGTTGCTATCTTTATATATCTGATAAATAAATCTCTGATCCTTACCGGACTGACAACATTTCTGTTCCTTTTGAACGGGGCATTTATTCTTGTCATGAGAGAAAAGATCATGGAGACAAATCGAATACAGTTGATGAAGGATACAAAACTTGAAGCTATCCAGACAGAAACCATTCATTCTATGCTCGGGATCAAAACCTCCGGTATAGAAAATGACATCTGGAACAACTGGAAAGATCAGTATCGCCTTAGTATGAACGCATACAAACAGAAAGGAACTATACTGAATCTTTATTCGACTATCATTTCATTGATGCAGCTTATAGGACCGCTTGTTGTTCTTCTGTTCGGAATAAGAGAATTCCTTTCCGGACGAATATCCATCGGTGAATCGATTGCATGCTACTCACTGGCTGCTTCATTTATCGGAACAAGCTTGTCCTTATTCAACCTGTGGAATGATCTGTCCATGGCTACTTCATATCTTGAAAGGATTGTGGAGATAACAACAGAACCTCAGGAATACATTCCGGAAGAACCTGTTCCTGTAACAATACAGGGCGATATCGAATTCAAAAATGTAAGCTTCTCTTACTCTAAGAATTCAAAACCTATAATAAAGAATCTTAGTTTCACTATCAAGAAAGGAACCAAGTTCGCCATCGTAGGTCCTTCGGGTTCCGGAAAAAGTACTATAACAAAGTTGCTTCTCGGATTATATAAGCCAACGTCCGGAGCAATATATTATGAAGGAGTAGATATCAATAAACTTGATGTTAAAGACCTCCGTAAACAGATTGGTGTAGTTCCTCAAGATATGTCACTGTTTAACAGAACTATCGCTGAAAATATATCTCTGAATAATGATTATCCATTAGAAGAGATACAGGATTCTGCACGGATTGCAAATATCCATAATGAAATAATGGCCATGCCGATGAATTACAGAACCATGATATCAAATATGGGAAATAACCTATCCGGCGGTCAAAGACAGAGAATAGTTCTGGCAAGAACTATCCTGAATAAACCAAATGTAATGATCCTCGATGAAGCAACCAGTTCTCTGGATAATATCAACGAGAAACTCGTTTCGGATCATTTCAAAAAGTGTGGAAGCACACAGATAATTATTGCTCACAGACTTTCAACCATCATTGATGCCGATAAAATACTCGTTCTTAACAACGGAACAATTGAGGAATGCGGTACCCATGATGATCTCATGAAAGTAAATGGACTATATAGAACTCTATACAATAATCAAAACAGCTTATCAGCATAAAGGAGATAAAAACATGTTATTTAATCTTAGAAAGAAAACCTCAGCTATCCCGGCAGCAGACTTTGCTGCCATGGAATTAAATCCGGATGAAGCAGACAAGATAATCGCGAGTGGTGCAAACTCATACATATCTGAAGCAACTATGGAATATAACCTTGGAAGAAACACAGAGATTCAGTCTCTTCTGGAGAAGATACACCAGAACTAAGAAAGGATCATAGAATGACATTTAGCAGCCTAAAACGTGTTCCTTATATAGGACAAATGCGGCAGACTGAATGCGGTTTATGTTGCGTTGCCATGTTGTTGCAATACTACAACAGCTATGAAGGAATACACAATATTAGAAAGGAATTGGATGTAGGTCGTGACGGCATCAAGCTTTCGTTACTATCCAAGTATCTAACCGACAGAGGTTTAGAGACTAAGATATTCAAAGCACCGACACATTTTCTGAATACATTTCAACTTCCTGCAATAGTTTTTTGGGACCATAGTCATTTTGTAATACTTGAAAAAATATCCGACAATAATTTCTACGTTGTAGATCCGGCTTTCGGAAGAGCCACTCTAAAAAAAGAGAACTTCATGGCTCATTACTCAGATATAATATTGACCGCAAAACCAACAGAAAACTTTGTTCCTTACACTGAACGAAGTCATCTATGGATAAACAGTTTTAAGAACATGTCAATAAGTAAAATGCAGGTTCTTAATATCGTCGTTGCTTCCATTATCACTTATTTGTTGAATCTGGTCATACCTATATTTGTAGAACACATTATCGACAGATCCGGAACAACAACATTTAACAGCCTATATAGCAAATACTTTCCTATTACTCTATGTATCGGAATAATATATGCTCTCTTCTCTTTTTACAGAGGACAAAATATGCTCAGCATGCAGCTCGGCATCGATCGTTACCTGACTAAGGGGACATTTCGAAAGCTTCTGCATCTTCCATATAAGTTCTTTGAAAGTAGAACCCACGGAGACCTCTTATTCAGACTTAGTTGTCTGTCTACCATACGAGATCTTATATCCGAACATATACTTCAAGGTATCATGGAGCTTGGAATGGTGGCAATAATCGTTGGATATATGTTTTACAAATCCGTTCCGCTGACATTGATCACACTGGCATTTCTCGTTGCAAATATACTGTTCATGTTCAAAATGCAGTCAAAACTCGGCGAGGCAAATCAATATGCCGTGCGTGCCAATACCGTAGCACAGGGTGTTCAGGTAGAAGCAGTATATTCAATGTATGGAATAAAGATTGCAGGAATGGAAAACCAGGTATTAGAAGACTGGGACGAAAAATACAAAGAAAGCATGCGTCTTCACAGACATAAATGTATGCTTCAAAACCTAAATGATACGGTAACTCAGCTGTTAGCTCTTTCAGGACCTATGGTACTGATCATAGCAGGAATATATTTCTACTATAGCGGACAGATATCTGTCGGAGAGATAATAGCTCTGTATACACTTTCAGGAACTTTATATGGTTCCTCATCAAAACTTCTGTCTATATGGACTGATTTCACTCTTGCTACATCGTATCTGGAGAGAATATCAGATATCATGAACTCGGATGAAGAGACTGAACCGGATGATTCCGTTAGTCTTCCGATATCTGGAGAGATTGATCTGGAACACGTATCATTTGCATATAACAAACATGCAGACAGTATATTAGAAGATATATGCATGCATATAAATCCGGGTGAAAAAGTAGCCATCGTCGGAACATCAGGTTCCGGAAAAAGTACACTCTTCAAACTCCTTCTCGGATTATATGAACTTAAAGATGGAAACATTCTTTATGATAATGTTAATCTACTAAAACTGAATAAACATGATACACGTAAACAGATAGGAGTAGTTCCTCAGGATACATCTCTGTTTAACAAAACCATCTTTGAAAACATCGCAGTAAACAATCCTAATATAACCATCAAAGATGTTGAATCAGCTGCAGAAGCAGCTCAGTTATCTACAGAGATAGAGGCAATGCCTATGAAGTACGACACACTCGTTTCCGATATGGGAATGAATCTGTCAGGAGGACAGCGTCAGCGAATTGCTCTCGCAAGAGCTCTGGTAAATCATCCTAAAGTTCTTATTCTAGATGAAGCCACGAGTTCACTGGACAACATAAACGAACAGCGAATATCTACATACCTTAAAGATCAAAACTGTACACGAATAGTAATCGCACATCGTTTATCTACCATCGTGGATTCCGACAAGATAATCGTACTCGACAAAGGCCGTATAAAGGAAACAGGAACGCACAACGAACTCCTGGCCCGCAAAGGACTATATTACAACATATACAGAAGTCAAAACAAATAAGGCAGCCTAGGCTGCCTTATAGTCTATTATACATCTAGATTGATTTGTCTATTATCAATGTCTGAATAAAGTAGTTATCCTTTATCTCTGTTACTTTATTTACATTATCATACCGACTTAATATTTCGTTCACGTTATTAAGCCCAAGTCCTCTTCCCTCACCCTTGGATGAAACATTCTGCTTCTCCATATCTGTAAGAGATAGACCATGGTTCACAAAAGAATTCATCAGAACAAAAGTAACCGAATTATCTTCTTTCACAACGTTAAACTTAATCTCTTTTTCTACACATTCCTTGGCGGCTTCTATGGCGTTATCCATATATATTCCAAGTACTCTGCAAAGGTCAATCGTATTAACAGATATATCTTTTATTTCATCTATGAGATCAACGAATACATCAATCCCCTGATTCATGGCATATATAATCTTATTTGAGATTAGCCCTTTTATAGCTGAGTCTTTCAGCTTGGAAAGTTTCTGTAATCTATATTTGCCCTGATTCATCCTCTCATTTGTTGGCATTATATTCTCTTCAAAATATTTCCTGAGTCCCGGCATATCATCA
>JAFYHN010000074.1 GCA_017539165.1 Eubacterium sp.
TACTACAGGATCTTCTGCTACAGAACCTGCTGCTATAGCATACCATGAATCAACTGTTACAGGATTTCCTTTTACAACGAAGTATACATCATGTGTTCCCTTTATATCTGAAGCGAACTCTGCTTTATACTCGCCAGCAACGTTTGTAAACTTGCCAAGTGTTGCAATTGGAGATCCACTCACCTTATCAACATAAACTTCGATAGCTGCCTTTGGTGCTCCTGCCTGTACATTTACAGCGATTCCTGAGATTCCCTTTGAGAAATCTACATTCTTTGCAACTACATATCCATCTATGTTTATCTTTACAGCCTTCTTGTCAGATGTTGTCTCAGCATTCTTAAGTACTGAAGATGACTCAGCCTCAACCTTGTTATAAGGATTTACAGTATCGCCTACTACTGGCTGTTCTACCGGCTGCTCTACTGGCTGTTCTACTACTGGCTCTTCTGTACCTGATTTAAATGTTACATGCCAATTGTTAACTGTTACTGCATTCTTTCTAGCTACAAAGTATACATCATGTGTTCCCTTTATATCAGAATGAACTCTGGACGCATTGTCTGTATTTGCAGTTGTACCTGCTACAGGAACTGTTACAATCGGATCTCCGTTCATATTATCAATATATATATCTAACTTACCCGGTCTTCCTGTTCTTCCGTTTATAAAGATTCCATCGATTCCCTTTGAGAAATCAACATTCTTTACAAGCATATATCCATCGACCTGAATTGCTACTTCATCCTTCGTCTGAGGTGTGACCATTGCATTCTTAAGCTCTGAATAATTCAATGCCTCAACTTTCTCATAAGGATTTATTGTATCACCAGCTACTGGCTGCTCTACTACTGGCTGCTCAGCTACTGGCTCTTCTACTGCTGGCTGCTCTACTACAGGTTCCTCTTCCTTAGGAGTCTGTGTATTTTTCCTATACTGTGCTCTCCAGTAATCAACTACTACAGTATTGTCTTTTGCTACTAAGTATAATTTATGAGTTCCCTTTGTATCTGATGCAATTTTAGCTCCTGCTTCTTTAGCTTCTTTTAGATTTGCTCCTTTTACTACCTTGATCGTTCCAATTGGATTTCCACTAATCTCATCAAGATATATAGCTAAAGAGCCTTCTCCATTTACTGCATATGCATTTACAAAGATTCCATTAAGTCCATTTGAGAAATCTACATTCTCTACAAGCATATATCCATCAGGCTGAATTGCTACTGTATCCTTTGAAGGTGTTATTCTAGCATTTTTAAGCACTGAATTGTTCTCTGCTTCAACATTTTTGTAAGGATTTACTGCATCTCCTGTTGTTGGCTGCTCTACTGCTGGCTGCTCAGCTACTGGCTCTTCTACTGCTGGCTGCTCAGCTACTGGTTCTTCTACTGCTGGCTGTTCAGCTACAGCACCTGGTTCAGCATTCCAGCTATCAACCTTACTGCTTCCTACCGCCTGTACAAATGTAATATTCTCGGTTCCTTCTAAACCTGTTACAGGTGCAGTAAAATTCTTATATTCTCCATTTGTGTTGTTAATCTTGATAGATCCTACAACTTCTCCATCTTTTCCACCCTTATGTATTTCAAGCTTACCCATAGTATCAGCTTTAACTGTTACTCCTATTCTTGAAACTCCCTGTGAAAAGTTAACACTATTCATCTGGAAATAATTCCCCGTTTCAAGGCTTACTCCCTTAATAGTTCCATCTTTCTCCGTATAAACTTCTTTTACATCACGTTCAAAATCAATTTCTGCCTGAACTGTACCATACGGATTTAAACTAGGTGCTGCGTTTACTTTCAAATTTGTATAATGTGGTGATAATAATCCCGTAGCTAATCCTGCTACCAATGTAACAGAAAGAAAGCCTGTTTTTTTACTCATTTTCCCATTTCTCCTTAACATTTTTTAAATTCCCATAATTGTTGGCTTTCGAAATTCAACATGTCCCAACACGGTTAATGATATTTTTATTAGGCATTATTGTCAATATCGAGTTGCAATTTTGTATAATGTGCACAATTTTGATTGGCGCATTGCTGATAACGAAAGTTAGCCAGGTATGAAAACAATAAAAAATCTTAATAGAAATCACAATATCTTATTACATAGAAAAAAACACCGAATTAAAAAAATTCGGTGTTAGTAAGAGGCGACTAACGGATTCGAACCGATGATCAGGGAGTTGCAGTCCCACGCCTTACCACTTGGCTAAGTCGCCTTATTAATTTTTTGTGCCATATCTCAAATAGGCACTACAAGTTTATACATCATTTTATACCCATTTGTCAACAATTATTTGGATTTTTCTACTATATTTTAATATATTTCCTTCAAAACGCCCATTATTATATTCTTTGACCTATTTATCCCTATCTGATAAAATATTGATTACTAAAGGTAAAAACGTTACATAGTTGCATCATTAAACTCAAAAAGGAGAATAATTATGCCAAACGCAAGAATTTTCTACGTAGATTCGTCTACAGAGCGAAGTGGTGACGGATCAAAAGCAAGACCTTTCAAGCACATCAACGATGCTGCAAAGATTGCACAGCCTGGCGATGAAGTAATAGTTGCTCCTGGTATCTATCGTGAATACGTCTGCCCGATACATGCCGGAACGGAAGATGCTAGAATTACTTATCGTTCTGAAAAGCCTCTTGGTGCAATCATCACTGGAGCTGAAGAGCTCAGCGGCTGGACCAAATACAAGGACGATGTCTGGACTGCCCGCGTCAATAACTCCATTTTCGGAGACTATAATCCTTATACAACTTATGTGTACGGAGACTGGTACTTTGCTCCGAAGGTACGTCATACCGGTGCCGTTTTCTTTAACGACCTTATGATGTATGAAACTGTTACTCTTGAAGAGTGTATCAAAGCAGAGCCTGATCCATGTGCCTGGAATCAGGAAGAATCTACTTATAAATGGTACACTGAGCAGGATGGCAACGAGACCGTACTCTACGCTAACTTCCACGAAAAGGATCCTAATAAGGAAAATGTTGAGATCAGCGTACGTCGTAACTGTTTTATGCCTTCCGAGAACGGAATAAACTATATTACTGTCAGCGGATTTAATATCAACAAAGCTGCCACTACATGGGCTCCTCCTGCCGCTTATCAGGATGGAATGATCGGCCCTCACTGGAGTAAAGGATGGATCATCGAAGACTGCGAGATCAGCAACAGCAAATGCTGCGGTATATCTCTTGGTAAATACCTTGATCCGGAAAATGATATGTACTTCACAGAGAAACGCGTTAAGAGCCCAACTCAGATGGAACGTGACGCAGTATGTCGTGGTCAGTATCACGGCTGGCTGAAAGAGAATATCGGTAGCCATATAGTACGCAGATGCCATGTTCATCACTGTGAACAGACTGGTATCGTAGGTCGTATGGGGGCAGTTTTCTCTACTATAGAAGATTGTCATATCCATCACATCTGTAATTCACAGCAGCTTGGCGGTGCTGAAACAGCCGGAATTAAGCTTCATGCTGGTATCGATGTAACTATCAGAAGAAATCATATTCATAACTGTATAATGGGAGTATGGCTTGACTGGGAAGCCCAGGGTGCAAGAATAACTCAGAATCTCTTCCACGATAATCATAAGCCTGATGGCATACAAAGCGCTCAGGGTGCGATGTTCAACACAGACGTATTCATTGAGGTAGGTCATGGTCCGACTCTTATCGATAATAACCTGCTTCTTTCGAAAGTATCTGTCACTATTCCAAGTGAAGGCATTGCATGCGTTCACAATCTCATACTTGGAGGCTTCAGTCTTATTAATTCAGGAGTCGATAGCATCGTAAATGATCAGCGTGAGCCAAGATATACACCTTACCATATCAGACATAGGACAGAAGTTGCTGGCTTCATGACAATCCTACATGGAGACGACAGAATATATAACAATATATTTGTCCAGAAGTACAAGATTGAAGATGAAGCTAAAAAACCTCAAGATCCAGACTATATGGCTGTCGGAACCGCTCCTTTCGATATATTCCCAACATATGAAGAATGGCTGAAGCCATTTGAAGAGGGCGAAAATCCTGATATGATGAAACTAGGTACCGCTCATTTCGGCCATCTTCCAGTCTGGTTAGATGGAAATGCATACTTCAACGGTGCAAGCATCTGTAAACATGAGAAGAATTATCTCAGCGATACTGATAATAAAGTTAATGTAGATATCAACGCAGGAAAGGGAGCACCTACACTCGAAACAAATATCTACGAATTCTTAAAAGATTTCGAAGACACAGTTATCACAAGTGATACACTTGGTATTGCATTTGAACCGGAACAGCGCTTTGAAAACCCTGACGGAACATCTATAACATTCGATCAGGACTACTTCGGAGATCACCGCGGAATGAAAACAATCCCGGGACCATTTGCTTCTGCAGAAAACGCTAAAAAAGCACTGTTCGATTATACTGTATCTAACGGCTAACTCAAAAATATGACAGATGAAATCTGATTTCATCTGTCATATTTTTTGAGTTAGTTGATATAATGTGGTAGTTTCGTCATAGCTATGATTCCACTTACTTCATTTATGTATTTTGGGGTATAACCCATTTTTATTCTATTAAGTGTATACGTTGCTCCCCAGTTCTTTAATCATTCAATCGTGAATTTTCTTCAAAAAGGAATATGCAGAGAATAACTTCCATAACAATCATAAAGCTCACAGCTATAATATTGCCCCAAACCAGTGCCGTTACTAATGCACCTATTGTTTCGATTATTGAAATGATCATATATGCTTTACTGTCATATACCCATCCAAACGGAAGAAGATGTGCTCCAAATACCATAGCATATAACATGACCATAGCATCCGGATTCTTGCTGTATGCCCACATCACAATAATCAGATAAAGTGTCTGATTCATCGTACATAAAAAGCCTAACTTATTTATTGGATTCGAAGACTTTGCAAAGATATCCGCTTTTACAAGCTTCGAAAAAGCAATGGCTAACGGCATCAGGAAACATGAGCACATAAATGTATAAAGATTTTTTGTAACCTGATCCTTATCCATAAACTGCACAATCAGTACCAATGACCATATCAATACAGATGCCATCATAAATGGAAGCCCCTTCTTCTGTGTCAACTGTGCATCCTTTTTTAATTCATTTAAATGAGCTATGCTCTCAGTAATATTCATTGTATCCATAAGTTCTACCTCCTTTTGGTTTTCTTGTTATGGATACAGCTTACAGAATATTATCTGGTAATACAATGGTTCGACAACCATGCGGTACAATACCAAATACCAAACGGACTAAGATATATCTTCGGAGTATTCTAAAAGGTCTCCCGGCTGGCAATCCAGTGCTTTACATATTGCATTAAGTGTTGAGAATCTCACAGCACTAATCTTTCCTGTTTTAAATTTTGACAGATTTACATTACTTACACCAACGAGTTCACTGAGTTCATTCAGGCTTATCTTTCTATCAGCCATAACTCGATCTAATCTAAGTATTATTGACATCTTTCCCTCCTAGTTCTACAGAGTTTCATCCGACTCAATCTGCAACTGACAACCATATCTACATATTAATGTAATTAAAAAGAAGACTATCGCATAGAATATATGTTGAATATCCGAAACCCCACTACAAAATACCGAATATCCTTCTATATAATCCGGAAAAAATATAAAATTCATCACCGTACATGCACACGAAAAAAATGCTGATATTATAAACAATATAGATAAATTCTTTAATCTATCAGCTGTCTTTTTGCGAAATGGAGTTTTATCAACAATAATTCCTTTGAATATTAGTCCACATATAATAAAAATAACGAAGTTTAATACCATTATAAGAATATCTAATATTTGATAAATTATTTCTGTTATACTAATACTTTCAAAATGATTATGTGTTAAACAGTAGAACAGGCCATGAATATATCCACTTTCTTGATACATATTAAACCCAAATGAAATCACTGCCGAAATAACTAAAATTATTGAAATAATATAAGCTTTCTTACTAATACCTACAATCCTTTTAGTCATTGTATTTTCTCCCATGTAAAAATCCTCCGTGTTTTAATAATCCCTTAAATCTACTATCACTAAAACCTTCACTACATGGATTCATTGTACAGTTACATTTAATGTTTGTCAATTAGTATTTAATGTTTATCGTTAATTCCTGTGAAAAACGAATTTATGACTCTATTTCTTCTCGAAGTTCAGATAGAAATTCCTGCATATATATATGCCGACTTTCTGCTAGCCTTTTTGCTTCTTCTGTGTTCATTTCATCTTTAAGCAATAATAGTTTATCACTAAAGTGTTGCACAGAAGATTCTAATGATCTGCCTTTTTTGCCTCCAAAGGCAAATGTCCTTGCAATTCCAATTGCACCAATGGCATCTAACCTATCTGCGTCCTGTACTATTTTTCCTTCAATACTATCTGGTTGTTTCCCTCTATTTTGGCTGAATGATACTCCGTTTATCACCTCGCATATGAACTCAACCAAGTCGCTTTCAACATTCTGACTACGTAGGAATATCCTTGCATTCATATTGTTTTCCGTATTAAAAAGTTTATGGTCATCGACATCATGAAGGAGTGAAGCCAATGAAACAATCATATGATCAGATTCAGGATATCCTTCTGCAATTTTACAAGCATTTTTATACACTCTTATTGAATGATCAGTATCATGCCCATCTACATTATTCATAAACAATTTATTTATATATTCCTTAGCTTCCTCAATTATTCTTTCGTTCATTTTACCCCCACAAACTCTGCTGTTAATATGATATTATTTCCCAGATAACACTTAAGTATATTTTTCATCAAAAGCGTTTTTCAATTATAAATAAAAAAACACACCCTTTCAAGTGTGTTAATCGTGCTCCCCGAGTTGGGCTCGAACCAACAACCCCTCGGTTAACAGCCGAGTGCTCTACCATTGAGCTATCGAGGATCATATAGATTTACGAAGTAAATCTTTATGCGAGCATCTTTTCCGAAGGAAACGATGCTCCGAAGCACTTGTTTCGGTTGAAGTATCTCTTCGAGATACTGAAAGCGAAACTGTGCGTTCCGATCTCTTCATAAATATATAAATCGGAGATGGAGGGATTTGAACCCTCGCGCCGCGTTAACGACCTATACCCTTAGCAGGGGCACCTCTTCAGCCACTTGAGTACATCTCCAAGCTGAATATCCGATCAAGACAAAGCCTTGATTCGCTACCAAGTTTAGTGTCGAAATAAGCGACATAAACCGATGTGATTTCAGTTACGTTTCACAAAACGCTTAATAATAATACCATTTTGTAAGTACTATGTCAAATACTTTTCTTGCCTTTATTTTACTCGCTTTTTTCTGATATTTTGACGCTATTTTTCACTAATGTCCCTTCATCAGTTTTTCAACATAGCTGTAATAATCCAACTCACATATAGCATCCGACATACGAAATCTGTTCGACACAACAGACCTCTGAGTTTCCAGTTCATTATCCGAAACTGATCTGCTTCCAGAACCGGACAATTCTCCAGTTATAGCGTTATATCTATAATCATCCGTGATAAAGCTGCTATCCGGAAAGATTACCAAACCCGGATCATCAGACATGATATCCCTTCCGACAAGCATTCTGGAATCATATTCCAGACCCATAAGATTTAGCACAGTAGGAAGTATATCTGGTGTATAGCACGGCTTATCGACTTTTACAGATTTCTCCATAGAAGCAGAATAAATAATAAGTGAATTCTTATATTCTTCAAAGCTGTCCAGTTCTCTTCCTGCCAGTTCCGACGGAATGATCATATCATCATAAGGCACATGATCTCCGCATATAACTATCAGAGTTTTATCGGCTATTCCTTTTTTCTCCAAGTCATCATTCAACGCCTCTATCATCTTCTCAAATTCAATCTGACAGGCGATATACGCTTTCGTAGTTTCCGAATAATTAAGGTCCTCGACATAATCCCTGTTCTTCTCCGACATTGCATTTCCACCAAAGTTATAGTTCAGATGTCCACTGACCGTCAGATAATAAACATGGAAAGGTTCACTTCCGGAGTACTTGGCAAATGTATTCTGCTCCATAAACAGATCAGACTGTGGCCACATTATCCCACCGTAAGGCTCCTCCTCGTACTCAAGTCCATTTCCGACTCCCATATAGTTTTCATAGCCTATATATTCTCGAGACAAATCCCTGTCATAATAGTCATATTCATTATTATGATATGCATAAACCTTATAACCTTTATCGGCCAGTTCATTTCCCAGACAGAACGGCATAGAATTCTGCTGCTCACCAACCTTCTGCATACTCAGATATCCACTGCCCTTCGGAATAAGCCCGGTCAGATCAGCATACTCGCCACCCAATGTAGAACCATACCACAGAGGTGTGTAGAAATTCGAAAAATAAAATCCTTCATGACACATCTTATAGAGATCCGGCGTCAGATTCCTGTCGAGCACATAACCATCAAATGCTTCCGCCACGATAAATATCAGATTGTATCCTTCGAACATACCCGTATATTCATTTGTATATGTAGGCTGAACAGTATTAATGTATTCTGTCAGTTCCACTACTGATTCATTTGTTGTCAGATCAGATATTTTGCCAAGATTATAATCCGGCTTCTGTGCAACATTCAGTTGACGCGCCGGTTTATCTGATGAATCTTTCGAATCATCTATATTCTTATCCGAATCATTCGTCTTGCTATCTACAGTATTATTTACCGCTTTATCTACATCCTTCTCATTTGCATCCGATCCCTGCATCTCCTTCTTCGGTTTCTCTGCCTCAAATGCAGTATCTGCTTTTCCAGAAACCGTATTACTCTTCTCAAATGCCAGATATACTCCATCTCTGAACATAGTTTCGATTATACCAAGCTTCTTTATCGACATATCTATGGAAGAATAATTCTTCAGAAGATCAAACGGAGAATTCTTCTCCTCTCCCTGAATACTCAGTAGATTTATATAGTAAATAACAATAACCGAGACAGCAAATACACTCACAAAGTACATTTCCCATTTATGGATAGAGAAGTCGATCCACTTAACTATACATATGATGACTGCTATACAGAGCAGTAGTATCAATAACGTAGGTATGATCTCTCTTTTAATAGCGATTAGTATCGTTCGTTTAAAATCCAGTGCCTGATCAGCCACTCCTCCGGTCGCGGAAAATGACCAGAAATTCTTGAATACACTGCTATAGATCACCTGCACCATAAGATATAACGAAAAAAGGATCGTAAATAAAATAGATAGAATCTTACTGACTATCACAGGCAATAGACTAAATATAACACCGACTAAGTAACCTATAAAGACAGCCATAAAGATCTTATTCGCAATAAATGCAGCGCTGTTATCAAATCTAGCCAGTGCAATTATCATCTCCGATATAATAAAATAGACAGCAAAGAACCCCTCAGGAGTTCTTGCTGCCTTGACTAATATACTATCTTCTATTTTTCTAGTATTCAGACTGATCATTAAATACGTCCTGCTTTTCCTCAATACTACAATATTACTTATTTAAAGTACTTCTATAATATCATCTCTTTTCGAAGAAAACAACTTTTAATCCCAGCCTAACTGCGCCCTCTTTTCCTTCATATCAGCCACTATCTGATTTGCAAGTTCCACAGGATCCGTATTAACATTCATAGTAGAACCAAGAAGTTCTTTTGTGCCTAGCTTCAGAAATTCTATTACATTCTTTGATCCATAAATAGGTGCCTCGACACAATGGTATGAGCTGATTCCATTTAACCTGAAACCAAGAGCCGCATCTATTCCCTTTTCATTGCCCCATTCCGGTGAACAGAAAGCATATGGAAGCTTATACATATCAGTTCCAAGTTCCCCTGCTATTCCTGCAAAGATACCACTGGAACGGGTATTATCGATACACTCACCAACGTGCCAAACCGGTGGAAGATCAGGCTCAAGGAATTCACGAAGCGAATCTCCCGCCTTTTCTTTTCCTGAAATAGCACAGTATCCAAGCTTCATAAGCGGGAAGGATGCGCATCCATTAGTGATTATCAGAACGTTGTTCTTCAGTAATACGTCTGCTACATCCACTATACATTTCTCATAAAGAACCTTCGGATTATTACATCCAACCATATTTACTACTCCGAGAATTCTTCCATCCCTGATCGCTTCTGCAAGCGGTTTCATACTGCCAAATCTCTTATGAACGTATTCAACTGAGAATCCAACCTCTGCCTCAACCTCATATGGAGGAATATAAACCGGAATTCCCTTTCTGTTCTCAAAGCTTTCGATCGCACGTCTTACAATCCTCTCAGCCAACTCCTTTGTCTGATTAAGATTGCTGTGATGATGATCATACTCAAATCTCTCTGCGCCCGGAAGTCTTGCTGATTCACTCGTGGTAATAACTGCAGTCTTAAAACACTTTGCCACATCCATGATAGAAGGAAATACATCCTGCACGTCAGCCACCCAAAGATCCAGTGCTCCTGTTCCGAGAACAAGCTCCGCTGATACTGCATTTGAAAGCGGAATAACCCCGCTGTCTCTATACATTGCAGAAAGTCCTGAACAACATATTCCGTAGAAACGGATGCCCTTTGCTCCCTTCGACTTGGCAAGTTCTATCAAGTCATCTCTCTTTCCGGCAGCCACAATCTGACTGACCAGCAGAGGCAAATGTCCATGTACCGCAATATTTACATACCCTTTTTTAAGAGCTCCAATATTTACCTTCGATGTAACTCGGTCACCAACTCCAAAGAGCGAGTCCGTAGCTATAGACGCTCCGACTACGCCTGAAAAAGTAAATGCCAGACCACATCTAAGAAACTGCTGCATAATACTCTTCCAGTCTCCATCTGTGGCACATCCCGACTTATGATAAGCTTCAAATACTTCATGGTAAGCACTTATAGGAAGTATATCCAGCTCCTCCCATACCTTCTGGCGCTCAGGAAGAGCACACGCTGAGATAGTCTTGTACTCACCCGGAACAGTACGGGACATATCCTCTAGTAAAGCATCTGCCAGGTCTCTTGCAACATTCTTCAACTGTCTGTTCTTCTGCTTTATTCCAAATGCCTCTGCAGTAGCTCTTATCTTCTGTTCTCCCAGAATCGGAACATCAAGCTCCCCCTCAGTCGCCTTTTTAAGTGCAAGCATTACCTCACGCGCATGCATACCATGCTGAGCCGCTCCTGCTGCCGCAGAACGAAGAAGATTTCTTGCTACTATCAGATCTGCATCCGCACCACAGACACCCTTCGACGCTTTTGGTGTGATACGGCAAGGACCCATATTACAGATCTTACAACAAGTACCACACAAACCAAAGTTACACTGCGGTTTCTGTGCATCAAATCTGTCAAAAGCTGTATCTATTCCCAGCTGCTCCATTCTAAGAAGCATTTCTCTGACTGCAGGATCCGGTGTCTGTTCTATAACATCCTGTTTTGATGGAAATGTCTTTCTATATTCCTGCACTGCATTTGTGTAGTCTTTAGTAAAATCCTCCGGACTGCTTTCCCCGCCATGATCACTGGCTTTTAATGTAACGGTTGGAATTCCATGCTCGTCGAATCCAATCAGATTTCTATGTGAATGAATATGAGCTACCCCCTTACTACTGTGGGAATGGTGATGATGCTCATGTGTATGTGAATGACTCATTTTTAGTGTTCTCCCTTTATAAAAATATAAGTGGCAAAAATGCCTTTTACCACTTATATAGTGTACTCTATGTAGTCTTCTGTTTTCATGTTCAAAATATCAAATATTTTGTCTCTTACTAACAGGAAATCTCCGTTTGTTCTGTCTCTGAAATGATGAAGCGGAACAGTTACAACTCCTTTTACCTTTCCAGGGTTCGGCGTCATGACAACTATCCTGTCTGCCAGATATACAGCCTCTTCTATATCATGAGTGACGAATATGATCGTCTTTTTCTCGCTCTTGCATATATCCAGAATATCATCCTGAAGCTTCATTCTGGTAATGGCGTCCAGAGCTCCAAAAGGTTCATCCATGAAGATAATCTCCGGCTCAACTGCCAGAGCTCTTGCTATAGCAACTCTCTGCTGCATTCCACCCGAAAGTTGATGTGGGAAGCTGTTTGCAAATTCGCTTAGCTTCACCATATCAAGATATTTCTTAGCTATATCCTTTCTTTCAGACTTAGGTACTTTCTTCGACTCCAATCCAAGCTCAACGTTCTTTAGAACTGTTCTCCAAGGAAGAAGTCCATAATTCTGAAAGATAGTAACATTATTTATTGACGGAGCTTTAACTTCCTTTTCATCTATCGTGATGCTTCCTTTATTCACAGGATCAAAACCTGCAATGGCATTTAATAATGTACTCTTTCCACATCCAGATGGACCAAGAAGACAGATAAATTCCCCCTTCTCTATATCCAGATTCACATCAGAAAGAGCCGTAAACTCCTGTCCATTTTCCAGAAATGTTTTTCCTGCATTTTCAATATGAATATATGCCATTACATACCACCTCCCCAGGATTTCAGGATCAGCTTTTCCAACTGTCCCAACAGAAAATCCAAAGCCAGTCCTATTATTCCGATAACAAAGATGGTAGCAAGAAGAATGTCAGCTCTTACGTTATTTCTTGCGTCTATAATCTGATAGCCAAGTCCCGACTGAGCACCTACCATTTCACCGGCTACAAGAAATATCCATGCGCTTCCAAGAGCCAGGTGTATTGCATTTGCAATTCCCGGAAATGCTGCCGGAAAGACTATCTTCCAGGTAAGCAACGGCTGTTTAACTCCAAAGTTGTCCGCCACCTTATAATATATCGTTGGTACATTACTCACTGCAGAGACTGTAGAAAGAAGTACTGGGAAAAATGCTGCGATAAATATGATTACAACCGCAGGCACATCTCCAATTCCAAAGAGTAGTACTACAAATGGCATCCACGCAGTAGGCGATATAGGTCTAAGAAGCTGAAGTGTAGGATTGATGTACTTAAAAACCTCCGGAAGGCTTCCTAGAATCAGCCCCAGCAAAACAGCTGTTACTACAGATAATCCATATCCTATAGCAAATCTTCCAAAACTAGTAAGTGTTGATTCAAGAAGTTCGCCTGAAGTGATCATCTCTATTAAAGCATTAAAAGCCATAAATGGAGATGGAAAAAGCGCCTCACTGTAATCACTTACCAGAAATAAGACCTGCCATATTGCTATCAGTATTAGAATTGATACGATCACGTATCTCGTTGATAGTATTTTTTTCATTGCTTTCCCTTTATATTCTTTTATGTCTAAAAATCATTAAGTACAAAATCTTCATAAGTCGGAGGATTATCACTCAGACCATATGCCTTCACTTTCTCAATTAAAGATGAGTAGAGTTCTTCTGTTATATCTAGGTCGTCGTATGATATCCACTGAAGAGATATATCCAATACATCATCCTTCTGATTTAAATATTCCTTGGCAACATTCTTGGCTTCCTCAGAACTTAACTTACTACCTGCAGTCTT
Source organism: Eubacterium sp. (assembly GCA_017539165.1). GTDB lineage: Bacteria > Bacillota > Clostridia > Lachnospirales > Lachnospiraceae > Eubacterium_Q. Next base: position 13,575 of record JAFYHN010000074.1, read on the forward strand.
ATAAGCATCCACATACTTCTTGGCAACTTCAGGTCTTTCTTCAACAAATTTATCAGTTAATACAAGTGCACAGCATGCACTGTCCTCCCAAAGCTCGTTGGATTCATAAAGAACCTTACCGGCTCCGATAGAAACTCCCATTGCTCCAAATGGCTCTGCCACGCAGTAACCATCGATAGTACCTGCTGCAAGAGCAGAAGGCATCTCTGTTGGAGCAAGCTCAACAACATTAATATCGTTTATTGTGAGACCATTCTTTTCCAGTGCCAGATTCACAAGTATATTATGTGATGACTGTCTGTGTGGAATTGCAATAGTCCTTCCTTTCAGATCAGCTCCATCCTTAACATCATTAGAGACTATGATTACATTTCCATCCTTATGACCAAGAGCAACCGCCTTGATTCCAACTCCCTCAGACTTAGACTTCATTGCAAGTTCGATAAGCACTGATGCTCCATCAACCTGCCCTGAATTAAGAGCATCTAAAAGCTCTGGCCATGAACCATACTTTACAAGCTCAACATCTATATTACTGTCAGCACTAACCTTCAACTCCTCTGCCTCTTCAAGAACAGCAAGAGAATGAGTGATTGGTAAATACGCTATCTTTACCTTATCCTTTCCAGAACCAGCACTTACTTTGTTACTTCCACAACCTGTAAGTGACAAAGTCATATATAATGCTACCAAAATAGCCGGTAATAACTTTCGTGTCTTAAGAATTTTCTGCTTCATAATGTTTCTCCTTTTCGTATGCTGTATCGCCTGTTATAGATATTTCCAATTGAACTAGGGTGCTTTATACTATAAATTTAATTACCCACCAAGTCAATAGGTTACATAACTGTAAAATTTTATGGCCTGTTATAGCTTATATCTATAATAGGCCACAACGTTATATATTCAGGCATATATTTTCTTGAGTTTCCGTTAAATGCATTTTTACAAATGTGTATATTAGCCAATGTATCTTAAAACCTTGATTTTCTTCTTGGAGTAGATACATTTGCTTCGTTGAGGGACTCTAATAAGCCCTGCGTTGCAGGGCAATCTCATAA
>JAFYHN010000005.1 GCA_017539165.1 Eubacterium sp.
CTTACATATGGTGGATCACTTGCTCGTACAGAGGCTACAGGTTATGGTCTTCTTTACCTCACAGAGGAAATGGTTAAGTGCCATGGCGATAAGATGGAAGGTAAGGTAGTTGCAATATCTGGTTCAGGTAACGTTGCTATCTACGCTACAGAGAAGGCTCAGCAGCTTGGAGCTAAAGTTGTTACAGTTTCAGATTCAACAGGTTGGATCTATGATGAAGAAGGAATCGACGTTGCACTTCTTAAAGAAGTTAAGGAAGTTAAGAGAGCACGTCTTACAGAGTATGCTGCAGCTCGTCCATCAGCTAAGTACTTCGAGAAGAAGAACGGTGAGCACGGTGTATGGCAGTACAAGGTAGATATCGCTCTTCCATGTGCTACACAGAACGAGCTTGATCTTGAGGATGCTAAGATGCTTGTTGCTAATGGTGTTCAGTACGTAGCAGAAGGTGCTAACATGCCTACAACAATCGAAGCTACAGAGTACTTCCAGAAGAACAACGTACCTTTCGTTGGTGGTAAGGCTGCTAACGCAGGTGGTGTTGCTACATCAGCACTTGAGATGAGCCAGAACTCAGAGAGACTTTCATGGACATTCGAAGAAGTTGATGCAAGACTTAAGAACATCATGGTTGGTATCTATCACAACATCGATGATGCAGCTAAAGAGTACGGTATGGAAGGCAACTATGTTGCAGGTGCTAACATCGCCGGATTCAAGAAGGTTGTTGATGCAATGATCGCTCAGGGTGTTTGCTAATAACAAACCTAATATAGTATAAGAACTATTCAAATCCCGTAAGCCGGTGCTTACGGGATTTTTTCTGTTAAGCAAAAGATTATATGTTACAATTAGTTTGTGTTGTATCAATGGTTTCTGGAAGAATTAAGTTGTATTGTCATAAAATGATGAGGGTATTAGATTGAATATTGAATCATACAATCTCGATTCGTTAAGAGATTTGGTTAGGAAATTACAAAAAGAAAATAATGAATTAAAAGATATATTATTGAAGAATGACATTCCTTTTGCTTCGGGAGATGTTTTTGAAAGTATTATCGAAGATCATTCAGAATATGATCCCGATCAGGGAGAACGGATTGTTTCCAGATGGATTACAGACGAAATGGTAAAGCTCTTTTATTCCGTGTTCTGGGGAAGAGAAGATGTCTTTGCAAAGAGAGGAAAGAACGGAGGATATTTTCCTCAATGTGAGAATTTTTGGAAGGATACGTTATGTCCAAAGAAGAATAATAGTAAATTCAAATGTGATGATTGTGAAAATAGACATTGGAAAAGACTTGAGCTTTATCATGTAAGAAATCATCTGTTTGGTTATAAAGAAGATGGATCAGATGTAATTGGAGTGTATCCACTTTACGAAGATGGAACATGCAGATTTATCGTATATGATTTTGATAATCATGAGAAAGGGTCTGAACAGACTGATTTTGCAAATACTGATAACGAGTGGCAGGATGAAGTTAATGCTTTAAGAGAAATATGTGAATCAAACGGTATTAGGCCATTGGTTGAGCGTTCTCGTTCAGGTAGAGGAGCACATGTTTGGATTTCGTTTTCAGAACCTGTAAATGCAGGTCTGGCGAGAAATTTTGGTTTTATGCTTCTTGATAAAGGTATGATGTCATATAACCTTAAAACATTCAAATATTATGACAGAATGTATCCTTGTCAGGATAATGCAAATAGCCTTGGGAATCTTATAGCTTTACCTCTTCAAGGTCGTGCTTTGAAGAATGGTAATAGTGCATTTGTTGATGCCAATTGGAATGCTTACCCTGACCAGTGGTCAGAATTACTTGATTTATCGAGACGTCTTTCATTGAATGATATTATGTATTATATGGAAAAGTGGCAGGCAGAGATAGCTCAAGGTAGAGGTTTTGCTACGATTGACAATAGTATAAAAAGAGTAAAGCCATGGAAGAAGCGAGAGTCGTTTATAAGTAATGATGTAGTAGGGAAAATGCATATTACTTTATCGGATGGTATATATGTAGATGCTCTTAATCTTGCGCCAAGACTGCAAAACCAAATAAGAAGTCTTGCAGCATTTGATAATCCGGAGTTTTATAAAAGACTTAAGATGAGAAAATCGAATTATTATCAGTTTCAGGCAATTTATCTTGGAAGAGATACGGAGGGGTATATTATCATTCCAAGAGGGCTCCGTGAAGAGATAATATCAGAGTGTAAAACTGCAGATATCCCATATGAAATAATAGATGAGCGCGAAAAAGGAATTCCTATTAAGGTTTCATTTAATGGGGAACTTAAGGAAGAACAACAGATTGCAGTAGATAAAATGCTTTCGTTTGACAACGGAGTGCTCAGTGCTGCAACTGCATTTGGTAAGACTGTTGTATCAAGCTATATCATTGCCCAAAGAAAGGTGAATACGTTAATTATTCTTCAGAGTAAAGATTTGTTGGAACAGTGGGTGGAATCTCTTCAGAAATTTCTGGATATAGATGAAGAACCGCCGACATATAAGACAAAAACAGGCAGGATTAAAACAAGAGAAAGCGTAATAGGTAGATTATCGGCTGGGAAGGATACATTAACGGGAATAATTGATGTGGCGATGGTGGGCTCGTTATACGCTAAGGGAAACTATCATAACATGATGAAAAAGTATGGTATGGTAATTATGGATGAGTGCCACCATGTAGCGTCAAGCACCGGTATGAATGTGATGCAGAATATTAATGCAAGGTATGTATATGGATTTACAGCTACGCCTAAAAGAAGTGATCAGTTGGATAAAGAGATATTCATGCTTATAGGTCCGATACGTCATTCGTATTCAGCACTCGAAAGGGTTGAAAAACAAGGAATACCACATGTCGTTTATCCAAGATTTACAAGAACAGTCCGAATATATGAAGATAAAAATGATCCGACTCCATTGTATAAGCTTATCAGTGGTGATAACGATAGGAATGATATGATCATAGATGATACGCGTTTTGCAGTAAAGGAAGGACGAACACCTGTTATTCTTACACGTTTCAAAGAACATGCGAAATATTTATATGATAATCTTAAGACTGATGCGGATAAAGTGTATTTGATGTATGGTGATAATACAGATAAGGAAAATAGTTCTATACGTAAAGAATTACAACAATTATCGAATGATAATTCACTTATTTTGATTGCGACAGGTCAAAAAATAGGTGAAGGTTTTGATTTTCCTAGGCTGGATACGCTTATGCTTGCAGCGCCGGTTTCTTTTGATGGTAGGTTAGAACAATATCTGGGACGCCTTAACCGTGATTATCCAGGAAAGAAAGAAGTCCAGGTCTATGATTATATAGATTCACATATTGGCATGTTTGAGAAAATGTATTCAAAACGTCTTAGAACATATAGAAATGTTGGATTTACTGTTATTACAGATATGATATCAACTAAGCAGACGGCAAACGCAATATACTCATCCGATAATTATATGGATACATTTGAAAGAGATTTAGTAGAGGCTAATAGTAGAATTATCATATCCAGCCCTGATATACAAATAAACAAGATAGATCGATTCTTAAATCTTATTTCTAAACGCCAGGAAGCGGGTGTGAGAATTACGGTTATAACAACAAATCCAGACGAAATAAGGTATGGTAGTACAGAGTTTTGTCATAGCATGGTTAATACTATGATTTCAAGCGGAATAGATGTAATAACCTTGGATGAGGTGGAGGAACATTTTGCAGTTATAGATGAGACCCTGGTATGGCATGGTGGAATGAACCTTTTAGGGCGTGATGATGTCTGGGATAATCTGATGAGGATACATTCAGAGAAGGTTGCATCTGAACTGCTGGAGATAGCGTTGAAGAAGAGAAAATAAGTTTATACTATTAGTCCAATGACAGTACTGGTGATTCGTGTTATTATAATAATATATTTTATGAGATAAGAGGTAGACAGGATGAGAGCAGAAGACATAATAAGAATGGCTCATGATATTCTGGATAAGTGTTCCATTGAAAATGACTACATAGAATATAAGAAATCTGCGTTGATTAAGGATAGTATTCTTAAGACTGCATGTGCATTTGCGAATAATTATATGAATCGAGAAATAGGTCTTATATTTATTGGTGTTGAAGAAGAGGATGATAAGGAAACAGGTAGAAAGGCAGTACCGATTCGTCCTATTTCAGGAATAGAAGAGGCAAAAATAGAAACTACTGAAAATGAGTTAAAATCGCTAATTTCTCACATTCATCCGAAACCAATATATCATCTGTTACAAGATAAAATTGATGATGAGTTTTACATTATTTTGGCTGTAGAACCAGGATATGATGGACCATACGAAACTGATCAAAGGGCTGAAAAAGATAAGAAGATTAATCTAAAACCGGGTAGATATATACGTGTTAGGAGAGATAGTAGAAAACCTAATAAGCGGGAAGAGTTTGAACTCTTAAAAAAGTTTTCTGATTATCGATTTTCATCGGAATTGAATGAAACCGCCACTTTAGATGATCTTAATTATGAATATATGAAGGAGTATTTGGTTCAGACTAAAGCAGCCTCAGATATAAGAGAATTATCAAAGATAGATATGGCAAAAGCGTTGGATTTAATTGATAATTCTGAGTATGGAGGATATCGTGCGAAGAATTTTGCGGTTCTTATGTTTTGCGATAGACCAGAGGATTTTATTCCTGATGCATATGTTAGAGTGATTCGAGAAATTTCTGGTACAGATAAGATGGAGGCTAGAATTTTTAATGGTCCAGTATGGATACAAGCTCAACAAGTAAGAGAATACTTCAGAGATTATATACTTTCGACATATACTGTTCGTGAATCAGGTGTATCTGGTGCACATCGTGTGAGTAATTGGCCTTTAGAAATGTTTGAGGAGTTGGCGACGAATTGCATACTTCATAAGGATTATTCTAAAAATAATTCAATAGAAATAGAAGTTTACCGAGATCAAATAGCATTTATCAATCACAATCGCCCTATGCCACCTGTGACAATCGAGGATTTAAACGAAAAAACAGTATTTACAGACCGCCAGTATGTTAATGACGAGCTGAAAGAGATGTTTTTTAAGTTGGATCTTATTCAGTCTTATGGATCTGGAATTAGACGAGCTAAAAAAGCTATGGAAAATAATGGTTCGCCCCAAATTATTTTCAGTCCAGATAATGACATAGATGATTACACATTAGCAATTGCTCCTATTAATACTGAATTTGCTAGGATTCAGAGTGAGGACCATATTATCAATAAAAATGGCACAGAGAATGGCACAGAGAATGGCACAGAGAATTTGCCGGATGAAATACGAAACCTTCTTGCTAGGTTCAGTGCTGGTAAGCGTAGTAAGGCTACTGAAATTGCAAAATTGATTCATGAGGATAGTCAAATTACAATTGTACGTATGATCCAGATTACAGGGATTAGTGAGCGAACAGTAAAAAGATATTTAAAGGAATTTCAAGAGGCTGGTGCTCTTCGAAGAGAAGGTAGTGACACAAGTGGTGAATGGATTCTTTTATAAATATCTATATTATAAAAGTGGGAAATAATGGATGATAATTTGTTATAGGTGGAATTCGTAATACACGCGTAATATACACAACCTCTCAGAACCCCAGTGTTTATGCTGAACACTGATTTGATGCAATGATCGCTCAGGGCGTTTGCTAATCATTAATTGAATAGAATTTAAGATGTGAGATATAGTCCCGTAAGCATTGTGTTTATGGGACTTTTCTTATGCTATGGTTTTAATAAAATGACAATAATTGACATTTACAGAAATATATTGTAAGTTTTGTATTAGATTTGATTAAGGAGGAAGTTTTTGTATGACCACACCTGAGTTTTGCGCATAGCATTGGCTATAGCGATTTAATAAATTAACAAGATTTCGTAATAGCCGATGCTCCCTAAAAGAGAAATAATATTTTAGGAGGCGCAATAATGGGCTATTTGAGAGCGGAGGAAGTACTTCCGCGTGAATTAATAGAAATGATCCAACAATATACCGACGGAACAAACATTTACATTCCACGCAGAGAAGAAGTGAAAGTTGGATGGGGTGAGAAAAATCAGACCAGACAGATGTTTCGTGAGAGAAACGATTCGATATATAATGCTTATCTTTCAGGATGTAAGATAAAGGATATTTCTAAGAGGTTTTGTTTGTCGGAGAAAAGCATATGGCGTATTGTTGGTCAGGAAAAGAAAAAAGCGGTTTAAAGCTATTTCATCCCCAAGATAAATAATTCTTGGGGATTCTTTTTTTGTCTCAAGTTTAAATATATTTAAAGATGAGGTTGTTAAAACAGGAATAATAAGATAATGTCATATGGTAGATGATGATGTCTGAATAAATATTATAAAGTTGAGTAAGGAAAAAATATTATGAGTGAAATAAAATACTTTACATTAAGAGAAAAAACTGAAATGAAGGATGCTGCTGCCTCTTGGTTCAACAGTAAGTGGGGAGTGCCTAAGGAAGCTTATCTTGAGTGTATGGATTCATACCTCAGCGGTGAAACCGAATATGGTTGGTATATTGCCATGGACGGTGATGCCATCGTAGGAGGGCTGGGAGTTATAGAAAATGATTTTCACGATAGAAAAGATTTGACACCTAATGTATGTGCTGTATTTACGGAGGAAGAATACCGTGGAAACGGCATCGCCGGAAATCTACTTAATATGGTAGTAGAAGATTTGAAATCCAAAGGAATATCTCCGGTGTATCTTGTGACAGATCATACAGGATTTTATGAGAGATATGGTTGGGAATTCTTCTGTATGGCGCAGGGAGACGATGAGCCTGAAATGACCAGACTATACATTCATAGGTGATATGAAGATGATTCGTTTGATCTTGTGATGTCTTTTGATGCTCCGATTTCCTTTACATATCCGAATAAGGAAAAGATAATCTCTTTGCAAAAGGAGAGATATAGTAAAAAAAATAAATCCTGTAAGCTGAGTGCTTGCAGGATTTTTCTGTTATAGACAAAATGTATATGGTAGAATAAGGGGTAGTGTGTTGAATATGGAAATAAGAGATTGAAAGGGTTATTTAATGTCAATTGGGTTAAAGAGGAAAATGGTGGTTTTGGAACCTCATCAAATAGAGTGGGAGACTGAAGGAGAAAAAACGTGCTCTAAGATCAAGGAAATCTTAGGGGATGATGTGATTGATGTTCAGCATGTTGGAAGTACCTCTATTCGAAGTATATATGCCAAGCCAATCATAGATATAGCAGTTGGTGTCAGGAATTTTTCTGACATAATGAAACATAATGATGAACTAGCTGAGAATGGAATAATATATCGAAAACAGGATATTCCAGGGCAGCATCTGTATCGAATGGAAGATCTGGATAATGATATAGTTACTCATTTCATACATGTTGTAATCTATACTTCTGATGCCTGGAAGAATTATATCAATTTCAGAGATTACCTGAATTCTCATGAAGATGACGCAAAGGCATATGAAAAGCTTAAGAAAGATTTGTGGTCAGAGTTTCCGTCAGATCGTGAGTCGTACATTAAAGGGAAAGAAGAACTTGTAAGTGAAATTTTGGCTAAAGCGTCTAAATGGAGAAAGGCATCTGTTTGAGATGGTTCTATAAGGGAATCTGATAAAAATATTGTGTGAGTTTAATGACAAAGCATTATATTTATGTTAGATTTATTCCATAAGCTCAACAAGGATAATAAAATGAATACGATTAAAAATGAAAGACTTTTTTTAATATGTTCTGAGTTTGTGAAACGTTCTCAGGACATTTTGAAGGATAATCTGCAGGGGATATATCTGCACGGTTCATCGGTAATGGGATGTTTCAATCCGGTTAAAAGCGACATAGACCTGATCGTTGTAACAGAGAATGAAATGTCAGATGATATAAAACGTGAATATATGGACATGGTAATGGAACTAAATTCTCATGGACCTAAAAAGGGCATTGAAATGAGTGTTGTCAGAAAGAAAGACTGCAATCCCTTTATATATCCGACGCCGTTTGATCTGCATTTTTCAGTGGCTCAGATTAAGTGGTATACGGATGCTCCTGATGATTATATCAGTAAGATGAAGGGAACAGATGTTGATCTGGCCGCACATTTTACAATTATTAGGAAAAGAGGGAAATGTCTTTACGGATTGCCTATAGAGCAGGTGTTTGGAGAGATTCCCAAGGCGGATTACTTCGATTCGATATGGAATGATATTGCTGAGGCGAAGGATGATATCAAGGATGATCCGATGTATATCATTCTAAACCTTGCGCGCGTTTTGGCCTATAAGAAGGAAGAACTTGTTCTTTCTAAGAAGGAAGGTGGTCAGTGGGGATTGGATAATCTTCCCGAGAAGTATCATTCACTTATTACGGCTGCACTCAATGAATATGAAGAGGGAGTAGACTCTTATTATGATATGAAATGTGCAGAAGACTATGCTGAATATATGCTTAAGGAGATTTATGAAGCATTATTTCGATACGATACTTGAGGGATATAGAACTGAAACAGATGTCGATGAGATGCTTCTGGAGAAGCTGCCACTTTTCATTGATATGGTGCTAATAGAAAATGTGGTTGACGAGTTTGAATGTGCTGCTGAAGAAGGTGAAGAAGTGGATTATGAGGATATAGAGGATCCTGCGGAATGTCTGATAAATGATATTCCTTATGCGGGATATGGAGAAGATTAAATCGTATAATATGATTTTGAAAGGGGTTGAACTGAAACTATGTATAAAGAGTTTATTAATCCGGAATTTAGGGGAGCAGGATATATAATCCAATATGGCAAAGTGGTTCTTGAATATGTTAATGGGTTCAGAGATTTTGCAAATGAACTTCCGAATACCATAGACACAAAGTTTGCCAGTGCGTCAGCGGGTAAAGTTTTTGTGGCGGTAGGTATCCTTCAGCTGATCGAAAAAGGGAAACTTCATTTTGAAGATACGATAGGTAAACTGATAGATATTGACTGGAAATGTATCGATAGGGACATTACTGTAGAACAGCTGCTAAATCATACTTCAGGGATACCGGATTACTTTGATGAGACGGTTATGGAGGAGTATGAGGAACTCTGGGGTGACTATCCGAATTACAAGATAAGACATAACGATGATCTGCTCCCGCTCTTTATAGATAAACCTATGATGTATCCAAGGGGAACCAAGTTTCAGTACAACAACACAGGTTATGTAGTGCTTGCGATGATCATTGAGAGAGTTACAGGCCTTGCCTTTGATAAGTATCTTCAGGAAAATGTATTTGACGTCTGCAATATGACGGATACAGGATATTTTGAACTTGATAAACTACCTGCTAAATGTGCTAACAGCTATGTATGGTGTAACAGTGCAGATGATCTGAGAACTAATATATTCTGCGTTGATGCAAAAGGTACTGGTGCCGGTGGTGCATTTATAACAGTAAAGGATATTGCGAATTTCTGGAAGGGATTACTTGGTGGAAAGCTTCTTTCCAAAGAGATGACCGAAAACATGCTTAGCAAACACAGCGGAGATGGTGATGATCCGGAAGAAGGATATTATGGTTATGGAGTATGGATCATCGATTGTAATGGAAAGAAGGATATTCCATATTTTCAGGGATGTGATCCAGGAGTAAGTTTTATAGCGGAATATGATCCAAATAAGGATATGATCACAATACTGGTAAGCAATTACTGTGATAATGTCTGGGAGATAGCTCGTAATATCAGAAGTGCTTAAACTACTTGCGTGAAAGGATAATAGACATGAAATATGATTTTGATTCTGTGATTGATAGAAGAGACACGGATTCGTTGAAATGGGAAGTTAAAGAGAATGAGCTCCCTATGTGGGTGGCAGATATGGATTTTAAGGCTGCACCGGAAATACTAGGTGGGCTGAGAGAAAGACTTGAACAGGGAGTTATGGGTTATTCTATCATTAAGGATCAGTGGTATGATGCGTATATAGGCTGGTGGGGTAAACGTCATGGATTCAAGATGAAGAAGGAGGGACTTCTTTTTACTTCGGGCTTGATTCCTGGTGTATCGTCACTAATCAGGGCATTTACAGAACCAGGCGAAAATGTTCTTATACAGACACCTGTTTATAACTGTTTTTTCAGAATAATCACGGGAAACAAAAGAATAGTTCAGGAGAATCCGCTTATATACAAAGATGGCATTTATAAGATGGATTTTGATGATCTGGATAGGAAAATGTCAGACCCTAAAACTAAACTTATGATACTCAGCAATCCTCATAATCCAACAGGTAATATCTGGAGTAGAGATGAGCTGAAGAAGATAGGAGAGTTAGCAATAAAACATGGTGTTACTGTCGTTTCTGACGAGATACACTGCGATCTGACTGAACCGGGAAAAGAATATAATCCATTTATGTCTGTATCTGATGAATGCGCTGAGTGCGGTATAGCATGCATTGCGCCGACGAAGGTGTTCAATATTGCAGGACTTAAATCAGCGGCTATATATGTGGAGAACCAGGATATAAGAGAAAAAGTCAGAGAAGCACTGGATGTTGATGAACTGTCAGAGCCTAACTATTTTGCAAGCGTTGGAGCAGTTACTGCATTTGAAAAGGGCGAAGAATGGCTTGAAGAACTTCTGGTATATTTGTCAGAAAACAGAAAGATGGTTGAAGATTTTCTTGAAAATGAGGTCCCTCAGATAAAAGCAGTAAAAGGTGAAGCGACATATCTTATGTGGCTGGATATATCCGGGATTGGTGGAGACGTCGATAAGTTTGGGGCGTTTCTCAGAGCAAAGACGGGATTATTCCTTTCGCCAGGATACATATTTGGAGAACAGGGCAGAGACTTTCTCAGATTCAATATTGCATGTCCTAAGAGTACTCTGATGGATGGACTGTCTAGACTTAAGAACGGAGTAAATGAATGGATAAAATAAGGAGAAAGACAATGAAGAATTGTATTGCAAATGCTCCATGCAGAGCTTGAGGAGGCTGTATGGAGGATATCTATATCCTCAAGCGTATCTGATAAATGTTATCTCAGGTCTGATGAATACAGTTCAGCAGCCTGCTTCGGAAGTTGCATATACGATGGTCATTCCGAAGGAACATTATCAGAAAACAGGAGGACTTCAGTCGTTATCAAGATCAATCATTTCGATAGGTAACCCGATCATTGCAGCGGCACTTATGATGTTTATTCTTGGTGTTGCCGAAGTGTTGATGTGTATTTTGTTTGGTAACAGAATAAGTAAGTATCACTATTCAGATTGATTCTCTACTCTTCGTAGGTTGTTGCCGGGAATTGGTTGTTATATCATCTGATATCATAGAATATGGAGGAATATGATATGGACCAATATGTTACAGGAGCGGCGATAAAAGAGCTTCGTGAGAAGAGTAAGATAACACAGCTTCAGCTGGCTGAAAAGCTTGGTGTCAGTGATAAGACGGTTTCGAAATGGGAGACGGGCAAAGGGTATCCTGACATTACATTGCTGGAACCCATCGCCAATGCATTTAATATATCTGTTCCGGAACTGATATCCGGTCATCAGATCCTTAATGCAAATGTATCTGCTAATATGATACGTTCAAAGTTTTATGTATGTCCTGTCTGTGGAAATGTTATCCATACTATGGGTGAAGCTGTGATCCATTGTCATGGTATTCAGTTACAGCCTTCGGATGCAGAGCAGACTGATGAGAAACATAAGATATTTATTGAACGGGTAGAAGATGAGTATTATGTCAGAATCGATCACGATATGACAAAAACTCATTATATATCGTTCATAGCGACAGTTTCATCAGACAGTTGTCAGATGGTAAAGCTTTATCCTGAAGGAAAGGCGGAAGCTTACTTCAAAATAGCGGGAGTCAGAAAGATATTCTTCTATTGCAATCGCGACGGCCTTTTTGAGCTTGAAGTAGTTAAAGGCATAGACGATAAGGAGAGCGGATATGACAATTCCGAGGAGAGAAGAGCACTCGAAGAAGCTGCAAAAAGATTATTCGGATAGATGGATCATATACAAAGATGACAAGGTCAAAAGATTTTGTCATCTATTTTTGTTTTAAACATGACATATAGGTGTCGTGTTTGGTATAGTAATATATATATCAGTTAAGGAGTTTAGGTTATGAAGTATGAATGGATAGATGAGTTTTTATTGAAGAAGGCTGGTGTAACGAAGGACATCCAGGAGGAGTGGAACTGGATAAGATACCATATCGGAGGGAAGATGTTTGCTGCGATATGCAGGGACGACGATGATATACCGGTTTACATAACATTGAAACTCGAGCCGGTTGAGGGGGAGTATTACAGGAAAGAATATGAAGACATCATCCCAGGTTACTACATGAATAAGGAACATTGGAATTCTGTAAAGGCAGATGGAAATGTATCTGATGATGTGATGGAAGATCTTCTGGATAAGGCCTACAGAATAGTTTTTGGCAGTCTTACCAAGAAGCTTCGCAGGCAGATTATTGAGGATGCAAATCTGGATAATCCAATCAGCGCATGTGGTGCTGATTGTTCTAAGTGTGGGCTTTATGAAAATAGATGTGAGGGATGTAATGCTTCCCGCGGAATGGGTTCCCACTCATCCGATAAAAAGGAATGTCCTGCATATGCTTGCTGCAGGATTAAAAACTGTTTTGTGAATTGTGGTGAGTGCAACCAGTTCCCTTGTAAGCTGATCTACGGAACTAAGAATCCTGGAGTTTCTGATGAGGAATTCGAGGAATACCTGAAGGAAAGTATGAGCAGACTGCAGAAAAATAGATAGTATATGGAGATAGCGTATGCATTTTGTTGAAGCAAAAGGCCTGCTCACTGGGAAGAACGGGCAATATGGAATGAATATATATCGGGGCTGCACTCACGGCTGCATCTACTGTGACAGCAGAAGTACCTGCTATCAGTTTACTCATCCCTTTGAGGATATAGAGGTTAAACAGAATGCGCCTGAACTATTGGAGAAAACTCTTAAGTCCAAGAGAAAAAAGTGTATGATAGGAACGGGTTCGATGTCGGATCCATATATGCATTGCGAAGAAGAACTCAGGATGACGAGGAAATGTCTAGAAATTATATCTAAGTACGAGTTCGGAGTTGCGGTTCAGACAAAGTCAGATAGGATACTACAGGATATAGACCTTTTGGATGAGATAAATAAGAAGGCGAAATGCGTGGTGCAGATCACGCTTACTACTTATGACGATGATCTATGCAAGATAATAGAACCCAATGTCTGTAATACTAAGAGGCGTATTGAGGTTCTGGAAGAAATGCAGAAGCGTGGGATACCAACTATAGTGTGGCTATGTCCTATACTTCCATATATAAATGATAATGAAGAGAATATCACATCTATTCTGAATGAATGTGCCAGAGTTGGTGTAAAGGGTATTATGAATTTTGGCATGGGACTAACCCTCAGGAGTGGAGATAGGGAATACTACTACGCTGCGCTTGATAAACATTTTCCAGGACTTAAGGAGCGGTATAAAAAGAAATATGGTTATGCGTACGATGTTCCAAGCCCGCATGCACAGAAACTCTGGTATCTCTTTAGAAGTATCTGTATAGAAAAAGGAATGCTGTATAAACCAAGTGACTGTTTTTCATTCATGTATGAATTTCCGGAAAAGAATAAGCAGATGAGTTTGTTTGATATGGTTGAATAGCAGTTTTAAGAAATAGTTAAGGAATAAAGAAGAATCGGATTAAGACTTTTGCCTGCAAGTATTGTAAATTATTATCAGTAGTTGCAGGTGATTTTTATGAATACAAAAGGAGAAGTGGATTATTCAATTTAGATGAAAAAGAGATGTTTCTGTGTGCTAGCTTATTTTTCCAAGAAAAAATAATTCAAAGGGGAAATGAACATGCAGATAGTATCTCAGAAAAAGGGTTCAAGGGATAATCGGCAGTCCAATATTGAACTTCTTCGTATCGTCACTGCGTTGGGAGTAATCGTATTGCATTATAACAATCCGAATATAGGAGGTGGATTTCGTTTTGTAGAAGGTACACCGAACAAACTTGTTCTGGCGTTCTTTCAGGCGGCATTTATCTGTGCAGTTAATCTGTTCATCCTTATATCAGGATATTTTATGAGACATTCTCAAAAACGCGATCTGTTGAAACCACTGGAACTTGTAATTCAGTTACTGGTGTTTGAGTCTTTATTTCTTTTAATAAAAGAGATTCCAAACAGTGAACCACTTACGTTTGAACGAGCAGTAAGTTACTACATACCAAGTTACTGGTTTGTGTTTGTATACATTTCAATCTATCTGATATCCCCATATCTGAATATAATGTGGGATAAACTTGGAGTAAGAGATCGACAGATTCTACTAAGTATTCTGCTCTGCATTTTCTCTGTTTATCCGATAATAATGGATATGGTAGCTTATCTCTCGAAGGTTAAAATGTCAGGAACCAGTACGATCGGATTGGATGGAGCACAGTCGGGATATACTATAGTGAATTTTGTTCTTATGTATCTTATTGGATTATATATGAGAGACAAGGACGAGCTTGAGTTAAGATTAACTGGAGAGAATAATCCCAAGAGTAGTAAAACTGCATTGCTTCTTTTTCTGAATATATTGGTAGTACTGATATGGTCAATTCTTGATCTTACTGTCTTTAACAGAAATACGGCACTTATACCGGCGTGGTGTTATCAAAATCCTTTTGTTATCACGGAGGCTATATTATTCTTTAGATTATTCAAGAATATGAAGATAAAGAATAATAAAGTTATAAACAGTCTTGCGGCGGCTTCATTTCCATCATATCTGATACATATGAATCTATTGGGATATTTTGGAATAAAAAATGCTGTTCATGGAAATCCTGTGCTATTAGTATTACATATTATATGTTGCGCAGGAGCAATCTATCTGATAAGCTATCTGATGCATACGATCTATCAGCTGATCACGGCACGGGTATTTCGAGTGATCGATAGACGTTGGATAAGGCGTAGAAGATATGCTCCGCAGAACTAGAAAGGATTACTCTATGAACACGAAAACTAAATTCACTATTGCTGGAGTATGCGGCATACTGCTGGCAATACTAATCGTTATGTTAAAAACTGTTGATGTGGCACCTATCGGCCCGGAGGGAACAAGTATCGGACTGTCCCATCTAAATAAGGCGGCAAATGAATTCTTCGGACAACATGATATCTGGTATGATATCACGAAGAAGCTTGGTTATGTAGGCGTTCTGCCATTACTGATATTTGCACTTGTCGGATTAGTACAGCTTATCAAAAGAAAAAGCCTTTTGAAGATTGATAAAGATCTTTATGCTCTTGCAGGCTTATATGTAGCTATCATTGGTGTTTACGCATTATTTGAGAAGGTTATCATAAACTATAGACCTATGATAATGGCTGGAGATGAACATGTAGAAGCCTCTTTCCCATCTTCACATACACTACTGGCATGTGGTATAGTTGGAAGTACGATCATACTTCTTTCTAAGTATATTAAAAATGATAAACTTAGAATGGTTCTCACTATAATATGTTTATTGATAATATTTTTTACTGCTATAGGAAGACTGTTAGCAGGAGTACATTGGCTGACTGATGTAATCGGCGGTATACTTGCAAGTGGAATACTTCTGGCTGCTTTCTCAGGAGTCAGAGACATTATAGATAGAAACTAATAAAAGCAGAATATGACAGATAAACTTAGGTTTATTTGTTATATTCTGCTTCTTTGCGACGATAGGAAGGTATATGGAATTGAAGAGAATATGTATCTTTGAAGATGATAACGGAATAAGAGAGGAACTCTGTATTCTTCTTGAGAATGCAGGATATGAGGCAGTCGAAATGGAGGATTATGAACATCCTGTTGAGAGCATTCTGGAGAAGAATCCGGATATGGTCCTGCTGGATATTAATCTTCCCTTTAAGAATGGCAAGGATATCCTGAAAGAGGTCAGGAAGTCTTCTCAGGTGCCAGTGATAATGGTTACCAGCAGCGATACTGAGAGAGACGAGATCATCTCTATGGGATATGGTGCGGATGATTATATTACGAAACCATATAATCCGACGCTTCTCCTTCTCAGAATTGGAAATATTTTCAAGCGTATAGGTGGTTCTTCGGATACTGTCCAGATTGGAAATGTTACTATTGATTTCCGAAGGAGCATGCTCCTTAGTGAATCTGGAGAGGAGACTATTCTGACCAAGAATGAGATGCTGATACTTTCATATCTCTATAATCATTTGGATAGCATAGTCAGCAGGGATGAACTGATGACGGACCTTTGGAACAATAGCGAGTACCTGAATGATAATGCACTTACAGTTAATATAAGTCGTTTGAGAAGTAAGCTTGCCGGTATTGGTCTGGAAGATGCGATAGAAACCAGAAAAGGTCAGGGGTATATTCTTTCAAAAATATAAACACCTACGGAACAGATATAAATAATAAAAGATTTATAAGGATAGAAATGATCATGAATGTAAAAAATTATCTGAGTGATAGAAAAACTGATCTGATACTTCTGATATCACTCCTGTTTGTTATGACGTGGTTTCTTATAATTTTCAAGACAAAATCTGTCGTCACTATAATAGTTGTCGGCCTCTTTGTTCTTGTTGAAGTAGTTAGATTCATATTGGATTACAATCGCAGAGCTTCATTTTATAACGATCTTATGGAGAATGCAAAAAGGCTCGATCAGGCTTATCTGGTACTTGAAACGATTAATAAACCGGAATTCCTTGAGGGCGAGATGATATATGAAACTCTTTATGATATAAACAAATCTATGAATGAAAATGTCAAATCCTATATCTATCGCAGCAGAGATTTCAGGGAATATATCGAACTCTGGATTCATGAGGTTAAGCTTCCTCTTTCTTCTATGAGTCTTAAGCTCCATAATCTCATAGAGAACGGTTCAAAGAATGAGACTGATACAGAATTATATAAAAAATTGCAGACCGAAGTACGCAGGATAGATGCATATGTTGATCAGGTTCTATATTATTCCAGGTCGGAAAATATCGAGAAGGATTATCATATCGCGAAGGTTCCATTATCAAAGATAGTGCACGATACAGCTATGGAGCATAGAGAAAGTCTCCGTGATAATAATATAGATCTCAGGATTGAAAATATAGAAGATATGATACTGAACACAGATCAGAAATGGTTTGTATTTATTCTCGGACAGCTTATTAGTAACAGTATCAAGTACAAACGTGAATCTGTTGAATCATATGTGAGAATATACACTGATGGTGAATCGCATATATATGTTGAAGATAACGGAGTCGGAATACCGGAGAAAGATATAAAACGTGTATTTAACAAGTCATTTACGGGTGATAACGGAGTTGGGAAAGCTAAGTCTACAGGGATGGGACTTTATATAGTTAAGACCCTGTGTGATAAGCTGGGACATGAGATCAGCATTGAATCTGAAAACGGAGAGTGGACCAGAGTCTGCATTTCTGTGAAGAAGAATGAGTTCTATGAATTAATGTAACCTTACAATTTTGTAATGTTAAGTAATATTGAAAAAACGACATCTCCTTTCTGTTGGTGTATCATCTGTATTGTCAAAAAGAAAGAAGATACATTTTAACGAGGTGACATGATGGAAGAGATTTTAAAGATCGAAAATATTGAAAAGTACTATGGAAGCAAGTCTTCGCTTACAAAGGCAATCGACTCAATCTCATTTACTGTTGATGAGGGTGAGTATGTTGCAATAATGGGTGCCAGCGGAAGTGGTAAGACAACACTCCTTAACTGTATATCTACAATAGATAAGGTTACATCTGGAAATATCAGTGTAGCCGGAACAGATATCACAAAGCTTAAGGGAAATGCTTTAAATACATTTAGACGTAACGAGCTGGGATTTGTATTTCAGGATTTTAACTTACTTGATACAATGACAGCTTATGAGAATATAGCGCTTGCGCTTTCTATTCAGGGAGTAGCAGTGTCAGAGATGGAAAAACGCGTTAAAGAGATGGCTGAGTCACTTGGTATCACAGAAGTACTTGAGAAGTATCCATATCAGATGAGTGGTGGTCAGAAGCAGAGAGTTGCAGCAGCAAGAGCTATCATCACAAAGCCTAAGCTTGTTCTTGCTGACGAGCCAACAGGAGCTCTTGATTCAAAGTCTTCAAAGATGCTTCTTGAAAGCTTTAAGTTCCTGAATGAAAGCATTCCGGCAACAATCCTTATGGTTACCCATGACGCATTTACAGCATCTTACGCAAAGAGAGTCATCTTCATAAAGGATGGTAAGATTTACAATGAGTTGATCAGAGGTGCCATGTCTAGAAAAGAGTTTTTTGATGACATTATAAATGTCATAGCACTTCTGGGAGGTGATGTAAATGACGCTCTCTAAACTTGCAGTAAAGAATATTAAAAAGAGTATTCGTGATTATTCAATATATTTTATGACACTCGTGATCGGTGTCATCATATTCTACATTTTCAATGCGATAGAGACACAGACAGTTGCACTTAATGTATCTAAGTCATCATATGAGATCATAGATCTTATGAATATCATCCTCAGCGGAATGAGTGTTTTCGTAGCATTTGTTCTGGGTGGACTTATCATATATGCAAGCAGATTTCTGATAAAAAGAAGAAGCAAGGAATTCGGTGTTTATCTTACACTTGGAATGAGTAAGAAGAGAATGTCCGGAATGCTCTTCGTAGAGACTTTGATAATCGGTGTAGTCTCACTTGTGGTCGGACTTATTATCGGTGTTATTCTGTCACAGTTTATGAGTATTGTAGTTGCTAATCTGTTTGAAGCAGATATGACTCAGTTTGAGTTTGTATTTTCATCTCAGGCTGCGATAAAAACAGTCGCATATTTCGGAATAATGTACCTTGTGGTTATGATCTTTAATACATTGGTCATTGGAAAGTGTAAACTTCTGAATCTTCTTCAGGGGACAAAAAGAAATGAAGAGATGAAATTCAGAAATCCTATTCTTTGTATCGTATTATTTATTATCTCATGCATAACACTTGGAATATCTTATTACTTTGTTACAGCTGGATTGAAAAATTTGACAGGACAGAAAGACCTTGTGATTATTATCATTATGGGTGCTGTTTCAACATTCTTTATATTCTGGTCTTTATCAGGTCTGATGATGGGTATCTTCAGAAAGATGAAGGGCGTATATTACAAGAAGATGAACAGTTTTATACTCAGACAGTTTAGCAGTAAGGCTAATACAATGGTTATATCCATGACTATCGTAAATCTGATGTTGTTCTTTACAATCGTTGCACTTGGAAGTGCTGTCAGTCTTACTAGAAATCTGAATGAAAATGTCAGAAAAATGCTTCCTTGTGATGTTGGATATGTCAAGAAGTTTAATGTGTCCAGTGAAGATATAGATGAATGGTACAAGAGCATGAGTGAATCTGAGAAAGAAGCAATATATAAAGATTCTCAGGTTGACATAATGTCGACGTTTAAGACATATGGATTCGATACAGGAGTTTTAAAAGATGTGTTGGATGTGTATGAATATTCATATGATGGATTAACTTTGAAAGCATTTGCCGGAGAAAAACTTGGAGAAGTCACACAGAATTATGCATTCATACACGAAGATGATGATATGACAATCCTCAGACAGTCTGATTATAATAAGATTGCTGATCTGTTCGGAAATGAGAAAGTGGATCTGGCAGAGGATGAGTATGTAGTAGTTGCTGATTTCGAGGCATTGTTTGATGTTATAAATGATGTTCTTGGAGAAGGTAAGACAATTGATATAAAGGGTCATGTTTTAAAGCCACAAAAGAAAGAATACCTTTTCGGAGTTGATGCATTTGAGTCAGGTCATACAAACACAGGTTTCTTTGTTGTAAGTGATGACGTAGTAGATGATTCTATGCGAGCTTATGATATGGTCTTCGCTAACTATGCTGCAGGTTCAAAAGAAGAAAAACAGCAGATCGAGGAAAAGGTTAAAGAGTTTTCAGATTCAGTTTGGAATCAGAATGCGAAGTCTTTTCTGATGACTACTACAAAAGAAGAGATTAGGTCTTCTTCAATAGGACTTGCTGTTATGGCTTCATTTGTAAGTCTTTATGTAGGAATAATATTCCTTATTGCAAGCGCTGCAATTCTTTCACTTAAGGAACTGTCTGAGAGTGCTGATAATGTAGAGAAGTTTGCGATGCTCAGAAAGATCGGTGTAGATGAGAAAATGATCAATTCAACACTCTTCAAGCAGATTGGATTGTTCTTCCTGTTCCCAATGGTACTCGCATGTATTCATTCAATCTTCGGACTTAAGTTTGCCAATAGAATGTTCGAGATATTCGGAACAACCGGACTTGGTGGATCATTATGTATCACAGCAATCATAATAGTTGCTTTTTACGGAGGATATTTCCTTCTGACATACTTCTCTAGTAAGAGAATAATCAGAGATGTAACTAGAAGATAGTTAACTTTCAGTGCATCTTACAACATGAAAATGCATCTTACAGTGCAAAATATTGATTAGATAAAAGGCTTGGTATATAGTCGCGTTAACAAAGTAAACGACTATGTACCGAGTTTTTTTAGAAAGGAGAGGAGTATGAATAAGATATATAAGAAAAATGAAGTTACATTTGCTGTACTATGCATAGTTATATATGTGATTGGAACGAGTGTCGGAGAAGCACTGGCGCAGATGATAGGGATTGTAAAACTTCCATCGATGATATTTCATCTTTTATTTACCGGGGTATTACTGATATGGCTTAAAAAGCATGACCTCTTTGAAAAGTACGGTCTGGTAAAACCTGAATATAAGCTTTCAAATGCGTGGTTTTTTATCCCTCTGATGCTTATGGGTTTTTCAAGTATCTTCTTCGGAGTGACTCTTAAGTATTCAGTTCCTGAAACATTTTTTTACATAATCGGAATGTTATGTGTAGGTTTCCTTGAGGAGATAATATTCAGAGGCTTTCTCTTTGTGGGAATGGCAAAGAAAAATGTAAAAACAGCGATAATAGTTTCGTCGGTTACATTTGGAATAGGACATATAGTGAATCTGATAGGTGGTAAGGATGTGCTTGAAACAGTGCTTCAGATTGTATTTGCATGCGCGGTTGGATTTGTTCTTGTAGCACTATTTTATAAGGGAAAAAGCCTGATTCCATGCATAGTATTTCATGGAATAAATAATGCGTGCAGTGCTATAAGCGATGAAGAAGCTTCTCTCAGAGTGTTCGGAAGTGTTGAGAAAGAACTGGTGACATCAGTTACCCTAGCTATAGTAATATGCATTGTGTATGCTGTAGTGATCTGGAAAAAAATGGAGTGTCCTGAGAAGACGAATATTGTAAATGAGGGATAGGATTGGTATACTTAAGAGTATATTGATTGAGCTTATTAATTCTAAGTATCCAAAAGAGAGACATGGCTATGGAATTAAAGATAAGAAAGATTCCAATAGAAGAACCGGAAGTACTTGAAATCCGTTGTCACAAACTGACAGATGATGTACAGGAGATTATTTCTTTTGTGAAATCAAGACAGGGACAGCTCAGTACTGAGCAGGATGGACGCAGGCTGGAGATTCCTCTGATTGATATATTTTATGCGGAATCGGTGGATAACAGGCTGTTTGTCTATACTGCTAAGGAAAGCTATGAGGTAAGGCTTAAGCTTTATGAACTTGAGGATATGCTCAGAGGCAGGACATTTCTCAGAATTCAGAAAGGTATGCTCGTGAATCTGATGAAGATAAAGTCGATAAAGCCGGCGCTGAGTGGAAGATATACCGCACTTCTGAAGAATAATGAAGAAGTAGTAATATCCAGAAAATACGTTTCTGATCTGAAACAGGCGCTGAAGGGTGGTGAGGCAAAGTGAAGATAAAAGACAGGTTTGCTGAAGCATTCAGATTATATTTTATACTATTCACACTTATATCAATTCTGTTGATGGTAGTAGGGCTTCTTTTTGACAGAGAGAGGACATTCAGCTACGAAGTTTTCTTGTCGCCACTTGTGTATGCAGCAATCGGAGTGATTCCGGACTTCATCTTTCAATCGGATAAAGAGATAAGTATGAAGAGAATGATCATAAGACGGGTGATCCAGGTGCTGATAGTTGAAACAGCTATGATGTTGATTGTTTTCGCTGCGCCCAATATACCGTCTGACCGAATAGAAGTGGTAATAAGTATAGCGGTTGGAATACTGGTGGTCTTTGTTCTATCCCAGTTTGTAGAATATATATTTGAACTGACACAGTCTAGGAAAATGAATGAATCACTGGAAAAATACCAGCAGAATAATCATATGTAGCTGTAATAGCCTGTTATCAGGCGGATCATTATGAAGAAAAGAGAGGTTTTATATGGAGAATTTTACATTTTATTCACCGACATTTTTTGCTTTTGGAAAAGGAACTGAGAATCAGGCGGGAGAGTATGTTAAGCAGTTTGGTGGAACGAAAGTGCTTATCCATTATGGTGGAGGCAGCGTGGTTCGTTCGGGACTTTTGGATAGAGTTAAAGCTTCTCTAGAAAAAGAAGGATTAGAATATGTAGAGCTAGGCGGTGTTAAGCCGAATCCAAGAAGTGGACTTGTATACGAAGGAATAGACCTCTGCAAGAAGGAGGAGGTTGATTTTATTCTTGCAGTTGGCGGAGGAAGTACTATAGATTCGTCCAAGGCTATAGCTGCAGGTGTGGTTTATGATGGTGATTTCTGGGATTTCTATCAAGGAAAGACAGTAGAAGAGGCTCTTCCTATTGGAACTATCCTTACAATCTCTGCTGCAGGAAGTGAAGGAAGTCCTGACTCAGTTATCACAAAAGAAGAAGGAATGTTTAAACGTGGAGCAAGTGGAAATGCACTTCGCCCTAAGTTCAGTATCCTGAATCCTGAACTCACTCAGACACTTCCACCTTACCAGACAGCAGCCGGAGCTACAGACATCATGGCTCATCTATATGAGAGATATCTTACTAATTCTACAGAAGTTGAAGTGACAGACCGTCTTATCGAAGCGCTTCTTCTTACTATGAAGTATGAGGCTCCTAGAGTAATAGCTGATCCGAATAATTACGAGGCAAGAGCAAATATTATGTGGGCAGGAATGATGGCACATAACCATTCATGTGGAGTAGGAAGAAGTCAGGATTGGAACAGCCATGTTATAGAGCATGAGCTTTCTGCTTTATATGATTGTGCACATGGTGCGGGACTTGCCGTTACTATGCCGGCAGTTTTCAGATATGTAATGAATCATGATGTTATGAGATTCGCACAGGTTGCTGTAAGAGTATGGGGCTGTGAGATGAACTTCGAACATCCTGAAGTCACGGCGCTTGAAGGAATAGATGCTTTCCAGAAATTCCTTATATCACTTGGAATGCCGAAGAATTTCGATGAACTTGGTGCTAAGGAAGAGGATATACCTAAGCTTGTTGAAGTACTTTGCCGTGGCGACGGAAGAGATGGAACAATCTCTGGATTCGTGACACTTAACGAAGAGGATTGCAAGAAGATATATCAAATGATGATATAAAGATTTATAAGATTTATTTTAAAATTGGAGGTGCAGCATGAGTATAGATTTAGGCAAGATGCCTAAGCTGGGATTCGGAATGATGAGACTTCCGGAAAAAGATGGGGAAATCGATATCGAACATGTAAAACGTATGGTAGATAAGTATATGGAGATGGAAATGAACTACTTCGATACTGCTTATATCTATCATGGCGGAAAGTCAGAGTCTGCAGCAGGGGAAGCACTTGTTAAGAGATATCCGAGAGAAAGCTTTATGCTTGCTACGAAACTTCCTGCGTGGGAGATAAAGCAGGAGAGTGATATCGAGAGGATATTTAATGAACAGTGTGAACGTGCTTGTGTAGATTATTTTGATCTGTATCTTCTTCATTCAATCGAAGAAGGTAATAATATTGAAATATATGAGAAGTATGACTGTTTCAGCTGGGGGCTTAAGAAGAAAGCGGAAGGAAAGATAAAGCATTTTGGTTTTTCATTCCATGGAAGCCCGGAACTGCTGGAGTCTGTACTTGATGCTCATCCAGAGGTTGAATTTGTTCAGATACAGCTGAATTATCTGGATAGGACCAATCCGGTTGTAAGATCGGAAGAATTATATAATATCCTGCATGAGAGAAATATTCCGATAATCGTTATGGAGCCTATAAGAGGTGGGATGCTTGCCAGCCTTTCGCCAGAGCAGGAAGCAAAGTTTAAGGGAATAAGACCAGATAAATCTATCGCTTCCTGGGCACTCAGATTCGTTGGTTCTCTCCCGGGAGTTATGACGATACTCTCAGGAATGTCGACAGAAGAGCAGATGGATGATAATATCGCTACATTTACTGATTTTGAACCTGTTTCTGAAGAGGAGATGAAGGCTATAAATGAAGTGACATCTGACATTCTGAGTATTCCACAGATAGGATGTACTGCATGTAAATACTGTACACCGGGATGCCCTATGCAGATCAGTATTCCAGATGTTTTCAGAAGTGTTAACACGCTGAGACGTTATCCGGATGACTGGCGAGCCAAGAACTTCTATTCGGGACTGGTTTCAAGAAGCGGAAAGGCTGCAGACTGTATAGCCTGTGGTCAGTGCGAGGGCGTATGCCCACAGCATCTTCCGATAATAGAGCTTCTTAAAGAAGCATCATCTATGTTGGATGAATAATTGAATAAAGATAAAAAAACAACTTACTTTTTGAGCATAATATATTATAATAAGACTTAGGGGGATATAGGGGGTTACTGAACGGGAGTTGTTTATTTATGGGAAAAGAACGAAACCGACTCGCTGTCTTTGTAGGACAGGCAGATGAGTATTTTCAGAGCCGTTTTATTTCAGGGCTTAATGAACAGGCATTTGCTCAGGATTTGGATGTCTGTATTTTTTCCATGTACAAAAAATATCAGGATACGGCAGAACGAGAGTTGGGTGAGTCGAATATACTCACCCTTGCCAATCCTGATTTTTTTAGTGGAATCATTATCCTGAAGGATACGATTCAGACAGCCGGTGCAGCAGAGGAATTGGAGAATAGACTTCATAAGACTTATGATGGACCGGTATTGGTCATTGATCTTTTAAGCGATTATTATAATAGTGTTTTCATTGATAGTTATAGTCCTATATATGAACTCACATGTCATCTGATAGAACAACATGGACTTAAGGATATAGCGTTTCTTACGGGAAAGAAGAAACATCGTCATTCCATAGAGAGGCTTTCGGCATTTAAGGAAGCGATGAATGATCATAAACTGGATGTTCCGGAAGATCGAATCATAGAAGGTGATTTCTGGTATCAGAGCGGAGAACAGTGCGTAGATGAACTGATGTTGAGAGAGGGAGTTCTTCCGGAAGCGATAATGTGCGCAAATGACCAGATGGCTATAGGTGTGTGCAAGGCTTTTGAAGAAAAAGGGGTCAGGATTCCGGAGGATATCGTTATTGTTGGAGCTGATTCCTGTATAGAAGGACAGACCAGTCCTAAGATAATCACTTCATATCTGTCTCCTGCAGTTGAATTTGGTAGATATGCTGTGACTGCACTGGATGACATTGGAAATGGAAAGCTTCTTGCTCCATTTACCGGTAAGAGTAAGCTGTTATATGGAGAAACCTGTGGCTGCAATAAGATGGTCAACTCAGGTTATAACATTCGAAGAACTGAGTGGGATACTGATACTTCTTCAGAAGGATTTGATTCCATAAATAGCATGATATTTGAGGATCTGATGAATCAGAATGATCTCATGGACTATATCGGAACTGTGTATTCATATGCTTATCAGGTTAAGAATGCAGAGAGCGTTCATATCTGTCTCGTGAAGAATATTGACAAACTGGGGTATTACGATCTTCCAAAGAATAATGGATACCCGGATAAGATGATATATGCCATGAGATACAGCAAGGGGCAGCTTGGAGATATGATCAACCTGGATGAGGTATTTGATACCAGGAAAATGCTTCCTGTACTTTCAGAGTATCGTGAAAAAACACAGGCATTTTTCTTTTCACCGTTGTTTTTTGAAGACAGATGTTTTGGATATTCCGTTGTCAGCTATGGAAATGAAACCAGAAGTTATGATGAGATATACCGCAAATGGATAAAAGCGGTTTCATTTGGTTTTGAAAATCTCTTCAGAAATATGTTCCTTTCAGATCTGAAGGAACAGTTCAGCAACTTACAGGCTTCAAAGTTTGATAAGGTTGATGCACTTTTCGACAGCTTGAGCATCTCTGAAAAAGAGGACTATGAGCTGGTTGCGGATATCATCGATAACAATCTGCTTAAGTATCATTTCCAGCCTATTGTAAGTGCTGTGGACGGAAGTATCTATTCGTATGAAGCATTGATGAGATCGGGAACAAGAAAGATGATATCACCGCTTGCAATACTTAAGTATGCAAGTATGCAGGATCGTTTTCCGGATATTGAAAGTGCTACATTTAATAATGTACTCGATATAATCGAAAAAAAGAAAAATGAGATAGGTACTGCAAAGATCTTCATTAACAGCATTCCGGGAGTCAGGGTGGATGACTATGAAGAGATTACCAGAAAGCTTGCTGCGAATGCGGATAAGATAGTAGTTGAGATGACAGAAGAAGCTGAACTGGCAGATGAAGATCTGGACAGACTGAAAGAATTCTTCAAGAGTCTAGATATAGAGATTGCAGTTGATGATTATGGAACTGGTTATTCGAATATAAGTAATCTGCTCCGATATATGCCAAACTACGTTAAGATTGACAGATCTCTTCTCAGTGAGATTCAGAATAAACATCAGAAACAGCATTTTGTCAGAGAGATAGTTGAGTTTTGTCACGGCAATGATATAAAAGCTCTGGCCGAGGGCGTTGAAACGACTGAGGAACTTCGAACTGTTATTCTTTTGGGTGTGGATCTGATCCAGGGATTTTATACGGGAAAGCCGTCATCTGAGTTTGTTCCAACTATAGATCAGAAGGTGGTAAATGAGATCAGGACTTATTATCAGGAAAAGATAGATGGTAAGACTAAGAATATCTATGTTGCAGGAAAGACTAACAGAGTTTCACTTCTTACACTTGCGAAGGATAATTGCTCGGATATAGTGATAGGTCAGGAAGGAATGGTTTATAATGACATTACCATTGTTGGAATGCCGTCGTTCAAAACAGATGTTCATGTTCGAGTTGAACCCGGTTATTCGGGAAGAATAACCCTGGAAAATGTATATTTTTCAAATATCAAGAACAGACCTTGTCTGGAGCTAGGAGAAAACTCTGATGTTACTCTTAATGTTGAAGGATACAATGTTTTCAAGAATACAGGGATCATGGTACCGGAATCTGCTGAATTCACACTGGAAGGAAGCGGAAATCTGAGTATTGAATTAAATAATGCAGAATACTACGGTATAGGAAATGATAAATCTTCTAAACACGGAAGTATTACATTCAGGCATTCGGGTAAAGTACATATAAATGCTGTCGGAACGATCGGCACACTAATAGGTTCGGGACTTGGCGGTAAGCTGAACATTTCCGGTCACTATCTGTTAGAGGGAGTTGGAGAATGTGTTGGGATCGGATCCCTTTATGAACCCGGAGAAATTCTTCTTCAAAAATGCGGAATAGAAGAGGATCTATCCGGAGTCAGATGTGTTGCGATAGGTACTATGAATGGCGATTCATCGGTAGACATAGCTGATGGTACTATAAAACTTACGGTTGATGGACGCGAGGTTGTTGGAATAGGTACTCTGACCGGACAAGAATCATATGTTAAGATATATAATTCGCTGGTTGAAACCTGTATCAGAGCCGATAAGTCAACCGGAATCGGAGCTCTTGAAGGAAGGTCAAAGATGGATATCAACATAGCTTCAGTGAGAATGGAGAATGCAGGAGAAGAAGCTCTTGCATTTGGAGGCTATAACGATAATTCAGAAGTGAATCTTACAAGTGTTGATATCAGGGTGGATGTGCATAATAAGCTTGATAAAGAAACCTTCGCCAAGGATGAATCGATAAAGATAGTTAATGGACGGTGCAAGATTGAAGTGAATGATAAAGAAGTAGAACGAGAGCTGGTATTTAAATTTGGACAGTAGAAGGTTTTTATATAAAAGCCGACAGTTATGAGATGAGAGTCTCTACTGTCGGCTTTATAAAGGACACCAGACCGCTTGGTTAAGGGTTATGTACCACTTGGTTGATATAATCTTGAGTTTGATACAAACATTTAGTAAGGTGTGTTCATAAACACAGTTTGGGATATAGATATGAGAGTTGAGATTAAAAAAGATCAGACTGTACAGTCTACATATGTTGAGATCTGTTGCAAGGATATTACCAGAGAAGAATCTAAGCTGAAAACATATATAGAGAATTACAGAACCGGAATAAAAGCATCTGAAAATGGCGAAACACATATCGTGGCATTAAATGAAATCCTCTATATAGAGTCTGTAGATAAGAAGACATTTATCTATACAGAAGGTAAAGTGCTCGGTTCAGATAAGAGACTGTATGAGCTGGAGGGAATTCTTGATAAAAGAGATTTTTTCAGGTGTTCTAAGTCCGTGATCATTAATCTCAGTAAAGTAGTAAAGCTGAAGCCGGAGATCACACGTAACATCATGGCGACACTCTCAAATGGTGAAGTAGTTGTTGTATCGAGACGATATGCTGCCGAGCTGAAGAAAATGCTTGGGATAGGAGATTGATATGAGAAAAGTCAAGGATATGTTGATCTTTATAAGAAATGGACTGGCATTTGCCTTCGCATGGCTGGTTATATGTACAGTGGTGGTTGCTATTATTAATGGAAATGACACCATACCGGTTGAATTTCTTGTTAAGCTGTTTGTTTTATGTTTCTGGGGAGTGATCTCATTTGTAGTCAGTTTTAAGAATAAGCGTGTTGAAAAGAAGGGATTTATCTTTCAGTTGTCATTATCCTACATCCTGTTTATTCCTGTTGAGATAGTAATGTTTTACTTTATGGGGATATTCGAGACACAAGGGAACATATATTCCTGGGTGATATTTGGTGTGATAGTGATATTGGCCTATGTGATCGCAGTACTTGTTGACACACTTATTATGAAGAAGGATGCCGTGATATACACTGAAAAAATGAATGAGTATGTGCAGAAAAGTAAACTCGGTTCATGAATGAATAAATATTGAAATCATCGGAGTGAGCAGATTGAAAATAGTAACTGAAAAGTCGCAGTATTTCTCTACGCACTCCGTAACTATATCAGTATTCTCTTTTATATAGCTTTTTCCAGAAGTCGATGATCCTGCGATAGTCGGTCAGCATTTTATCGACATCGAGATTTCCTTCCTGCTGCATTCTATAAACATATCCTTCTGAAGCCAGGTACATATCCTGGTACATCATTTCAAGATCGAGCCCTTCTTTAAAGTCCTTGGGATCAAGCTTTGGGATATTTTTATTCGTTTTGAGTTTTGTATAAGGTTTAATGATCTCCTGTATTCCGGCCCTTATCTCTTCGTCATCTTCATAATATGCTTTCATGGCAAAGTTGCTCATATCAGGATAAGCTTTCATCATCTGTGCCTTGGCATACAGCCCCTTATACATCATTTCAAAGATATCAGATTCATTAAAACAGCCGGAACTCACCAGATAATTCATAGTGAGCTCTTCAGCTTTTTTTATTAGAAAAAGATAAAGTTCTTTCTTATTCTTATAATAGAAGAATAGAAGGGATTTGCTGATATCAGCCTCATTTGCTATCTCGAGCATGGGGCTTTTTTTGTATGAATTTTTAGAAAAAACGCGGAAACCTGCATTCAATATGCGGTCCTGTTTTTCCTGAGGAAGTGAGTAAAACTTTTCGTTCATCGTATTATCTCCATATATTTATTACGCAGATATATCCTTCTTTGTGTATTTGGCGTAAGCTGCGACTATACATACGACTATTATTATCATACCTGGGATAAGGTACTCTATCTTTATCTCATTATTATTTATAATATCGGCTCCTTCAGTATAACCGAAAGGAGTTATATACTTAAGAAATTCAGCATCTTCTGATATATTTGCGATTATATTTAAAAGATACATAAGACCTGCGATTCCTATTCCGATGCCCATTCCGGCTCTCTTGATAAATGCAGAGATTCCGAAACATATTCCGGCTATTTCGAACTGCATGAGAAGATAGGCAATATGGAAGAGTATAAGCTCTTTCCAGAATATTTCTTCATCGATCATCTGAATCGAAATGATAGTGCAGATAAATACAATAACATTCATTATAATGATTATGGCAAATGTACTTATAAGCTTTTCGGTTATTATCTTTGTTCTTGAAACCGGGTGTGTCATCAGGAATTCAGCAGTTCTTTCACGTTCTTCCTTCATAAGAGAGGAGATTCCTATTATTGCGGCGAAGAAGGCTCCGCCGATACCCAGCATATTTCCTCCTTCTACTGCGTAGAAACCTACCAGAGTTCCGAAGTTCAGCTGATCCATTCCGAATGCAGCTGTGAAGTTCCCCATAGATGAGAACATATCGTTTACATCGTTCATCTGAGATTCCATATCGGGATACATCAGTACGCATATAGCGACGAGAAGTCCTATTGAAAGACTCCAGATGATTATCGATAGTCTTTGTGATTTTATTTCCTGTTTAAATATAGTCATGGTTTTTACCTCATTCATAGTAATTCATGAATATCTCTTCAAGGCTTGGTTCAGTTATATTCAGGTCTTTGATGTTCATTCTTGATAGATTTTCAAGAAGAAGCTGAATCTTGCCGTTATATAGAAAATCAACTGAACAGCTTTTTTCATTTGTTTTGAAATCTGATACGTGTTTTGAATTTTCGAGAGTTTTTGTCAGTTCATTTATATCTCCTGTAACGGATACTTTCTTAGCACCGGTTTCTTCTATCTTATCGACGGTGTCGGACATTATTATCCGGCCTTCCTTTATAAAGGCGGCAGTTCTGCAGTAATTCTGTACCTCAGAGAGTATATGAGATGAGAAGAATATAGTTGCTCCGTTATCATTCTCTTCGGTAAGGATATTGAAGAATTCACGCTGCATCAGAGGGTCAAGTCCGGATGTAGGTTCATCCAGAATGAGAAGTTTAGGACTGTGCTGAACTGCGCATACGATTCCAACTTTCTTGCGATTGCCGAGAGACAGGTCATCAACATTTTTAGAAGTATCAAGTCCTAAACGTTCGCAGAGCTGCTGAACTTTATCCTTGCAGTCGGTCTTGCGAAGAGCAGCAGAGTATCTGATCACATCTTTAACCTTCATTTTGTGATAGAAATTAATCTCTGAAGGAAGATAACCAACTTCAGTAAGTATCTTCTTGTTATCTTTTACGATATCGTAGTCCATGATCGTTGCTGAACCGCTTGTTGGACTGATCAGTCCGAGTAGGGTTCTGATCGTGGTGGATTTGCCGGCTCCGTTAGGACCGATAAATCCGAAGAAATCGCCTTCCTCGATATTAAGATTTAGATTATTGATTCCACGGCTTTTACCATATGTTTTGGTAAGGCTGATTGTTTCTATAATATTCATACGTACTCCTTTTATGCTATGCATTGTCTGGAATGAATTTTAACCTATTGACCGGCCCGGTTAATAACTATTATAATCCATTGACCGTTTTTGAGAAGACCCTAAAATACATATTTTTTGAGAGTAAAAAAAGATTTAAGATACCTTTAATGTTAAGTTAAGGTTAGATATGATAAACTGTCCATGTAGTTTAAAACTAGCTGTGTTGCATTTTAATATGCTTATATTAAGCAACTGATATTTAAAAGATTGGGAAAAAGATGAATAAAAAACTTAAAATCTATAAGATTAAAAATGAATATGGTGTTGATCCGCGCGAACTTTGTGATATCAAGGAAGCCAGAGAAATGATAGAACGAGTCAGTATCTATCATAATCTTAAGGGCAAAGATCATATGATCGATTCAATAACCTGGAATGATCTGGAAATGGATGAAGTATTTCATCTTGTAAATCATACCAGAAGTTATGCAGGTGAGCAGGTTTTGTATCACATACTTCATGGATCTGAAACTGAAAAGAGAGACAGAATTGATAAAGAAGCTGATTATTTTGCTCAGAATGAAGATGAAAGAATAAATATGGAACTAGGTCTGATGAATATCGGAAAGGGATATCTGAATTATTATATCCCTGATGTGATTGATGGGTTCGGAAAAATTCTGGTCAGGAATACATATATATATCCGTTACTGCTGATCGCTCTGATTTTATCTCTTATTGGTACTATCTTTCATTCGTCATTTATTCTGTTTTTGCTAGTCTTCGCAATCATTAACCTGTTTGTCTATCTGATCTTTAAGCTCAGGTTTGAAAATGAACTCACATCACTTGGTTCGATCAGAGAGTTTATTCTGTTTTGTGATAATCTGAAGAAATCAGATAAGCTTTCAGAGCTATATCTTACAGATGAAGACAAGAAAAAACTGTCAAGGCTTTGTAAGATGACTAAAGTGCTTGAACTATACAGACAGCGAAGCATGATGCAGAATTCAGGTAATCCACTCGGTGGATTATTAGAGTACCTGCTAGGGATTACTCTGATTGATCCTATATGCTGCATAGGAGTGATAAAAAGAATTCAGGCGTATAAAGATGACATACTGGACTTTTATGAGCTGACAGGATGGATTGATATGGTGATATCGGTTGCATCTTTCAGGGAATGTATGGACTCTTGTAAGCCGGAGATAAAAGAATCCGGATATATTGAATGTGAACAGATATATCATCCGATGCTGAAGAGCCCTGTAAAGAATGATCTCGATATGAAGCGTAACTGTTTCTTTACGGGAGCAAATGCAACAGGTAAATCTACTTTTATGAAAGCTCTTGCGATAAATGTAATCTTAGGCGAAACAATCTATACATGTACTGCCGACAGGATGACATTTCCTGATATGTATGTTATGACGTCTATGGCGTTAAGAGATGATGTTTTAATGGGAGAAAGCTACTATGTTCGCGAAATCAAGTATCTGAAGCGAATGCTGGAGGTGGCGGATTCCGGTAAGAAGACAATGATCGTTATTGACGAGATTCTGAAGGGAACGAACACTAAGGAACGAATCGCCGCTTCAAGAGCTGTTCTGGATTATCTTGCTGACAGGAATGCGGTTGTTATCGCAGCTACTCATGATATGGAACTTGTGGAATTTATGGATGATAAGTATGATGCGTATTATTTTGATTGCGATATAGAGGATGGTGAAGTAAAATTCAATTATGTGCTTCATCAGGGTAAGAATAAAGTGACAAATGCCATAATGCTTATGAAGGGAATGGAGTTCCCGGATGTTATCATAGGGCATGCAATCGAATACTCTGAAGAGAGCGTGGCTTAAATAATTTAACAAGATATATTTAGGAGGCAACGATATGAAAATAGTTGCACTTGATGAAAAATGGACTTTTAGAAGAGGTTTTCTTGATTCGCTTGCCGGGATGAAAGCAGATCCGGGCGTAGATGTTAATCTTCCTCATGATGGCATGATAGGGACAGATGTTTCGGCTGATGCACCGTCAAACGTCGACAGTGCATATTATAAGGGTGACCAGACGAACTACACGAAGAGTGTTTTTATCCCAAAAGAGTGGGAGAATGATTCAATCGGACTTCAGTTCGACGGTGCAATGATGAATGTCACCGTAGATATAAATGGATATCGTGTTGGAAAACAGAATTACGGATATGCTCCATTCTATGTTGATCTAACAGATTATATTGCGTTCGGTGAGGAGAATCGTATCATCGTAAATGTGAATACAAGTATGTATTCCAATTCCCGCTGGTATACCGGATCTGGACTTTTCAGAGGCGTTAAGCTCTGTCATGGACCTAAGGTTCATGTTGTTACGGACGGAATATATGTTTATACAAAAACGCTGGACGTCGACTATGCATTTTTAGAGGCTCAGATAGAGGTGGAAAATGCCACTTCAGAAAACAGACTTGCTAAGGTAGATATATCAATTACAGAAGATGGTAAAGATGAGATTCTTGCTAAAGCTGAGCGTGTGATTCAGATAAATCCTCGTTCGACGGAAACTGCTATACAGGCAGTAAATCTTAAAAATCCTAAGCTCTGGAGTGCTGAGACACCTAACCTGTATAAGGTTAAGGTAAGTGTCAGTGATATCGGAGTATATCGTACGCATTTCACGAAGTCTTCTAACGTTACTGTGGATGAGGCAGATACTCTTTTCGGAGTAAGGACGATAACAGCTGATTCGATCCATGGACTTCGAATAAATGGAAAAGAAACGAAGTTAAAAGGAGGCTGTGTCCATCATGATAACGGCTTGCTTGGTGCAGTCAGCTTTTATGAGATAGAAGCGAGAAGAGTGAAAAAACTGAAGGAAGTAGGTTTTAACGCGATAAGAACCGCACATAATCCTCCTTCGGCTGCACTTATAGAAGCCTGCGACAGACTTGGAATGTATGTGTTTGATGAGGCATTTGATTCCTGGGGAATCGCCAAGAGGAGCGGAGATTACAGCAGATTTTTTGAAAATGACTGGCAGAAGGACCTTACTGCATTTGTAAAACGTGATCGTTCACATCCTTGTGTGATCATGTGGTCCACAGGAAATGAGATTCCGGAACGAGGCGGTCTTGGAAATGGTTATACTTTGGCTGCAAAGCTCGCAAATGCATTTAAAGAACTGGATAGAACAAGACCTGTAAGTAACGGAATCTGTTCTCTCTGGAGCGGGCTGGATGATGAGCTTGCAGAAGGAAAGAACCAGGAGCAGAATTCTGCCGACGGTCTGGATTCAAACCAATGGGAAACTGTAACGGAACCATTTACTAATGGTATGGATATAGTAGGATATAACTATATGGAAGATCTGTATGAGCGTGATCATGAGATGTTTCCGGAACGAGTGATTCTTGGTTCAGAGAATTACCCAAAGGAGATAGGATTCAGATGGCCTATGGTAGAAAGCCATCCTTATGTAATAGGTGATTTTACCTGGACAGCATGGGATTATCTTGGTGAATCCGGAATCGGAAAAGCGGTTTATGTTGAGCCGGGAAATCCGCTTATAGAAAAAGGTCCTTGGGCTATAATGCCTATGGAAACTTCTCCGTATCCTTGGAGAACTGCAAATTGCGGAGATTTTGATATAAACGGTCATATGCTCCCTCAGGGAGCTTACAGAAGTGTTGTATGGGGAAGTGACAGGACATTTCTTTATACGAGACACCCTGATACATTTGATAAAGTTGAGCTGATGAGTATGTGGGGATTTCCATCATTTTATTCTGACTGGAATTATAAAGGATATGAAGGAAAGCCTGTAAAACTTACTGTGTTTTCAAAAGCTGAGGAGGTTGAAGTTATTATAAATGGCCGTTCGCTCGGTAAAAAGGCAGTTAATAGATCAGGAATCATGCCGGATTCGGTTGATTTTGATGTAACTTACGAACCTGGAACGGTTGTGGCAATCAGTTTTTCTAATGGAAATGAAGTCAGTAGGGATACTCTTGTAACAGCAGGAGAGCCCGCAACCATTGCCCTTCTTCCTGAGAAGGAGACTATGAAGGCTGACGGGCATGACCTGATATATGTAGGAATAGAGATTAGGGACAAGGAAGGGAATATTGTTCCGAATGCAAGTATTCCTTTAAATGCAAAGGTGTCAGGTTCAGCATTTCTCGCGGGATTCGGATCTGGTAATCCGGTTACCGAAGAGAATTATACTGACAATCAGGCTGTTACATATCGTGGAAGAGCAACATTGATCATTCGTTCGGGATACGAGAGCGGGCCTGTTGAACTGTCAGTATCAGCTGACGGATTTGAAAAAGTAAATATTTCACTTACATGTACGGATTCCATTCGTTGATGGTGTCAAGTACTGAAGGTAGATTGAAAAGATGAAGGTAGTGAGGCCCATTTAGCTTTACTACCTTTCCTTTTGGATTGGTAATAAGTTCTGAATGGACGTTTTCCCACTCTGGTATCATTGAACAGTTATCAGATGATACCATATAGAGAACGGGGATGTTTTCAGGAAACTTTACACCTCTTAGTTCGTTCATGTTGTCGGTCATTTTTCTGATCTCGTTCATCTGAGTTGCATTAAGCTGATTAGTACAGCTCATGGCAAGGAACATCTTCTGATCGTCAGCAGAAAGCGTAGGGATACACTCAATTGTCGAATTGAACGAGAGTTCCGTGGTGAGTCTGTAGATTCCAGTATTGATCAATAGCGTCTTCATTCGTTTAAATGTTTTATACATGTTATCTGATCTGGCAGAAACAGGACATACATCGTCCTGGCATGGTACAGATGTGTCGATACCTATAAAAGCTTTAACCTCTTCAGGGTACATGTTAGCGTATTTAAGTGAATAAAGTCCGGATATGGAGTGACCGATGATAGTGTATCTGTCATATCCGAGAGAAGACATTAATTCATGAAGCTCTTTGCAATAGTTTTCGGATGACCTTTCACGTGTTGTGCTGTCACTTAGACCGTAACCGAGAGGCTCATACATAACTATCTTGTATTTATCTGCAAGTCCCTTGGCAAATGCGTCAAATTCGTAGTGTACGGATGAGCATCCGTGTCCAGGAAGGATAACAGCTACTTCGTCGGATGGACTGTCATAGAATGTGTAGTTTATTCTTTCACCTGTTGAAAGAGTGTAGTATGTGCCATATGCATTGCTATAGGTTGAACTATCTTCCTTACATTTAAATACATTTCTTATAGCCAGAACAGCTACTGCCAGTATTAATATAGCCAGGATTACCAGAATTACCTTTCCTATCTTTTTTAGTATTTTGCTCATAATTTTCTCCTTATCTGTTACAGCCCAGAAGTGAAATCAGGGTCTCATAGAATCCTTTAAAGATAGATTTTGTATCATATTCTACTTCTGACTGAATTTTTTGTGTTATTGAATACTGAAGAAGTATTCCTTTGTAAATAGTGAGGAAATATTCCACGAGGTCATCAACCGGCATGACTGGCTTCATATTTCCTTTTTTTGTTTCTCTTTTTATGTATTCAGTTAGAGCGGAGCAGAGAAATGCTCCGTTGTTTTTGTCTTCAGTATTTATGTGTTTCATTATGTTTAGAATACGCTTAGGTTCGTGAATGCAGAATATATCGAACTGAATGCTTAGCATCAGCACATCCGGATTAAGGGATGTCATATATTCTTCAATGAACTTGCAAAGCTCCTTTAAAACCTTATCGGGTTTTTCAGATGAACTGTTTTCCCCTAAGATATTCTGGATATCATCTGAAAAAGATGTATCTTTGTTAACCTTAACGATAAGCGCGCTAAGTATCTCGTCAAGATTATTGTAGTATCTGTAGATGCCGCCGCGGGCCATTCCGACCTCATCACGTACATCTTTCAGGGTGATGCTGCTGATGGATTTTGAAAGAGCTACCTTGTATGCAGCATTTATTATTTCTTCTCTTTTGATATCAAAGTATTCTTCAGAAACTTTTGGCATGATCGATCTACCTCCTGTATCCTTCGTAAAAAATGAACCGTAGTTCACTTTTAAAAATGAACTGAGGTTCATTTTATTTTGTGATGTGCATTTTGTCAAGAGTAAATTTGAAAATTTTTAGGAATTATATTATTATCTTATGGGTAATGAGTGAATATATGAAAGGGGACTGATATGAGATCAATCATAGTTTATTATTCATTAGAAGGTAATTCGAAGTATGCTGCTGAAAAGATAGCAGAGAAGATAGGAGCAGATGTTTTGGAACTTGTTCCCAAGAAGAGTTATCCGACAGGAAACTTCAGTAAGTTTTTCTGGGGCGGTAAAAGTGCGGTGATGGCTGAGAAGCCTGCTCTTGAATCATATGAGTTCAATGGTGCATCTTATGACAGGATAATATTTGGATTCCCGGTATGGGCCAGCAACATAGCTCCACCGCTTCGTACATTTATAGCAGAAAATGATATCAAGGATAAAAAGATAGCTGCATTTGCCTGCCAGAGTGGAGGCGGAGCAGAGAAGGCATTTGGGAAGCTAAAGGACTGCATAGGAATAGATAGTCTTGAAGCTGAAGTTGTTCTTATAGATCCTAAGGCTAAACCAAGTGATGATAACGAGAAGAAGATAGCTGATTTTTGTGAATCTTTAAAATGATAAGACTTAGAAAACCGATAACTGAGTGTATTTATATGCCGGTTATCGGCTTTTTTTATGTTTATATGCTTTATAGTTTTTTTATAATTTGATGGTTTATGGTGTCAAAAATATGTCGTTCACGAACTCATTATGTTGTTCATCAGATGATTGTTGATTAAAGAGTGAATATGTATTATTTTATTTTTACAGAAAGAGGGGTTAAGAAACGTTATCAGCAAATTTCTGATAAACGTGAAAACAGCCCATAAGGTTTACACCTATGAGCTGTTTCCGGTAAATTATGGGGAAGTTAAGTAAAAAAATAATTCTCTTAGAGTATAGAATAGAATCAGGAAATAATAAACAACTTTTTGATGAACGACATAAAAACTTGATGAACGACATAAAAAACATAAAAAAAGCATACAAATGCCATAAAAAGGGGCCTGACTTGTGGCGTTTTTGCAAATATGCTAAAATCTAGGACATATGTTTTGAAGAGGTTTTGATATGAGTAATGATTTGTCGTTCAACATAGGAATATGTGATGATGAAAATTCGTGGCATCTTCGTCTTAGTATGATTTGTGACGAATATCTGAACCAGAAAGGATTGGCGCACGAGATTTATTCCTTCTATTCGGGGGAAGACATCATCATGGAAAATGAAAAAGAAATCGATCTGCTTTTTCTGGATGTCGAGATGTATGGTATGGGTGGACTCGAGACTATGAAGGTAGTTGAGACGATGCCGAATATCAAGCGCATTGTTTTTGTGTCAAGTCATCCGGAAGCAGTATGGGATTCGTTTGGTTATAAGACTAAGGGATTTATCACGAAGCCATTTGAAGATTCTTCTATATATGAACTATTAGATAGAATGTATAAAGAGGTTCTTGACAATACATATGTAGAGTTTACAGATGCAAATGGTTCTGAGTCTTTTAAAAAGTCAGACATTATATATATCAAGTCGGATTCCGGATATATAACGATTTTCACGAAGGTAACGCAAAAATTTCTTTCATGCTCACTAAAAGAGTGTGAAGACAAACTGGGGGGATTGCCGTTTTTGCGTATTCATAGATCGTATATCGTCAATCTTATGCATGTGAAGAATGTGCAGAGTGATACAGTTGAAATGATTAATAATGATGTATATACGATTGGAAGAAGTTACAGGGGGCAGGTAAAAAAGAAATATCAGGAATATCTTCGTAGGGAGTTACATGCATGAAATATTACATTATGATAGCTGCGTATAGCATACTTGATATGCTGAAATACTTTCTCTGTATGTTATTTGTTTTCGACGTACCAATGATGCGTCGGAAGAAAGTTGTTGTCCCGGTCGTGATACTGGTGACTGTATTTATCAGCGTTTTGTATTTCAGATACCTTGGCACAACCGGAATATTCTATGTTATTCCGAATATTCTGGCGATCAGTCTTGTAACGATAATTAAAAAAGGATGCAGATTAAGAGGCATATTATTTATACTGCTCTCATGTATCATTATGGATTCTCTTACCGAGATCGTAAGACAGATATTTGTTTTGGTCAGTAAAGAAGAAACTGCACTGTTTGGTAAATTTTCAGTATATGCGATCGATGTGAAGATTATAGT
Organism: Eubacterium sp.; assembly: GCA_017539165.1. Taxonomy (GTDB): domain Bacteria; phylum Bacillota; class Clostridia; order Lachnospirales; family Lachnospiraceae; genus Eubacterium_Q. The sequence goes on from JAFYHN010000005.1 coordinate 39,922, forward strand.
GATTGTACTTCTGCTGGCTTATCATTTTATAATAAATGTATTTATACAGAAAAAAGTGACATATATATTCCATCCTCTTCAATGGGCAGTTATATTCACCTGCTTTGTGGGAATTATGATGATAATTCCTGCCCTTGAGAAAATGAGTGTTGGATTAGAGGTTTCTACGGAAACACATATGATAATGTGCGTATCGATGACATTTATCTTATTCCTGTTTCTTGGCGTTATGGTATGGCTGAGTTATATCGTAAGAAAGAATATCGATATGCAGGAAAGAGAACTCAGATACAGATATCTGATGAAATCTCAATCTGTCTATTTTGACAATATAACAAAAAATTATGAGGAAATAAGAATGTTCCGGCATGATATCCGTGCACATATCACTGCTATCAGGGAATTGACAGAAGGGTATCATGACAGTGCATTACGGGATTATTTAAATAATATGGAAATAAAAGTTAATACTACTAAAGCTGTGAGATATACTGGAAATAAGGCTGTAGATGCAGTTATTAATGAGCTTGTGGCTCAGATGAAACCCGCAAATACGGAGTTTAAATTCGATGGACTCCTTAGACATAGAGATGATGTAAGTGATTTTGATCTGTGCGTGATATTCTATAATGTCATTCAGAATGCTATAGAAGCATCTCTTAAAGTAGAAGAATCTGCCAGAAAGATCTTCGTAAAAGTAAAGATGATAGGAGATAAGATAGGAGTCCAGATAAGTAATAATACAGATCTTACTTCACTGCCATCTGACGAAGAACGTTTTACTACGAAAGAGGACAAGGAAAACCATGGATACGGCAACTTAAATGTAAAAGATGTCGTAGATAAATATGATGGAATATATGTAACCGAGATAGATAATGGTCAATATGTAGTTGATATCATTATCTAACCTGCAAAGCAGGTGACTCAAAAAAAACGATGTGGACTTAAGAGTGTTTTTGAGTCAACCGTGAATAGTAACTCTTGCATTAAGGGTGTATTTGTGATAGTATTCCATAAGGCTAAATTTGCGTGGGCCGGGGGGATTTTCCCCGGTCCATTTTTAAGAGGAGGAGATAGATGAAACTGCCAATTTGTGGATTCTTGGAAAAATATGATTCTGATAAGGATATTGTCAGACTTCATATGCCCGGACATAAGGGTAAGTTTGCAGATTGTGATAATGATATAACAGAAGTACATGGTGCTGACAGCTTATATGAAGCTGATGATATTATCCTGGAGAGTGAGAAGCTTACATCAGACCTTTTTGGAACAAGACGTACATTTTATAGTACAGAAGGTTCATCACAGGTTATCAAGGCTATGTGTTATCTTGCTATAAGATATGCATGTAAGAAGACAGGGAATTATTCGAGAAATGATTATGCTATAGTTGCATCCAGAAATGCTCATAAGTCATTTATAAATGCTTCTATGCTTATGGAATTCGATATAGCATGGCTTCCATCAGAGGATGAGGAATTCAGTATCTGCAAATGTAATGTGACTCCGGAGGGACTCCGCAGATTTTTGACAGACTTTAAGAAGAAAAGTGATAAGACACTTGCAGCTGTATTCGTTGCAAGCCCTGATTATCTTGGAAATATGCTTGATGTCAAGGGACTGGCAGAAGTTGCGCATGAGTTTAATACATTGCTTTTATGTGATAATGCTCATGGTTCATACCTTAAGTTTGTTGGTGGTGATCTACATCCTATAACACTTGGTGCTGATATGACTACAGATTCTGCACATAAGACACTTCCGGTTCTTACAGGCGGTGCTTATCTGCATGTATCACCTAATGCACCTCAGGATCTTGAAGCTGAAGCAAGACAGGCACTTCTTCTGTTTGGTTCTACAAGTCCTTCATATAAGATACTAAGATCTCTAGACTTAGCTCTTGAGAGAATCGAGCCAAAGAAATATGAAGAGTGTGCTCAGCATATAGCAGAGCTTAAAGACAGTCTCAGAGAGATGGGACTTAAGATATATGGTTCAGAACCTCTTAAGCTTACACTTGATCTCAGAGAATCAGGAATAGACGGAAAGAATCTTGCTAAGGAACTTAGAGCAAGAAAGATATACTGCGAATATGGGGAGCCTGAATTTGTTGTAACAATGTGGTCTCCATTCAATGAGTATCCGACAGAATTTGACAGATTCAGAGATGCTGTATCAGAAGTGATAAATAATGAAAATGTCAGCTCAGATTCATTTGTAGCTGAAAAGAATATAAAGAATGAGTTTAGAAAAAAGAAGTTTACTCTTCCAGAGGTTGTATTCCAGCCTTATGAGACACTTCTTATGCTCAAGAAGTTAGTAAAGGTAGATGAGTCTATCGTTGGAGAGATAGCTGCGGACACACTTACAGGTTGTCCACCTGCTATATCACCTGTTATCGCAGGAGAGAAGATAGACAAAGATATTCTGGATATCCTTAAGTTCTATGGTGTCGAGGAGATAGGTATCATATCATTAGGTGAATGATTTTATTCATTATAATTCCTTGATATCTTGACATGGCTTTTTATGGATGCTATCATGATGTAGTTTTGGTATATTATCACATTTACTACAAATAGATAAGAGGTAAAGAAATGGCTAATATTTTTGAGGAACACGAGTCAGAGGTTCGTTCTTATTGTAGGAAATATCCGGTTGTTTTTTCTAAAGCTAAGAATGCCGAGATGTTTGACGAAGACGGTGGAAGATATATAGACTTCCTTTCTGTTGCCGGTTCTATGAATTACGGACATAACAATCCGGTTATTAAGAAAGCTATATTGGATTATCTTGCTGAAGATAACATTATCAATTCGCTTGATATGTATACAGAGGCAAAGAGGAATTTTATAGATACTATATATAATAAGATTCTCGTGCCTAGAGATCTTGATTACAAGATCATGTGCTGTGGTTCAACAGGAACTAACGCAGTAGAGGCAGCTCTTAAGCTTGCAAGAAAGTGTACTAAGAGAAGAAATGTTATCGCTTTCGGTGGTGCATTTCATGGTATGACTCTTGGAAGCCTTGCAGTTACAACGGATAGAATCAGTAGAGAGGGTGCCGGAGTATCACTTGATGATGTTACATTTGCTCCATACGATGGAACAGATGGTGTTGAAGCTCTCAACTACCTCAAATGGATAATAGATGATGATCACTCAGGTGTTGATAAGCCTGCAGCAATCATCCTTGAGACAATACAGGCAGAAGGTGGAATCAACATAGCAAGTATTGAATGGCTTAGAGGAATCCGCAAGTATTGTTCAGAAAATGGAATCATTCTTATTGTTGATGATATACAGGTTGGAATCGGAAGAAGCGGTTCATTCTTCTCGTTTGAGAGAGCTGGAATCGTTCCCGACATGGTTGTTCTTTCTAAGTCTATAAGTGGATTTGGAATGCCTATGTCTATTCTTCTTTTGAAACCTGAATTTGATCTGTTCCGTCCTGCAGAGCATAACGGAACATTTAGAGGAAATAACCTTGCATTCGTAGGTGGTGCAGCAGCACTTAACTATTTTGAAGAGAACAGACTTGATGATATTGCTAAGAAAAATGGTGAGATCATTGAAGAAGCTCTGAAGGATATTTGCTCAAAGTACAGTTTCATAGACTACAGAGGAATTGGAATGATATGGGGAATAGATTTCTCTCGTGTTGATACTAAACTTGCTATCAAATGTGTACATGAAGCATTTGACAGACACCTGATTCTTGAAGTTGCAGGTCGTAAGGATGCGGTACTTAAGATTATGCCACCGCTTACTATCGATGAAAAGACTTTGAGAGAGGGATTGGCTATCGTTAAAGAAGTTGTCGATTCTGTAATGGCTTAAGTATATAAACAATCCGGAGGATTATCCCTCCGGATGTTTTTTTGGTTGTTTTTTAATATATTATGTATTATCATAAAATAGTTTCGTTGCGCATTGGTTGTTCGCGCAAAAAAATGGTGAAAGGAATTTAGGTATGCGATTTTATTTGGCCCTTTACCTGGCCAAGATTGTATCTGTTTTACTTCATATATTTGCTAAAGAAAGAGGTACAGTTCTTCCGGGAAAGATTGCACTTAGAATAGATCCAATGTTCTTGGCGCATGTGAAAGGTATCAACCCCGAAAAGGTGGTTTTAGTAACAGGTACAAATGGAAAAAGTACAACTACTAATCTTATCAATCATCTTCTTACACATTCAGGAATGCATGTTACTTCCAATCTTAAGGGAGCTAATATGCTTAAAGGAGTTACGACTACAATAATCAAGGATATGTCATTATCGGGAAGCCTTAGTACTGACGCCATTGTACTTGAAACTGATGAGAGATATATAAGTCTTATCAGACAGCAGCTTCCTGCAAAGTATGTTTGTGTTACAAACATCCAGAAGGATCAGGCTCAGAGAAATGGTGAACCTTCTTATATATTAGGTAAGCTGAAGCCGGTTGTTGATTCTGATGTAACTTTATTCCTGAATAAGAATGAACCGAATTCATATTCGCTTCGTGAATTAGCTGGCAGAACTATCAGTTACGGAGTAAATGAGAACAGTCATTCATATAACAAGGATGATGATTTCTTTGCTGTATCACAGCCATGTCCTTGTTGTCACAACCCACTCACATTCAAAACTTACAATATTGAGAATATAGGACCTTTTTCTTGTCCTGTCTGCGGATTCGGAGGTGAGAAGGAGACTGATTATCTCGTGGAAAGCGTTGATTTTGAAGGCAAGAAGTTCACTGTAAATGGAAAAGAATATGACCTCAATTTTAATACGGCATATTTTCTGTATTGCTATGTTCTTGCAATAGGTGTTGCAACAGAACTGGGAATCTCACAGAAGAAGATTGCAGCAGCGCTTAAAGATTTCAAGAATATCCGTGGCAGACTTGAGACCAAGAAGATTGCCGGTAAGACACTTCATTATATCAAGATGAAACAGGAGAATTCTGAAACTACACAGTCATCACTGAATCTTATAGCACGTGATAAGCGTAAAAAGATATTTATGATCGGATATGATGAGTATCTGGATTTCAGGCCGCCGCTTGTTATCTCGTTCTATCCATTTGATTATGATACAAGAGGAATTCTTCAATCAGGAGTGAAAAAGTGGATATGTATGTCTAAAGCTATGGGACGTGCTGTTGCACTGAGATTCCTGTATGATGGATTCGATGAGAAAGATATGATAGTTCTTCCGGACAGCCGTGAGGAAACTATCGAAAAAACTCTCTCTAAGGTTCCGGGAGATGATCCTGTATACCTTGTTGAAGAAATACCTTATTGGAAGAAATGAGGATAATAGAATTGGGTAATTTTACACTGTTTAACAAGATACGTTCTGGAAGTAATCGGAGTGATACAGAGATAAGTAATCATGAGGCTCTCGGTATTTCTTCTGAAGAAAGAGGAATACATATACTTTGGATGTATCCTGATGTTCTAAGTATGCATGGTGGACGAGGAGATGCTATGGCGTTACTGCATTTCAGTAATCTCATGAAGCTTCCTTGTACGATAAGACGTATCAATAAATTAACTGATGAGATTCCATTTGACTGGGCGGATATGATTCTTTTCCCAAGCGGGGATCTTAGTATTATGGAAGATCTCTGTAAGGCGCTTATGCCTAAGAGGGAAGAATTTAAAAAGTTTGCCAAGAACGGTAAAGTTATACTTGCTATTGGAAGTACCGGTGCATTGCTGGCAGAAAAAGTATCATATCTTGAAGGTGGAAGCTTTAAGGGACTGGGGCTTCTTGGTATGATCATGAAACAGCGAAAGAATGTATTCGGAGATGATCTGTGGATCAGTACGCCGGAAGGTAAGGACATTCTTGGTACGCAGATTCAGTTGGCGGATGTTCGTCTCCGAGATGAACAGGAAGCATTTGGCAAAGTAGTGTACGGACGAGGTAATAATGGTAAAGGAGCAGAAGGCGCGAGAAAGAACAACGTTATCTTTACGCACCTGCTAGGACCTGTTCTTACCAAGAATCCTATATTTACACAGGAGATTCTCAAGATTTCTGCGGAAAAAGCCGGACTGAATCCTGACGATTACAGTATTAATGAGAAAAATATCGAGCTTGAACTTGCGGCTCTGGAAGACTGCAAAGAGTTCGTCCAAACAAAGATGAAATAATAAAAATATGACAGTTGAAATCAGATTTCAGTTGTCATATTTTTTGAATAGTATGTTTTTATGAAATGAGGAATAATTATGAGTAAACAATCCTGGAAAGCCGGTAATATGCTTTATCCTGTTCCGGCAGTTATGGTAAGCTGTCAGAAACCTGGTGAAAAAGCAAATATCATCACACTCGCATGGGCAGGCACTATATGTTCAGATCCTGCAATGCTTTCAGTATCTATCAGACCTGAGAGGTATTCATACGATATTATAAAGGAAACAGGTGAATTTGTTGTAAATCTGGTGACAACTGACCTCACAAAAGCATGTGACTGGTGTGGTGTCAGATCAGGTCGTGATCATGATAAGTACAAAGAATTAAAGCTTACACAGTTTACATCTGAATTTATGGATACTCCTGCCATTGAAGAGAGTCCGGTGAATATCTACTGTAAACTTAAGAAGATAGAAAAACTAGGTTCACATGATATGTTTATAGCTGAAGTGGTTGGCGTGACAGTGAGTGAAGAATATATGGATGCCAAGGGACGTTTTGATCTTAGGGCAACAAATCTTATGGCTTATTCACACGGAGAATACTTTGCACTTGGCAAAAAGCTTGGCAAGTTTGGTTATTCTGTAAAGAAGAATAAGAAATCCTCAAAACATTCCAAACGGAGGAAGAGCTGATGTTATATATCATTAGACACGGTAAAACCGATTGGAATGTAAAACATAAACTGCAGGGTAAAACGGATGTTCCTCTAAATGATGAGGGCAGGGCTATGGCAGAAAAAGCCAGAGAAGAATATAAAGACGTACATTTTGATATAGTGTTCTGCTCACCACTGGTACGTGCCAGAGAAACTGCTGAAATACTGCTCAGAGACAGAGATATCCCGATTATAATAGATGACAGACTCAGGGAAATGTGTTTCGGCAAATATGAAGGAGTAGAATATAGTTTCGACGTTCCTGGATGTCCGGTAAATGTCATATTTCAGGAACCTGAGAATTATAAAACTCCTCTGGAAGGAGCTGAGAGCTTTGAGGACCTATTTGAGAGAACGGGAGAATTCCTTAAGGAAAAAGTTGAACCGGAACTTGAAAAAGGTAAGGATGTTCTTATAGTTGGACATGGTGCTATGAATTCCAGCATCGTATCACAGATTAGGAATTACCCTCGAAAAGACTTCTGGAGTGGAGGGATAGAAAACTGTAAACTGATGAGACTCAAATGATGGCAGTAAAGATGATCGCGAGAAGGAGGACAACATGGTAAGAAAAAGAATTAGAAAAAGTGTAGCGATTATTTCTGTAGTGACGCTTGTTGTAACTACGATCATGACTGGATGCGGAAAAAAACGTAAAGAGTTTAAAGAATATGGTAACTCTTCCACAAGTGACGCCGTGTCTGTTCATACTCTGACGGACTCTGATATTAAAACTACTTCTGGAGGAACACTTATTGATAGACTTGGTGGGGAGCCACTTCAGTATTCAGGAGAGATTACTGTTAACGGAATTCCAGTGAGTATAAATGTGACTTCAAAGATAATGGAGACTGATACGCTCCCTATATACAAGGTTACCGAGATTACTGAAGAAGATGTTCGCGAAGAAGAAATAGTGAAGAAAATCTTTGGAAATGATTTTCGTGCTCTTGATTCCGAGAATGACGTTCTCAAATCAGAAAATGGTGATTCTGAAGAAATGATGTACCTCGCTATGTTTGCGATGGGAGAAGACGGAGACCCAGAAGATCCTAATTTTGAGACAAAAACTTGGGTTGATTCAGAAGACTATTTTCTTCATATTTATGAAGGAGATATAGGGGGAGCTGCTTATCAGTTGCTGATTTCGTACAATAGACAATATCATGAGAAGTCATTTGCCCTTTATCCGAAAAACTGGGGAGATGTATGTGGGAATCCGACCCTTGATAAAATCTGTACTACATCATCTGATGGGAAGGTATGGGTAGGTAGCATGCCTGTTGATGCACCGGATATTCCGAATGAATGTGAGTTATCAGATGAGGATATGATAGATAAAGTATTTGACTTTGTTCAAGAAAATGTATTTGTAGATCTTCCAAAGTCGGATATTGGATTTTTTAGTTCTTCTTGGTATTATTATGAAGACGAGTCTGAAATCCAGAAAGATGCCAAATCTGAAATGGTATTTGTAAATGATGAAGTGCTGAAAGATGCCAATTTATCAGGTTCGATTAGAAACGGTTATGAGTTAGAATACAATAATACTATTTCTAACCAACAGATCATTTATAGTACCGACGATATAGATTTCAGTTCTGGCATGATGCACCAGATTGGCGACTCTGGAATCTTCATGGTGAATGATTTAGGAGTGATTGGCATCAGTCTCTCTGCTCAATACAAGTTTGATGAAATGCTAGAAACTGATGTATCCATTCTGAAGTATGAAGATGCCATGAAGGCATTTTGCAAAGCTATGGAAGAGAATTCGGAGTTATCAAAGGCTATTAAAGATGAAAAAAAATATGAATTTAAAAATATGAAACTTATGTATTATCCTATTCCGGATGGAAATGGAACTATGAAGATGACACCTGTCTGGGTTGGAGATTTGGAGCGAGGAGAAGACTTAGTAGCTCAGGGAATAGTTAGTGCAGTAGACGGATCATATATCAACACTATATTTATACAATATTAAAAAGATAAGCAAGGATAAAAATATAAAGAGGATTATTTTTGTAAAAATATGACAGATGAAATCAGATTTCAGTTGTCATATTTTGGAGAGAAGAGAGGTATGTATGAAAGCAGTTTATCTTGAGGAGGGTGCGGTCAACAGAGGAGATATTTCTCTTGACCCGATCACTTCGATAATGGAAACGGTTGTTTACGACAATACGACGGAAGAAGATAAGTATGAGCATATTGGTGATGCGGAAGTGGTTTTCTCCAACAAGGTTGTATTCGATGAGGAGACATTCCAGCGTCTGCCGAATCTTAAGTATATCGGCGTATGCGCTACGGGATATAACGTAATAGATCTTGAGGCTGCAAAGCGTCACGGTGTTGCGGTGACAAATGTCCCTGCCTACAGTACTGAGTCGGTGGCTCAACTAGCTTGGGGATTTATACTTGAATGCGCCGGGAAGATTAGTTTACATAACGCAAGCGTTCATAACGGTGACTGGGTTAAGTCTGAAACATTCTGTTACTGGCTGAGCCCAATAACAGAACTTGCCGGTAAGACTATTGGTATCGTTGGTTTTGGAAATATCGGAAGCAGGATGGCAGAGATTGCGCTTGCATTCAGAATGAACGTCCTTGTGTATACAGCTCATCCTGACAAGTATGTTAAGACGGCTGAAGAATTGAATAAGCGTTCGGATGCAGCTCTCAGCTTTGTTTCTCTCGATGAGATCTGGGAGAAGTCAGATGTCATATCACTTCACTGTCCGATGACTAAAGAGACTGAGAAGATTATATGCAGTGATAACATTTCCAGGATGAAGGATGGTGTTATCATAGTAAATGTATCACGCGGCGGTCTTGTAGACGAACAGGATCTGGCAGATGCTCTTAAGAGAGGAAAGGTTGCTGGAGCAGCTGTAGATGTTGTTTCTGTAGAGCCGATGAAAGAAGATAATCCGCTTCTTACGGCACCTAATATCTGTATAACTCCACATATGGCGTGGGCTAGTGTGGAAGCAAGGAACAGACTGATCGATGTGGTTGCTGGTAATCTGAAGAGTTATCTGGAAGGCGGAACACAGAATCGTCTTGTCTGATCTGACTGGACTCCAAATCAGTTCTGCGTATCAGAAAGACAGTGGAAGATTTTAAAGAAGAGGATAAAATGAGAAAGATACTAATAACCAATGATGATGGAATCGAGTCAGACAGACTAATTCGTCTTGTGAAAGTGGCAAAGGAGTTTGGTGAAGTATGGGTTGTGGCTCCGGATGGCCAGAGGAGTGCCTGTTCCCATTCTATAACCGTGCATGGTATGGTAGACATATACCCTTTTGATCTGGGAGTTGAAGGGGTTAAGGCCTATACCTGCAGTGGGTCTCCTGGAGATTGTGTGAGGGTAGGAAGTCTCAGTGTTATGCCGTATAAGCCGGATGTTGTTCTTTCGGGAATAAACAGGGGGTATAACTCTGCGACGGATATTCAGTATTCTGGAACCTGCGGAGCAGCATTTGAGGCGGCATTTCAGGAATACCTCGGTATAGCTATATCTGAAGGATTCCGTGGTAATCATGATGTAACGGATAAGTATCTCAGGGATATCCTTGCTGAAGTAATAGATAAGAAACTTGGATTTGGAGAGATATGGAATATTAATTTTCCTGAATGTCCGCTTGAGGATTTTCAGGGGATTTTAAGGGATAGAACTGTATCTGTCGGTAAGTTCTATAAAGACAGCTACAAGGTGGTGGAAACACTTCCAAATGGTGGTAAGAGATATGTGATAGATGGAAAAGAAGTGCGAGAAGCTGAGGATGGCAGCGACCTTAGAGCACTCTTTGACAACTATATATCAATAGGGATAGTAAAAAATGTTGGGTTATAAAATTATTTACACGGGGGAGAACCATGTTAAAGGATTTTAAAACTAACGAAGTAAAAGTAACTGAGGGTCTGTTCAGAAAGAGAATGGATATCAACATCGAGTATCTGAAGGAACTGGACGATACGTGTCTTCTTCAGAATTATTATTTTGAGGCAGGGATAATAATTCCGGGTATGATGACTCTGGAAAACCCAGAGAAAGCAAATCTTCACTGGGGATGGGAGTCTCCAACCTGTCAGCTTAGAGGACATTTTCTGGGACATTATATGTCTGCGGCTGCTACAATCATCGCGAATGATGGAAATGCCATCCTGGATGCCAAACTTAGACATATCGTTTCAGAACTTCGCAGATGTCAGGAACTGAACGGAGGTAAGTGGGCTGGACCGATCCCGGAAAAGTTTTTCGAGGTTATGACTACAGACCGTTATATCTGGTCGCCTCAGTACACAATCCATAAGCTTCTTATGGGACTTCTGGACACGTATAAATATACCGGTAATGAAGAGGCTCTTCTTGTTCTGTCTGGAATGGCTGACTGGTTTTTTGACTGGACAGAAGATATGAAACATAGAGCACCTGATACTATATTTAAGGGTGAACAGGCCGGTATGCTGGAACTCTGGGCAGATGCATTTGCTGTAACAGGTGATGAGAGATACAGGACTCTGGCTGAGACTTATAAAGGTCAGGGACTCTTTAAGCTAATCAAGTCCGGAAAGGATTCACTTACGGATGAACACACGAATGCAAGTATTCCGATCATACAGGGTGCTGCAAAGATGTATGAACTCACTGGAGATGATGAGTGGAGAAAGATTGTAGAAGAATTTTGGAAGAGTGCTGTAACAGACAGAGGAATGTATGCTACGACGGGTGCTAATGCCGGGGAATTCTGGATTCCGCCGATGAAGATGGGCGAATACAGAGGAGACCGTGGACAGGAGTTCTGTACGGTATATAATATGGTCCGCGTTGCGCAGTATCTTTTTAAGTGGACAGGAGATTCAAGGTATTCGGACTATATTGAGAAATGTATCTACAACGGTTATCTTGCACAGCAGAATAAGGACACGGGAATGCCAACTTATTTCCTCCCTATGACAACAGGTTCGAAGAAAAAATGGGCAACTAAGAGAAATGACTTCTGGTGTTGTCAGGGAACCATGATTCAGGCTGAGACCAGATATCCAGAGATGATCTATGCAGCTGATGATGAAGCTGGCAGACTGTATGTGAATCAGTATATACCATCAGTTCTTGAAGGAAAAGTTGGAGATAAGAAAGTAAAAGTAGTTCAGACGCTTAATATGAAAAACTATGAGGTTCAGACTCTTTTTGATGAGCATGGTGGATGCGAGAAATCAAGATGGAAGATGCTATTTGAGATTTCATTTGAAGATGATACTGCATCAAAGGCTTTTACTATATCTTTCAGAAAACCAGTATGGATCAGTGATGAACCACAGGTCAAGGTGAATGATAAAGATGCAGCATCCACAGACGGAGCCGTTTCTGTATCTATAGAAGATGGATATATCAACGTAACGGGAATCAATAATAACGATTCGATAGAGGTATTCTTCCCATCTGAAGTAAGAGCTGAGAGGCTTCCTGACATGCCATATCTGGCTGCATTTGTTGATGGTCCTATCGTGCTTGCAGGACTTACTGGAGATATAGATGTGATCGAAGGAAACTTCGATAATCCATCAGAATTTATGGATTCAGTTACAGAACATGCATATGATATATTTATATGGCTGCAGAACAATTACAGAACAAAGAGGCAGAATAAAAACTTCAAACTGATTCCGCTTTATGATGTAAAAGATGAGGAATATACTCTTTACTTTGAAGAGAAAAAGTAAAAAGAAGTTGCATTTTTCAAAGGTGGATGATATTTTAAAAAAAGTGGCAGATGAATTTGAAGAACATTTGCCCAGAATAAGAAAACGGAGGAGACCGATGAGAAGTGTTTCTTGCAGATAATTAATAATATACAGTTTAAATGACTAGATAAAAGGTGTTTTTCTGGCGCGTTTCAGACTGTAAATTGCAAGAAATGATTCTAAGTGGTTTTCATATATAGTGACATACATATCCGATTTAAGTGTTCTTCTGTACGTTGACAGGAGACAGATATATCGGCATATCATGAGACAGTCGCACCGCAAGAATTAGTTCTTGCGGTGTTTTTGCTTTTTAACGTATAGTAAAACTGATAAGGAGAATGATTATATGTCACAGTTACAGGTAACGAATCTGACCTTCTGCTATGAAGGCAGTTTTGACAATATATTTGAAAATGTTTCGTTTTCAGTTGATACGAACTGGAAGCTTGGTTTTGTTGGGCGAAATGGCAAAGGTAAAACTACATTTCTGAATCTCCTGCTTGGAGAATATGAGTATACAGGTAGTATTAATACGGACAAGAGATTTGATTATTTTCCGTACAAGATAAGTGAAGCAGATAAAGAAAAGACGGCATATGAACTTAGTGAGGAATGGAAGCCGGGTGTGGAAAGCTGGAGAGTTGTGTGCGAGATGAACTCTCTTGGCACAGAACCGGAGCTTTTGTACAGACCGGTAAAAACGCTCAGCCACGGAGAACGCACCAAGGTTATGCTTGCGGTTCTCTTCTCAGGAGAAAATGAATTCCTCCTCGTAGATGAGCCGACAAATCACCTGGATATAGAAGGCAGAGAGATGATCAAAAAATATCTGGCAGATAAGAATGGATTTATCCTTGTTTCACATGATAGTGATCTTCTGGATGCTGTTGTTGACCATATGCTTGTTCTGAACAGGCAGTCCATAGAGGTCGTGTCCGGTAACTTCACCACATGGTGGGAGAACAAAGAAAAAGCAGATGCATATGCCAGATCGGAGAATGAGAAACATCTGAAAGAGATAGGCAAGCTTAAGGTTTCTGCTGACAGGGCAGGAAGATGGGCTGATAAGAATGAGAAGACCAAGATTGGATTTGATCCTATAAAGGAACCTGACAGGTGTGCTGGAACGAGGTCATATATAGGTGCAAAGACTAAGAAAATGCAGTCAAGAGTTAAAAACTTCGAGAAGAGGATAGATCGGGAGATAGAAGAGAAAGAAGGACTTCTGAACGATGTTGAAAATGTCAAAGACCTGAAACTTATGCCGATGACACATCATAAGAAATGTATTGTGGAGTGCAGGGATTTCTCGCTTGGCTACAGTGATGAAAAAGGAGCTGTAAAGGAAGTTTTTAAGGATATTGCATTTCAGCTTATGAACGGAGAGATACTTTTTCTTAACGGTGATAACGGATGTGGAAAATCCAGTCTTATAAAAGCAATTCTTCAGGAGAGTGGAGTTGGAGAGAATCCGAATATGATCACTTCTGGAAGGCTGGAAGTCGCGAGCGGTCTAGTTGTATCTTATATCAATCAGGATACATCTCATCTGTCAGGAAGCCTTAAGGATTATTCTGTAAAAAACGGGCTGGATTACAGCCTATTCCTGACACTACTTCGTCAATTGAATCTGGAAAGAGTTCAGTTTGAGAAGAAGATTGAAGATTATTCTGAAGGGCAGAAGAAGAAAGTTCTTATAGCTGCAAGCCTTTTGACACCGGCTCATCTGTATATCTGGGATGAACCTCTTAATTATATAGATATCTTCTCCCGTATGCAGATAGAAAAGCTTATTGAGACTTATAAACCAACTATGATCATGGTAGAGCATGACATACGTTTTAGAGAAAAACTGGCAACGAAAATCATAAATCTATAAAAGGGAAACGAACGTTATATTTTGCTTGTTAGATAGTGGTAAATATAGTAAAATTAAAGTGGTATTTTGTATGATAGGGAGAAGGCCTATGCAAAGATATAAATACAGTGATGCCGAAGCAAAAATGATAGAACAAAGTGCTGTTCCTTTTGCTGTTTACCAGTATGTTGATAAGCACGTTGTTACGGTGGCTCTTTCTCAGGGGTTTCTTGATATGTTGGGGATTGCAGATCGTGAGAAAGCGATACATTTAATGGATCATGACATGTATCGTGATGTGCATCCGGATGATATAGCAAGAGTGGCAGAGTCAGCTATTCAGTTTGCTGCGGAAGAAGGGGATTACAATGTAATATATCGTTCGAAAATGAATGGGGAATACCGAATTATTCATTCGTTTGGAAAACATATTTATCCGGAAGAAGGAGTGCGACTTGCTGTAGTCTGGTATGTTGATGAGGGTACATATGTAGGCGATGGGCAGATTCAGGAAGATCTCCTTAGCAGGAATTATAGTATATCGCTTGACGAAACCAGTCTTCATAGAAAGACTAATTATGATTTTCTGACTGGTCTTCCCAATATGACCTATTTTTATGAGATGGCCAAGGCAAACAAACAAAAGTTGGTCGATAGTGGGGAAGGTTTTGTATTGGGATTCGCCAATCTTAACGGGATGAAGTACTTCAATAAGAAGTATGGTTTTTCAGAGGGAGATATACTTCTGAGAAATGTGGCCAATATATTTGTCAGTCATTTTGGTAATGATAGATGTTGCCGGATCGGACAGGATTATTTTGCATTTTTTGCATATGCCGATGGGCTGGAAAAACATATTGAAGATATATTTAAAGAGATAGAATTCATAAGCGGTGAGAAAAGCATAACAATCAGAGTCGGAATATATCCAAACACAATGGGTGTGGTTGATGTAAGTCTTGCATGTGATCGAGCAAAATATGCGTGCAATACGTTAAGAAAATCGAATGAATCTCGATATGTCTTTTTCGATGATAGTATGCTTTCTTATGAGACCAGTCGACAGTATGTTATCGACAATCTTGATAGGGCTATTAAGGAGAAGTGGATATGTGCCTATTATCAGCCTATAATCAGAGCGGCAAATGGCAGGGTGTGTGATGAAGAAGCTCTTGCCAGGTGGATAGATCCTGAAAAGGGCATGCTTTCTCCGATTGATTTTATCCCTATTCTTGAAGATTCAAAGCTTATATATAAAGTTGATCTTTATATGGTCGATCTTGTCATCGAAAAGATGAAAAGGCAGGCTGAGTGGGGATTGTATGTTATTCCTGTCTCTGTTAATTTATCAAGAACAGATTTCGATGCCTGCGATATGGTTGAGGAAATACGAAAACGTGTTGATGATGCAGGTATCAGAAGAGACTTGCTAACTATAGAAATAACAGAAAGTGTTGTCGGTAGTGATTTTGAATTTATAAAATCTCAGGTTGAAAGATTCCAAAAACTAGGATTCCATGTGTGGATGGATGACTTTGGAAGTGGATACTCTTCGCTTGATGTTCTTCAGAGTATTCG
The DNA here is from genome assembly GCA_017539165.1 of Eubacterium sp. Taxonomy (GTDB): domain Bacteria; phylum Bacillota; class Clostridia; order Lachnospirales; family Lachnospiraceae; genus Eubacterium_Q. The sequence goes on from JAFYHN010000005.1 coordinate 55,971, forward strand.
TTTTGATCTGATAAAACTGGACATGCATTTTCTTCGTCAGTTTGAAACAAATGAAAAGAGTAGGATTATAATAACCGAACTTGTACGAATGGCTATCGGACTTGGAATGGATACTGTTGCCGAAGGTGTTGAAACCGAGGAACAGGTTGAATTTCTTCGAGAGATTGGATGTACAAAGCTTCAGGGATATTATTTCTGTAAGCCTATCCCACCGGAACAAATATTGGAAAGGAATCAAAAGGGAATTCAGATCGGATTTGAAAACCCTGAAGAGTCCGAATACTACGAGGCTGTGGGCCGTATCAATCTTTACGATACAGGAAATGTAGCTGGAGACGAGAGTGAAGGCAGCATAATAGATAGTTCCGGAAATGAAGCTGAGTCAATTGATCAGTACTTTGATACACTTCCTATGGCCATCATGGAATCTGATGATAAGTCATTTAAACTTATAAGGTGTAATCAGTCATATCGAGAATTCCTTGATATGGCGTTTGGAGTTCAGAATATAGGGGTGAGTATCCCGTATGATGACCTTGTAGAAGGCACAGGAGGCCCATTTATCTTATCATTAAGAAAATGTGCTGTTCAGGGTGGAAGACTATTTGTTGATGAAAAGCTGAATGCTGAGACATCAACTCATACTCTTCTAAGAAGAATAGCGGTTAATCCTGTTACAGGATTTGCGGCTTGTGCCATAGTTATTCTTGGAATAGTCAAGAATTCAGGACAGGGAGTTACATACGCTGATATAGCGAATACGCTTTCGTCGGATTATCTGAATTTATATTATGTAAACCTTGATACAGAAACTTTTACAGAATATCATCCTGATTCGGCAAATTCGAATCTTACTGTTGAACGACATGGAAAAAACTTCTTCGAAACGAGCAGGATAGAGGCCAAGAAATATCTATACGAAGATGATCTGGACAGGTTCTATTCTGTTTTTTACAAAGATAATGTTTTAAAACAGATAGAAGAATATGGAAAGTTTTCGCTTTCATACAGATTGTTGGTAAATGGAGAACCGATATTTGTGCTTATGAAAGCTATACTAATGTCAAATGATAAAAACAGTTTGATAATTGGTGTGACAAATATTGATGCTCAGGTGAGACAAGAGGAAGCATTGGAAAGGATGCGTGAAGAGCAGAGAACATACGCTCGAATATCAGCTCTTTCGGGTGATTATATCTGCATATATACAGTAGATCCTAATACGTGCAGATATACACAGTATAGTGTTTCCGAGGAATATATGAAATATGGACTTACAAAATATGGAGAAGAATTCTTCGAAAAAGCTGCAAATATTGGAAGAAAAATGATCCACGAAGAGGATTGGGAACAGTTCATAGAAATATTTACAAAAGAAAATGTAATGCATGTAGTAAATGAAACCGGAGTATTTATCAGTTATTTCCGGATTGTGATAGATGGAAAAACAATTTATGTGAGTTTAAGAGCAGCAATGGTAGAAGAAAAAGACGGGCCACAACTTATTGTCGGTATTTGTAACATAGATGCACAGGTCAGAAGAGACCAGGCATATGTAGATAATAAATAAAAAAATAAACTTTATTATTTACTGTAATATGTTAAAATATAAGTGATTTATACTTACACAATTGGTATGGGGTCCCTGAGGGGAAGCTGATTGGAGGAGTTGCATATGGATTTTAAGGGATTTGCTAATGGTTTTGGGGCTTTGACGTGTGTCGTATCTATTGAAGATCTTGGGAATGGCAGGTATGGAAAGGTACGTATTGTTGACGGAAACGAGGCGTACATCAATTCTATAGAACATCCTGCACCAGGTACTGAAATGTTGGTAAGTAAGTTTGTTCCTAATCAGGAATATACGACTTATCTGACTAGAGACCTTAACTTTGAAGATTTTACATATAGGTCGGCGGTGAAGAAGAAGTGTCTTCATTCTTATGCAAAACCGGATAGAATGGAAGGTATATGGTTTAATATGACATTTCTCCCCGTTAATTATGAGGAACCTATAGAAGGTGGAAAACTCTGCTTCTGTACATATACGATGGAGATAAACTTTGAAGCAGATGCAAAGAGGCTTTCAAACATTTCCGGAGAGGTTGCAGGGGCTGTTGTGGAGACATGTCTCAAGCTCAGAAGTACCAAGGATTTCAAGGTTTCCATGAACGAGGTTATAGCGGATATCAGAGAGCTTTGTAAGGCTGAGCACTGCTGTATTCTTTTGATGGATCATTATGAGAAGAAATGTACTACTCTATGCGAAGCCTTTGCGGAAGGGTCCGAGCTTCTTCCTATGGATAATTATCTGGATGATGATTTTTATAGTATTGCTTCTTCATGGACTGGTGTTATAGCCGGAAGTAACTGTCTCATAGCTAAGGATGAGCAGGATATGGAGGTAGTTAAGGAGAGGAATCCTATATGGTATGACTCACTTACCAATGCAGGAGGTGACAATATTGTTCTTTTCCCTCTTAAGTTTGGTGATGAACTTCTGGGATATATCTGGGCTATTAATTTTGATGCTGATGATGCGCCGAAGATCAAACAGACTTTAGAGACAACTACTCTTATTATCAGTTCTGAGATATATAACAGTCTTCTTTTGGAAAGACTTAAGGTTTTGAGTTCGAAGGATATGCTTACGGGAGTACTAAATCGTAATGAGATGAATAACTTCGTAGATAAACTGTGTAAGGATAACAAGGAACCTGAGGGAGATTCCGTTGGTGTTATATTTGCCGATCTTAACGGACTCAAGCGTGTCAATGATGAATTTGGTCATACTGCGGGTGATAAGCTTCTTAAGGATGCTGCCAGAAATCTTGAAGAGGTATTCGATGTTGATGAGATATACAGAGCTGGCGGTGATGAGTTTACGATCATCTGTATGGGTATCACAGAGGAAGAACTGGATAGAAGAGTTGAAGCTATCCGTGCGGCTTCTTCAAAGTATGAAAATGTCAGCTTTGCTATAGGTAAGTGCTTTGTAAGTAATAAGAAGAATATAAGAGAAGCTCTTAGAAATGCTGATGAACGTATGTATGCAGATAAAAAGTTATATTATCAGATGCATCCGGAATTAAAGAGATGATACTTATTACTTTGAGGTAAAGGTATATGGCAGAGGTTTATTATCTGGTATTATTTTGTATATCTTTTCTTTTGACGGGAATCTATGTTCTTCTTTGGAGAGAACATTTTGATATTAATATATCGCTAATATTTTTCTTGGTACCCATTGCGAATCTTGGGTACGTATTCTTGGGAACATCCACTGACGCGTCTTCTGCAGCGATTTCGATAAAAGTCGTTTATCTCAGTGGGTGTTTTCTGACGCTATTTATCACATTGTGTGTTTTGAATCTTTGTGAGATACATCTGGGTAAATGGTTTTTATTTATTGGATTCGCCATAAGTTCGGTTATGTTCCTTTTTGTACTTACTATTGGAATCAAACCGTACTTTTATAAAAAATTATCTTTCGAATCTACGGGTACGGGGTTCAAGGTTATTAAGGAATACGGACCGGTTCATACTCTTTTTTACATCTATGTTGGTGTATTCTTTGCTATTGCATTTGCAGCAATATTCTATAGTCTTATCAAGAAACGACAGGTATCGAATTACATAGTTAAACTTCTGTTTCTTCCCGAGATAATTGCATTTATAGGTTACATGTTGAATCCGCTTCTTAAGCTTGGGGTGGAGCTGCTTCCTATTGCCTATGTATTTGCTCAGTTCATATATATTCTGATCGTTCAGAGAATGAGTCATTATAAGGTAAGTGAGATGGTAATCAGTTCTATGATACAGACAGGCGAAACGGGATTTATCTCGCTCGATTCTGATTATCATTACCTGGGGGCAAATGAAACTGCAAAAAGGATCATTCCTGAGATAGAGGAACTATCGATCGATCAGATGATCAAAGACGTTCCGGAGTTAAAGAAAACTGTTGTTCACTGGGTGGAACATTTTGAGGAAGATAGCAAGAACAGTAAGAATATAATAGTTAGGAGAGACCCGGAGAACGAAGAGAATAATCGTTATTATCTGGTAAATACACATTATCTCTATGATGGTAAGAAGAAATGTGGTTATCAGATATTCCTTACTGATGATACAAAGAATCAGAAGTATATTGAGCTTCTTGATAGATATAAGAGCGAACTTGAGGAAGAAGTTGAAGAGAAGACTCAGCACATAGTTGAGATGCATAATAACCTGATCCTTAGTATGGCGACTATGGTTGAAAGCCGGGATAATTCGACAGGAGGTCATATTAAGAGAACTAGTGAAGGGGTCAGGATCCTGATAGGTGAGATGAAGGATGATGATAGTTTTGAATTGGCTCCTATCCTTACGAAGAATTTTTGCAAGAATATCATAAAGGCTGCTCCTATGCATGATCTGGGAAAGGTTGCAGTAGATGATGCAATACTTCGTAAACCGGGACGTTTTACTCCTGAAGAGTATGATATCATGAAAACTCATGCTGCTGAAGGCGCGAGGATAGTTCACGAAATCCTGAAAGATACGGATGATGAGGAATTCAAGATAATAGCAGAGAATGTGGCGCATTATCATCATGAAAGAATGGACGGATCGGGCTATCCTGAAGGCCTTAAAGGAGATGAGATTCCTCTTGAAGCTCGTATCATGGCTATCGCCGATGTATATGATGCGCTTGTTAGTAAGCGAGTATATAAGGATAAAATGTCTTTTGAAGAAGCAGATAAGATCATGATGGAGAGTTTCGGAAAGCATTTTGACAAGAGGCTGGAAAAATACTATATCAGTGCACGTCCTAAGCTTGAGGCATATTATGGTCCTTTGGACAATTAAGTTTTGACTTAAGATTATTGTTGATATATAGTACGTAGGAGAATTATATGCAGTACAGGAAAGATAAAAAAGGTAATGAGCTATCTATGCTTGGATACGGCTGCATGCGTTTTACCAGGAAAGGTAACAGCATAGATATAGATAAGGCAGAGAAAGAGATCATGGCCGCATATGAAGCTGGGGTGAATTACTTTGATACTGCTTATATATACCCTGGAAGCGAGGCTGCTCTTGGCGAAATACTCGAAAGAAATGGAATACGTGATAAGGTAAATATTGCGACGAAGCTTCCTCAGTACCTGATCAGAAATAGCAAAGGGCTTGATAAGTATTTTGATGAAGAGCTGTCACGTCTCAGAACAGATCATGTAGACTATTATCTCATGCATCACCTCACTGATGTAGATATGTGGGAAAAACTTAAGTCTGTAGGAATAGAGGAGTGGATTAAGCAGAAGAAATCTTCAGGTCAGATTAGAAATATCGGTTTTTCTTATCACGGGAACAGTGATAATTTTATTACCATTCTGAATGATTATGACTGGGATTTCTGTCAGATTCAATATAACTATCTGGATGAGGTTACTCAGGCGGGTGTTAAGGGGCTCAAAGCAGCGGCGGAAAAAAGTATACCTGTAGTGATCATGGAACCTCTTCGAGGTGGAAAACTTGTGAATATGCTTCCTGAAAAGGCTAAGAAGATATTTGCAAATGACAGTCGTGGATGGACACCAGCTGAATGGGCATTCAGGTGGCTGTATAACCAACCTGAAGTGACGGTTGTCCTATCAGGTATGAATTCTATGGAAATGGTTGAACAAAACTGTAAAACAGCCAGTGAGATGACAGCCGGTAGTCTTACTGAAGCTGATTTTGCTCTCCTGGAAGAAGTAAAGAAAGCAATACATGAAAAAGAAAAAGTAGGATGTACAGGATGCCGATATTGTATGCCTTGTCCGAAAGGTGTAGATATCCCTGGTACATTTGCAAGCTGGAATACAATGTACACTGAAGGAAAAAGCGAAGGAAGATTCCAGTATGCTCAGGCAGTTGGGTTGACAAAAGAGCCGGCCTTTGCAACCCAATGTATAGGCTGCGGAAAGTGTGAACAGCACTGCCCTCAGAGCATTCCGATAAGAGAGAAGCTGAAAGAAGCTGACAAAGATCTGAGGACATTTCCGTACAAAGTCGGAATAAACATTGCCAGAAAAATGATGTTTAGGAGGAAGAAAAATGAATAAATAGTGTATAAAAATTTAATAAAAAAAAGAGGATAATGAGGTAGAGAGAGGTTTTAACGATATGAACAGAAAAAAGATAATTAATTATCTTGCAGTATTTTTGCTTATATCATTTTTAAGTTTTACAAGAACAACACTAATTTCAAATGCACAAGGTGAGATAGCAAATGAAGCTGAGATAATGGAGCTTATAAGAGAGGCGTGGAAAAATCAAAGGGAAGAAATAAAATTAGGAAGTTATAAAATAAAGTTTGATGATTTTAAAAAAATCTATAATAAGATGTATTATTCTGAGTCGAAATATTTTTATGTTTCAGGTTCCTTTAGTGGGTATTCGTCTGGCCAATATATGACTTCTGCAACAATTGGATATAATGTTTCAACAGATAAAATAGCAGGAATGAGATATGAATATGATCAGGCTGTAGCAGGTTTTAAAAAAGGCGTAGATTCAAATTGGTCTGATATGAAAAAACTTCTGTATATAAATAATTATTTGTGTAAGATATGTCAGTATGATTACGATAAGGTTAACCCAAATAAATATGACGCTTATGGCGCCCTTGTAGGTCATATGGCGGTATGTGAAGGTTATTCCAGAGCGTTTGATGATTTGGCTGATGAGGTTGGACTAGAATGCTATCTGGTTGGAAGTGATACGCTTAATCATGCATGGAATATGGTAAAGCTTAATGGAAAGTATTATATGATAGACGCTACATGGAATGATTCCAAATATGATTTTTCTGGAGTCTCTAGTAGATATTTCTTAAAAAGTGCGTCCTGGTTTAATAGTTCCGATGGTCATCATGTGGCGTCAGATTATTATACAAAAGGAATAGGACCAGATCCTTCAGTTGCGAATGATACTTCGTATGACTATTGTGATTGGAATGGTTACTACAGTTATTTAGAGCTTGTAAAAGGAGAAATATACGGAACAGATAATAATGGTCGTATAGTAAAATATTCCAGTACTAATAATTCTATAAAAACCGAAAAAACAATTGCTGATTATACGAAAACTAATTGGAAAAACTATGGGCCTGGAGGAGGATACTATCAATCTATTTATTCCATGAAGATAGCTTCTTTTGGAAATAAGCTTTATTACACTTCGCCGTATAGCGTGTTATCGTATAATGTCGAAACTGGTGAGATAAAGACAGTATATGCTTTGACGGATGATGAAAAATCTAACAATTGTATATATGGCTTAGTAATAACACAAGATAATAAGATTAAATATCATTTGTCGAAAGGTGTTAATTCTACTGAAATAGAGGGCGGAATAACTAAAGAGGTTCCGACGACATACAAAGCAGAATTCACATGGAATAGTGATTATTCCAAGGCGGATGTTAGTATAATAAGTATGCCTCTGGATGGTGTAATGAAGTTATTCAGTAAAGTGAATAGTGTTACGACTAAAAATGAGGCGACTTGTACCCAGGGTGGAAGTGCGACATATACCGTCAGCGTAAGTTATAACGGACAGAGCTATAAAGATTCAAAGGATGTCAATCTGAAACCACTCGGACATAACATTACATCTCATAGTGCTGCTCAAGCTACATGTACCGCAAAGGGAAACAGTCAATATTGGAGCTGCGACAGATGTAATAAATACTTCTCTGATAAAAACGGTAATACAGAGATAAAAAAAGACAGCTGGGTTATAGCTGCAAAAGGTCATAAGTATGGAACTCTTATTGCAGAAGTTCCGACAACATGTAAAGCAAGTGGAGTAAAAGAACATTATAAGTGTTCTGCCTGTCAGAAACTGTTCGTGAAGAATGGTAATGAGTATGTTCAAAAGACTGATAAGGATCTTGTGATCAAACAGTTAGATCATCATTATGAAGAAATTTCCGGAACGGCGATTGATCCGACATGTACAGCAGCTGGGAAGGAAGCAGATAAAAAGTGTAGTGTATGTAATGAAGTACTAAAAGGTGCAGATATTCCTGCTTTGGGTCATCACTGGGATGAAGGTGTTGTAACACAGGAAGCAACATCAGATAGAGATGGAATAAAAACATATACTTGCACTGAATGTAAGGCTATAAGAATAGAAAATATTCCAGGTGGAAATGGTGGTTCGGAAGAACCGTCAATCTCATCAGCGCCTACACCTGCAGGAGATAGTCCTTCTGAAAAAACTACAGGATCTGCGACAACTACTGAACAGTCTACAAATCCTACTACAGAGCAAGCTGGGGAATCAACGAAGGAAGAAAATAATAACTCTGACGCAGTTGAACAGCAACCTGACGGTCAAGGTTATTATGATATCGAGACGATAAATGAAGAAAAGGTAACACAGAATGTAAAGATATCTGATAAGACGTCTTCGGGAAAATATAAGATCACTAAAGTAACCAGAAAGAATGGTAAAATAGTAGGTGGAACAGTAACTTATATGGCTCCGTACAACAAGAATTGTCTGAAGGCTACTGTGCCGGCAACTATCAGGATCCGGGGAGTTAAGTTTACTGTTACAGCTGTAAATAAGGGGGCTTTCAAGAATCATAAAAAGCTGAAAACAGTAACAATCGGAACGAACGTAACCAATATTGGTGCAAATGCATTCTCTGGTTGTTCTAAGCTTAGTAATGTAAATATCAGATCAACTAAGATTAAGAAGATCGGAAGTAAAGCTTTTAAGGGAATAAATAAAAAGGCTAAGATCAAAGTTCCAAAGAAACGTCTTGAGAAGTACAAGAAGATGCTTTATAAAGCGGGAGTGACTTCAAAGACGAAGATTACAAATTGATGCTGTAATATGTCATAAATGGATTGGTACACTATGTATCAATCCATTTTCATTGGGGAGTATATTGTTGTTTTAAAACTTAATAAATGGTATAATATTAGCAGTAGTAAACCTTCGGTCCACTTAAGAATATAAAGGTGAATGCATATGAAGAATACATATGATAGAAAACCTTATAAGTCGGATAAGGGCTTCACGTTGGTGGAGCTTATTGTTGTGCTTGTTATTCTTGCGATCATGGCTGCGATTCTTGTTCCTGTCTTAATGGGCTACATTGATAAGTCGAAAGAAGAGCAGTGTCTGTTGGATGGAAGAAACTGTGTTACTGCGATACAGACTGAATTAACTCAGCTGTATGCTCAACAGGGTGGAAGCGTAGAACTGGGCACTCCGGTTATCTCGGGTGGAAAGATTGTCGGAGAAAATAACGGCGATGACAACATTGAGGGCACAAACTTCGCAAAACGTGTTCTTGAAAAAGCAGAACTCAGTGAAAAACCATACTGCCTTTTATGCGGTTTGGGAAGTAATGCCCCAAAAACCGATAATAAAACTACACTACATGATAAATATACCGTATTCTTTCTTGTTTACATGAAGACTAAGGATTCTCCAGCGCTATTCTATTTCAATGGAGAGTGGTCTTATTCTTATCCTAGAGCCGGAAAAAGTGATAAGCTTATGAATTCGGCGAATGTAGTTCAGGAAGGATTGTTAAAGGGTAAAAGAATACAATTATACTCTATTTCCAATGAAGCGAAAAAGGATCATGGCACATATGGATCATCCACTTTCTGGGAGTGGATGCGATCCTTTAAGTAATTATTAATTCAAAGGGGAAATAGTGAAGGCAAATGAATGATACGAGAAACGAGAAACCGATTACGATAAAGAGACTTAATATTCTGGGCTTGGGAAGCGCATTACTGATAGTTTTTCTTTTATCATTGGTGGTATTAAGCTTTGGTCTGGTGATGCAACTGTCCAGCCAAGGTATTAAAGAAGTTATAACAGATTATTGGGGATGGATCGTTGCAATCATCCTTATCGAAAATATCATCTTCTGGTCAGGTATTATCCTGGTTTATATGACCTCAGTTCAGCTCGGTGTAAAACTGCGAGTGCTGGGGCTTATCTGTGGCTGGATGCCGATAATTCATCTCATTGTACTTACGATTATAATTCGTATTACCACGTCAGAAGTATTATTTGAGAAATCCAAGATTAAGCTGAATAGAAGAAGAGCTGCTGAACAGATATGTAAGACGCGCTATCCTATTCTTATGGTTCATGGCGTATTCTTCAGAGATTTCAAATACTTTAACTACTGGGGCAGAGTTCCTGCTGAACTGGAAAAGAACGGAGCAACTATTTATTATGGAAATCATGAGTCTGCTGCTTCAGTTACTAACAGTGCTAAAGAACTTGCTGCGAGAATAAGAGAGATCGTAGAGACGACCGGATGCGGGAAGGTGAATATTATAGCACATTCAAAGGGCGGACTCGATGTTAAGACTGCCGTGGTACAGGAAGGTATCTATCCATATGTGGCTTCTATAACAACGATAAACACGCCTCATCATGGATGTGAATTTGCAGAGTATCTTCTGAATAAGGCTCCTGCAGGTATGAAAGAAAAAGTTGCGGGTATGTATAACGGAGCTCTAAAAAGAGTAGGAGATAAGAATCCTGATTTTATAGCGGCTGTCACAGATCTGACTGCTTCAAGATGTAAGGAAATCTGGGATTATACCTGTAGGTTTGATTATAGAGCGGCTGGTGTATATACACAGAGCGTTGGTTCATGTATGAAGAAGGCTACTAGTGGTGCATTTCCTCTTAATATGAGTTATCATCTTGTTGGACATTTTGACGGACCTAATGATGGACTAGTAGGAGAACCTTCATTCCGATGGGGAGAGAATTATACTTTCCTACAGAACAAAAAGAAGCGAGGAATATCGCACGGGGACATGATCGATCTTAACAGACAGAATATTCCCGGCTTTGATATAAGAGAATTCTTCGTTCAGCTTGTGGCTGACCTCAAAAGAAGAGGAATGTAATATTTTTCCCGGGTTGACAGTCACGTGATATTTTGTTACTCTGAACATGCAACAAGGGAGTAACTTACAGCCGTGTGGCTGTTCATAATAACGTCATCACATTTGTGTGTCAGGAGATGGCATCACAATTCGGATTATGAGTAATTAGTGAGACTTGCTTGCAGACATATAGTTTTAATGCTATGTGTCTGCAAGCAGGTCTCTTTTGTTTTATATTTTTGTTTTTTGGCGTTTTTTGGTTGACAAGTGTAATGATAAGGTGTATTTTGTACTAGAAATGAACATATGAACATACAAACATATGTAAAATAAATAAGGAGGGTGGATTATGTCAGAAGATGAAAGAAAATTCCTTGAGATTGTAGATCTAAAAAAAGGCTTTGGCTCAGGTGAGTCGCGTCAGGAAGTTCTAAGGGGAATGGACTTCACGGTTGCCAAAGGTGAGTTCTGTGTTTTACTTGGTCCTTCAGGTTCGGGTAAGTCAACGCTTCTAAATATTATCGGAGGAATAGATAATCCTGATTTCGGTTTCATATCAATAAACGGTGATAAACTGGAAGATATGGGGGAGAAAGGACTTACTCAGTATAGACGTAAGCATCTTGGATATGTTTTTCAGATGTACAATCTTATACCCAATCTTAATGTGAAGGAGAATATTGAAGTAGGGGCTTATCTGTCTGATAATCCTTTAGAGATAGATGAACTACTTGAGACTCTTGGCCTTTACAAACATCGTCATAAGCTTCCAAATCAGCTTTCAGGTGGACAGCAGCAGAGAGTTTCCATTGGACGAGCTATAGTAAAGAATCCCGATATTCTTCTCTGCGATGAACCGACAGGAGCTCTTGATTACAATACATCAAAAGAGATCCTCAAACTGATTGAGGATGTTAATCAAAAGTATGGAAATACTATCATAATGGTCACACATAATGAAGCAATCAAGAATATGGCTGATCATGTGATCAAACTTCGTGACGGAGTAGTTCGACACAATAATATAAATGAGAACAAGATTTCAGCAGTAGATCTTGATTGGTAAAACAAGTGATGTGAATTAAATGTATTATGGTGAAGTGAGGAAAGAAAAATGAGTAAGATAAATAATCCGCTTAAGAGGCGTGTCCCCAGAGAGCTTCTTGGTGAATGGCATAAATATGTGGTTATAGCTCTATTTCTGATAATAATGATTGGCTTTATCTCGGGGATATATGTTGCAAATAACAGTATGCTAAAGTCTGTAGCAGTAAATACTGTTAATTGCAATCTGGAGGACGGTTGTTTTGAAGTCAGTGATAGGCTGGATACAGAAACTATTGCCGCCATTGAATCAGGGGAAAAAGCAGATGTTAAACAGTACTATTTCGATAAAGCACATGAAGAAGTGGACAAAGAAGTCGAAAAGACATTCGGGGATTTTGTTAACAACAGTGATTATGCCGATGCTATAGAAGAAGCAAAAAAAGAGGCATATTCAGAAGTTGATAAGAAAGTAAATGAAGAATATGACAAGGCGGCTGAAAAGTATGATCTGGACAATCCGGATTACAAGGCTGTTCAGATTAAGGTTTATGAGAATTTCTATAAAGACGTGACTGAAACCAGGAATAATGGAACAGGAAAGATAAGGATATTTAAGGACAGAACAGATATAGATCTTTACAGTATCCATGAAGGCAATATGCCTGTGCGTGATGATGAAATAGCAATCGATAGAATGCATGCAGACAATGTAAATATCAAGATCGGTGATACAATAAATGTTGGCGGTAAAGATTTCAAAGTTACTGCTCTTATTGCCCTGGTAAACTACAGCACTCTTTATGAGAAACCTACAGATTCCATGTTTGACGCAACGTATTTTGATGTTGCTATAGTTACTGATGAAGGTTTTGACAGGATTGATAAGAATTTACATTATAACTATTCCTGGAAATATATCGATGAACCTGCAGATGAGATTCATGAGAAGGATTTATCTGAAAATGTCATGGCTGTGCTTATATCTCATGCAGCGGTAAATGATTTGGACATTGAGAATTATCTGCCGAATTACAGTAATGAGGCGATACATTTTGCTACTGCAGACCTCGGAAGAGATAAGTCCATGGCGGGAATACTTCTTTATATCTTGGTAGCTGTACTGGCGTTCGTCTTTGCGATAACGATCAGCAATACCATAAACAAGGAGGCTTCCGTAATAGGAACCTTAAGAGCGTCGGGGTATACCAGAAATGAACTTTTGATTCACTATATGACCATGCCGGTCTTTGTGACGCTGTTTTCAGCTATAATAGGGAATGTCCTGGGTTATACATTCTTTAAGAATATAGCAATTGGAATGTATTATAACAGTTATAGTCTTCCTACGTACGAGACCTACTGGGCATCGGAAGCATTTGTCAAGACAACGGTTATTCCGGTCGTGATGATGTTTGTTATTAATTTTGCGGTCATATCAAGGATGCTCAGGTTTTCACCTCTTAAGTTCCTTAAACATGATCTTAAGATCTCTAAGAGAAAGAAAGCTATTAGACTTCCAAAGTGGAGCTTTCTGAAAAGGTTCCGAACAAGAATACTGTTTCAGAATATCCCGAATTATCTGGTGCTTTTCCTCGGAATAGCATTTGTCATGCTTATGATGGCGATGGCGGTAGGTTTTCCGGATTCATTGGATGTATATCAGGATAATGTGGCTGACATGATGTTTGTTAAATATCAAACCATCCTGAAGACTACTGAGGATGAAGACGATAACCCTATCGAAACTACGACGAAATCTGCCGAGAAGTTCGCCATGAATGGACTCCAGTATGAAGCGAAGGATCATAATGAATCCATAGCGGTCTATGGTGTAGAAGATAATAGTGCTTATATTAAGGACCTAGCAAAGATGGCAGAAAAAGAAGTATATATATCGAATTCATTTGCAGATAAATTCGGAATCTCGGTTGGTGATGATCTGAGGCTCGATGAGAAATACGATAATGAATTCTATGAACTGAAGGTTGTTGGAATATATGATTATTCAGGTTCACTTTCAGTTTTCATGCCGATTGATAATTACAGGTCGATTTTCAACAACGATGATGACTACTTTACCGGATATATGGCTGATGAAGAGATAGAGGGTATAGATGATAAATATATAGCGACAACCATAACAAAGGATGATGTTCTAAAGATATCACGCCAGCTTGATCATTCTATGGGCTCGTATATGACATACTTCCAGTATGTTTGTCTGATCCTTTCGGTCGTTCTTATCTATCTTCTTACTAAGATTGTGATTGAGAAGAATGAAAATGCTATCTCAATGGTCAAGATTCTTGGATATGAAAATCGCGAGATCAGTTCGCTTTACATGACATCCACGACTATAGTTGTTATTGTGTCGTGTGTAGTTGGAATTCTTCTTGGATACTTTGGAATGGAAGGTTTATTCCGAAGATACCTTATGACGATGGAAGGCTGGTTCAGTTTTGTCATCACTCCGGTTGGTATCGTTAAGATGTTTATGTTTGTATTTATTGCATATCTTATAGTAATGGTGTTCGACTATAACAGAATCAAGAGGATTCCGATGGACCGGGCTCTTAAAAATGTAGAGTGATAGAATAAAACTACTATACTTGTCATATTGTAAATGGTAAAATATAGAAAGTTTCAAACAAGCAATGAAAGGAGACATATTATGGAAAAAGTTGCTCAGTTTTTAAAGGAGGCAGGTACATATTACCTTGCAACAGTAGACGGGGATCAGCCAAGAGTAAGACCTTTTGGTACAGTTAATATTTTTGAAGGAAAGCTCTACATCCAGACTGGTAAGTCTAAAGATGTTTCTAAGCAGCTTCATGCAAATCCTAAAGCAGAGATCTGTGTATTCAAGGATGGAACATGGCTCAGAGTAGCGGGCGAGCTTGTAGAAGATGACAGAAGAGAGGCTAAGGCTTCAATGCTAGATGCATATCCACAGCTTAGAAATATGTATTCAGAGGATGATGGAAATACAGAAGTATTCTATTTCAAGAACGCTACAGCAGTATTCAGTTCATTTACTGCAGCACCTGAAGTGATTAATTTCTAGTGGTTTACATAATACAAACTATTAAGATATGAATAAGATAATGTAATAGGAGATGATAAATGATCAGATTCATTTGTCATCTCCTTTTTATGAATAACAATTATCCTTGTTTACATCATTATAAAAGGTGTATATTAGAACTAACATTCGTAAAGGAGAAAGCGCTTTGGTTAAAGTTAACGGCATAAAGAAATCCTTTGCCCGAAATTCTGTTTTGAAGGGGGTAACCTTTGATATAGAAGAGGGCAGTATATATGGACTTATAGGTAAGAATGGTGCTGGAAAGACAACCCTTATGAATATAATGGCGGGTCTTCTTAAAGCTGATGGCGGCGCATGCTCCTTTGGAGGAGTCGGTAAGAAGGTGGGATATCTTCCGGATCTTCCTGCATTTTATGATTATCTCACGACTGATGAGTATCTGGATTTTCTTCTTGTGAATAAGAATCCGGGCAGAAGAAATGAACTTCTGAAACAGGTAGGCCTTTCAGATAAAATGAAGATAAAGACTTTATCACGAGGTATGAAGCAGAGGCTGGGTATAGCCGGAGTTCTGGTAAATGACCCTGATGTGATACTTCTTGATGAGCCTACAAGTGCCCTTGATCCTTCTGGAAGAAATGATGTGAAGGATATTCTGTTTGATCTAAGAAGTAAGGGCAAGACTATAATGCTTTCTACACATATTCTTGCAGATATGGACAGCATATGTGATAAAGCAGGCTTCCTGAGTGGAGGAGTTATTGCAAAAGAAGTGGACGTGGCTGCTACCAGAAATAGTGCTGAGGAAATGATAGTTACATTTGCCTCCGAACCGGATCTGGAGAAGCTATACAGCTATGTACAGAAGATATTTGTTATAGATCCGGTAACTATCAGGATTGTTATGGATAAAGAAGATAAGCTTGTTAGTCAGCAGCATATTCTGCAGGGGCTTTCAAGTCTTGGGCAGGAGATAACATTCATAAGTACAGCAGTTAACTCGCTGGATGGAATATTCAGGGAGGTGTGCTTATGATGGAACGTATTAAGTGCTGTATGTCAAAGGATTTGAAGGAGACGATTCGTACAGGAAAACTTATGCTGTTTTTCCTTCTTTCGTTCGGAATAGCAATACTTATCCTGTTTTTTACGTTATTCTTTGGTAATATACCGGATGGTCTGACAGCGGAGCTTCCGGGATTTGATATAAGTTCGCTGGAGGATATGATGACAGTCTTATATCCTAAGCTTGTGAAGGAAAGCTGTGGAGTTTTTGCTTTTTACATTGGTGTTTTCTTTTCACTTATCACGATCATTGTGACTCACGGTATCCTGCCGCGTGAATCATCAGAGGGCAGGTGGGTCCTTCCGATACAGCAGAAGTATCAGGCGCGAGATTTTATAGTCAGTAAGTGCGTAGTATATGGAACAACTGCAGGTTTTTCGATATTCTTAAGCTATATGTTTTACTATATGCTTGCGAATTCATTTATGGAGCATAATATGACTTTTGGAAATGCATTTGTATGTGCGTTTATCCATGGTCTTAGTGTATTCTTTATAATCAGTTATACGATGCTTTTATCAGTGCTGTTTACGACGCCGATTATCGCTTCTATATCGATGATTGGAACGGTTCTTTTTGCACCGGACATCCTGAAGCATTTTTCTATAGGGGAGTATCTTCCGACATTTATGCTTACTTTTGTATATGACAGCAGAAATGATTACGGGATGCTTGTTGGACCTATAGTCCTGAATGTATTTGCACTGGCTATTGTATACTATCTTACGGTGATAAAGGTGACTAAAAATGCGCCAGGGGAGTGGTAAAAAGTTATTTAATAAAATGCTATAAAGTGGTATACTTTATCCATGGGGTTAATGAATGTTATATAGGTCGAAGTAACTTAGTTGGAGGGGTACAATTAATGTTTACTTGGAATTTTCAACACATTTCTAAAAATAGACTTGTGGAGACTTTTGAACAGTTAAAGCTGGACGAGTCGGATGGCGATATTCTTGTCAGAATACATACTGCAAGCCATTTTCCGGACGAAGCTGTTGAATTGGCCAGATATATAAAGAGTCTAGTGCCGGATGCCAAAATCTTCGGCACCAGTACGTCTGCCATTATTTCAAATGGCAAACTTATTCCAGATCAGTGTCTCATTTCAATCACTCAGATGAGTCGTGGTCATATCAGGACCGCGCGTTTTTCCACGTTAAAAAATCATACGGATAATCAGATGGCTTATAATGAACTCTGCGAGAAAGTAAAAGAAGCAGTTATAGGAGAAAAGACTAAGTTTCTCCTTACCTTCCTGACTGCAGGATACTTTGATGTATACAGATTTGTCGAGAAAAGTAATGAACTGTTCCCTGGAGTTAAGATGTTTGGAGGACTAGCAGATGGACCAGGAAGCGGACTTTCAACCGAACCTCAGTATTCATTTATTTTTGATGAGAACGGCTGGGATGATGATGGTATCATTCTTGCTGCTATAGATGGAGGTTCAGTTGATTCGTTATGTCTTTATGCTACAGGAGTAGAACCTATCGGAGAAGAGATGGAGGTAACAGACACCTTCAGTACTTTGGTAATGGAAGTAAATGGCATAGATGCCGGTAAGAGATATGAGATGGGAATAGGTTCCGGAATAGGAAATAACCCTAATCTTACTTGTCTTTTTCCATTTGCTTATGTAGATTCACCGGACTTTCCGGTATATGTATCGTATATCGAAAATAAATCAATTGAAGACATTTTTCCAAAGTCCAATCCGGCTAATAGAAAATTCTATGATGAACATCCGGATATAGATACGAAAGAGAAGAAGGCATTTATCAAAGCCAATCATTATGTTAAAAAAGGTCAGAAATTCAGAAAAGCGTTCATCTTTGATAAGAAGATCATCTCTGATAACAGGGCACTTTTCAGAAAGATAGAATCATTTGAGAAAGCGGAGACAATATTTGCATACTCTTGTATAGTTCGTTCTACAGTATATTCGAATTGTGTCAAATGGGAGCTATCTGCTTACGAGAATTCGAATATGAGCGGCTGCATAACATTTGGTGAGATTGTAAATGACAAAGGTGTTAACAGATTCGTAAATGGTTCATTTGTTGTAGCTGTTCTTGGTGAAGACCAGGCTACACAGGTCTACAATCCATATTCATTCATGCATGCTGAAACTCTGTACGTAGATAATAACGAGCTCCTGAGATGTATGACTATCATAGAACAGAAAGCAAATGAGAACAAAGATAATGAGCTTGTTGAGTCCATGAGAGCGTACGTTCGGGATTGTGAAAGCAAGATTCTTTCATCTGATGAATTACATATTCCGAATGAGGCTGCCCTTAATATGGATATAGGTGTCAAAGGTGTAGACCGGATATGCATGATAGAAGTGTCGGGAATAACAAGTATGAAAACTGTTTTCTCTACCCATCTGATCGATCTTACATTTAAAAACTATATATCAAAATGTGAAAACTTCGCAAAGTCAAAGAATTACAGAATATATCATATAAAAGATTGGACACTCGCTATAGGAGCTCAGTCCTATAGAGTTGCTCTTTCGGAATTTACAAAAGACATGGAAGAGCTTCAGAAGATACTGTTTTATAATGATGAGAAATATATCGCCATAGTGCCGGCATTTTCGGTTCTGGATAACTGCACGGTTGAGAATTATAACAATGCTTATAATTCAGCGAAAATAAGGATGTGGCAGAAGAATTTACAATTCTATTCAGTTGATGCTGATGAAGATCTTCTTGATGAAAATGTCATCAAAGAAAACTATCATATGGTTGACGTAGTTAATTATGCGATTGCGAATAATAAGGTAATACCACATTTTCAGGGCATTTATGACAATAAGAAGAAATGCATAACTCATTATGAAGCTCTTATGAGGCTGGAGGACGAGAATGGAAAACTGTATTATCCAAACAGTTTTCTTGATGTGGCTAGAACTTATGGTGTTCTATATGACAGCATTTCCAAAAGCATGATCCAGAAAGTTTTTGAGATGTTCAAGGGTGCAGAGGAGTACTGTGTGAGTATCAATCTCGGCGTTAGAGATATACGTAATAAGGAGCTGATAGATTACATATACGATTTTCTGTCCACAGTCAAGTATCCTTCACATTTCATATTTGAACTTCTGGAAAATGAAGATATAGACGATTATAACAGTATGATCGAGTTTGTTGACAAGATTCATGAGCTGGGAGGGAAGATATCCATAGATGATTTTGGAAGCGGTTTTTCGAACCTTCAGCATGTTATCAACCTTGAAGTGGATATTCTCAAGATAGACGGCTCTATAGTTCGGAATTGCTGTGATAATGCGGGCGCTGAAAACCTTTTGGCATTGATCGCGACATGGAAGGGTCTAACAAATGATCAGGTACAGATTGTAGCGGAATTTGTAGAGAATGAGGAGATACAGAATAAACTTCTAAGTTACGATATAGATTATTCTCAAGGATACTTTTTCTCTAAACCATCCGCTGATATAGATATTAAATAGTTAGTATAGAAGATAGCAGGGATATGTTATGCGAGATAGATTTGATAAGGAAAAATTAATAGGTCTTATCGTTGGTGGTATATCAAATGAATTCTCCAAGGAAGTAATAAATGGTGTAGTTAATTCGATTCCAAACAGCAGTGATATAAGGCTTGCTATTCTGCCTGGAGAATTGATGGTGCAGAAATACCAGAGCACGGGTGTTGCAGAACATCATGCTATGTTTAATAGCGTTTATAATCTGGGAAATATATGCAAGATGGACGGACTTATTATTGCTATGGGAAGCATAGGGTGGCAGCTTAATGATGATGAGATTCATGATTTCTTAAAACAGTTTGATAAGATGCCGCTTGTTCTTATTGCGTCTGATTATACTGAATATACAACTGTTAATTATGATAATAAAAGTGGTATCAGAGAAGCTATAGACAGCCTGATCAACAAACGCGGATTAAACAGGATATGTATGATCGGTGGATATGATGCGAATGTCGATTCTGTAAGAAGAAAGAAGATATTTATTGAATCTCTGGAAGAAAACGGCATTAAGTTTGAAGATAAGTTTTATGTGGCTTCTGATATGTCGATTAATTCTGAAGAGGCTGCAGAGACTCTGATAAGGGATAATCCGGATGTACAGGCGATATTCTGCGTAAATGACGCATCGGCTGTGGGACTTTATAATGTGATGAAAAAACAGGGGCTTACACCTGGTAAGGAGATTCAGGTTATTGGATTTGATAATACGAGAAAAGCAGGTGAACTGATACCACCGCTTTCTTCTGTTGGATCGCAGTCTGTAACTCTGGGACAAAAAGCTCTGGAACTTCTTCTGGAGAAGATAGATGGAAATGAAGTAGAGTCTGCTGTCATTCCTACAAGGTTATATGGAAGAGAATCCTATGAATATGACCGTTTTGATTTTTCTCTGAGAAAATTCGACGAGATTAATGTAAGATATTTTGAGATAATGTTTGAAGACTGTTTTTATAGATATGCAGGAGAACATATTGGGAGAGAAAGTGTAAATCTTAAAAGACTTTTCTGTGAGGTCCTTTCCAAGATGTTTGATGGCCTCAGTAAGAAATATATCGGTGCAGAAGACTTCGAAGAAATCTGCCAGCTTATAGATATCTTTTTTGGGAATGGAGCCATGGAATATACGGATGTCTGGAAATTCCTTGAAAGTGTATCCAGACTTCAGCGTATTATCAATGATCAGCAGAATGGCAGAGAAAATGTGCTTGTAAATCGTATGTTTATCCGGATGAAGGATGATGCGATAAAATCAATATCTGAGATGAGGATACGAGAGAATAATGAAAATATCGAAGCTAGAAGTCGATTCAGAGAATTCATGATCAAAGGAATGAATTATTCCGGAAATAAGGAAAGTATTCAGTTGGATATACTTAATTCTATGGATCTTCTTGGAGTTCAGAATTCTGCATTTTATATGTTTGAAGAACCTGTAGTAAAAGCTGACCTTGATCAGAAGAAATATCCTGAATACATCAATCTTGTCAGTGTAATAAAGGCAGGAAGTGTATATGTTATTCCGAAAGCAAGACAGAAACGTCCTATGTCGGATATTTTCATTCAAAGAGAGATAAAGATATATAATAAGAGATTCGTTACATTTCCAATCTTCTATGAAAGAATCCTGTATGGTTTTCTGCTTCTGGAACTGACGGATGACCTTTATCACAAGGGTGAATTCTATGCAAGTCAGCTTGGAATGTTAGTACATATGGTAAGGATATCTTAAAACTCAGGTGTGGTGGAGTTGTTCTTCTTCTTTTTCGTATAGTAGAAAAAATATGCGATTATAAAACCGCCGATGATTCCGCCGAGATGAGCCATGATATTTACTCTGTTCGGACCGAATCCCGGAATCAGGAGCAGGGCAAGATATATTATTATCTTGTATTTTGAAAAATATTTTTTTGTTGCCGGGTCCATGGAGAAGATGATCATAGCTCCAAAAAGACCGCTCAGTGCACCGGATGCGCCTGCAGATACATAGAAATTCATTGTGAAGAGTTCTACTAACAGAGAAAGAAAACTTCCGCAGAGTCCGGAAAGCAGATAGATGATTGTATATTTGACATGTCCGAAATAATGCTCTACATTTGGTCCTATCGCGATAAGACAGATCATATTTCCGACAAGGTGATCTATACCGATATGAAGGAACATAGAGGTAAACATCCTATACCATTCCCCATCCTCGGATATACTTGGCCAGTATTCAGCGCCCATATTTAAAAGGGTCTGAGTGTTCTCAGCTCCGCCGTTTATCATTTCTGCAATAAATACCAGAACATTTATTATAAGAAGTGCATATGTTACGTATGGCTTTTCTTGAGATTCCAGTGTAGTGTAGTCATTTTCTCTTTTAATGTAATCGTCATTCATGTTTTTTTCTCCCGGTTTTTATTGTACTATAATAAACTAAATAATCAATACTTACTATTTTTTTTGCCCTGAAAATGCTATAATTAATTATGTATTGGTTTTTCTCAATGAATACTATGGGGGTATTTTATGAGAAGTAGTAGGAAGAAATATATAATATATACTACGGCTATTACGGTTTTTGGGGTTGGCCTTAATCTGCTGTTGGGGAACCTTGTGTCTGCACTGGGGCTTCCTCTTTATTTGGATTCCATTGGAACAATGTTTACGGCAGTCGTAGGCGGAATAGCGCCTGGAATGTTTGTCGGATTTGTGACAAATTTAATTAGAGGCTTTTCTGATTCTTCTTCGTTTTATTATGGTACCATAAATGTACTTATAGCATTTATTGCGGGCGTTGCAGCGGATAAAGGCTTCTTCGATAATATAAAAAAGGTTTTGGTGGTACTTGCGTTTTATATTCTGCTAAGTATTCCGTGCTCGATTCTAACATATATTCTTTATGAATGTTCAATCGGTAATTATGTTGCCGGTGATTATGTAAATATCATTCATAAATTCGGGGTTCCTATAATATGGGCACAGATACTTGGGGATTTCTGTATCGAAATACCTGATAAAGCTATATCAATCTTGGTAGCATATGCGCTATATAAGATGGTTCCTAAGAAAATCAGGGAACAGTATATAGAGTTGTCAGGAAGGAACATCGTGAATTATAACAGCAAGAACTATGAAACCAGGAGTTCTCTGAGAACGCAGGTTGCGAGAATACTCTTTTTCTCAGGACTTGCGATCGTCTTTGTGGCATTTATCATATCTTACAAGACGTATCTCGAGGCTAAAGTCGAAGGATTTCCGGAAGGAACCTATGATATAACGGTGCTGCACAGAGAAACCTTGTTTTACAGCGGAAAGATGCTTTCGGCTGTTCTGGGACTTCTTTTATGCATTGTTTCATTTTCTATGACACTGGTAAGTAGAAGGGTAGTTCTTCCGCTTCATAAGATGTCTAAGGAGATGCAGCGATTTGCTTATGACAGCGATTCCGGACGAGATAAATCCATAGCCAAAATTGAATCTCTCGATATCCATACAGGAAATGAGATTGAGGAACTGTATGTTTCGATGACCAAGACTGTAAAGGAGATCGATGAATATATAGATACCACTACCGCGCAGGCCCAGACTATATCCAAACTGCATGTGGATATTATTACTACGCTTGCGGATATAGTTGAGAGCCGAGATATGACGACTGGCAATCATGTAAAGAGAACGGCAGAGTACTGCAAAGTTCTGGCCTATAGGCTGAGAGAAAAGGGGATATACGCAGAGGCTCTGACAGATGATTATATCAACACTCTTACGATTGCTGCACCGTTACATGATATCGGTAAGATTAAGATACCTGATGCGATACTAAACAAACCTGGCAAACTTGATCCTGAGGAGTATGATATAATGAAAACTCATGCAAGCGAAGGATTCAGGATGTTGGAAAATGCTACCGAGACATTGGGGGCAACGGAGTATCTGCACATGGCTGAAGATATAGCCCACTATCATCATGAATGGTGGGACGGAAGTGCGAAAGGGTATCCGGAAGGATTAAAAGGATATGAGATTCCACTATCTGCCAGAGTTATGGCAGTCGCAGACGTTTTTGATGCACTGGTGTCAATACGTCCATATAAAGAAGGCTTTCCGATAGAGAAAGCAATGTCGATCATACGCGAGGAGAGCGGAACTCATTTTGATCCTCAGATCGTAGAAGCGTTTCTCGAACTGAGGGATGAATTGGAGAGGATAATAAATAAGTATGCGGAGGGAAATTAATTAATTCGGAATGGAACCGTGGGATATATGGGACTCCTGACCGGTAATAGGAGAATAGAAATGGCTTACGAAGATGATTTAGAATTAGGAAGATTACGACAGGAAGCGGAAAGAAGAAAAAGAGAGCTTGAAGAACTTCAGAGGCAGGAATTGCAGAGGATTCGAGAGCTCGAGCAGGGAAAAGCCGATAGAAACGGATATGATCCGGAGCTTGATTCGGCTTTTGCTGTGTCTGGCAATGAACAAAGACCGAATACTCGTCAGAGTGTTCAGCAGAATCCAGATATGCGTTATGATGATGAACAGCTGGAAAAACGGAAACAACAGATGAAGAATAGAGAAGAAAGAAATAGACAGGAAAGAATAAAGCAGGAAAAAAAGAATAGTAAGGCTTCACAGCCTAGAAAACGTACTTTTGATCCGGATCAGGCGGTAAGTGATGAGGAGTTCATAAGTTCATATGAGGATGACGATTATGATTCTGATTATGATGATGACAGAGAGTACGAAGAAAGAAGACGAAGAAAGAGTCGCGAGGAGAGTGAATCTCTTAAGAATCGTAAAGATGGTCGTGACGATAAAAAATCAAAGAAGAAAAAGAAGAAAAGTCCTGCGGCCAAGTTTTTCCGCAGATTAGTGGCTATACTTCTTATCTTGTTGCTTGTATTTGCTCTTGCTATAGGTAATATAACAAGAAGATTTAAGAATCTGGACAGTGAAGTATCTAAGAGACCGACTGCCATGAAGAAAGGTATCGTAAATGTTCTTCTGATAGGAGAGGATGCAAGAGATGGTCAGAGTGGTCAGCGTACCGACAGTATGATACTGATGTCGATCAATACCACGAAAAACTGTGTATCTATGACATCACTTATGCGTGATATGTATGTGGATATTCCTGGATATGGTGGAGATAGAATTAATGCAGCGTATGCATATGGAGGAATAGATCTTCTTGATCAGACTATAGAAGAGAATTTTGGTATAACTATAGATGGAAATGCTAAGGTTGATTTTGACGGATTCCTCGAGGCTATGACAGCTGTAGGTGATCTTGATATGGATCTTACGGCGGAAGAAGCGCAATATATGAATGAGAATCCAGGATTCGGGTCAAATAACGATGCTTCAGATGAAGTATGGGATCTTCATGAGGGAAAGAACAGACTTACACCAAGTCAGCTTCTTGCATATTCACGTATAAGATATATTGGTAATTCAGATTGGGATAGAACAGAAAGACAGAGAAAAGTTATAGCTGCATCAGTAAGCAGAGTTAAACATGGACATTTTATCAGTGGATACAAAATGGCTACCAAGGCAGCACCAAGTATAGCTACAGATATCGGTACTTGGGGAATGATGAGAGTTGCCTTTGGAATCATAACCGGAGGTGAGATGAAGAGTCATATTATCCCTGTAGAAGATACGTACTATGGCGATTACATTGATGGAATGGATGTGCTTGTACCAGATCTTGAGCAGAACAGAGATTATCTCCAGAAGTATATGAACGGAGAAGAATAAAAAGAAGAATATATAGTAGTTTTATAATAATGACCAAAAGAAAGACCAGCAATCGAGAATATCTCGGTTGCCGGTCTTATTATAAGTATTTAAATTGATTCGTTTTATTAACTATCTTACAGCTCTGTTGCGAAAGCGGCTGTGATGATAGCCATTGAATATACTTCAGAAGCTGTACATCCACGTGAAAGGTCATTGATAGGTGAGTTAAGTCCGAGAAGGATAGGTCCGAATGCTTCGAAGTTACCCATTCTCTGAGCTATCTTGTAACCAATGTTACCAGCGTTGATGTCAGGGAAGATAAATGTGTTAGCATGACCTGCAACTTCTGAACCAGGGAACTTCTTCTCTGCAACCTTAGGTGAAACAGCAGCATCGAACTGCATTTCTCCGTCGATAGGAATGTCAGGGTGAAGAGCCTTTGTTCTCTTTGCAGCGTTACGCATCTTATCAACATCATCACCCTTAGCTGATCCGTTTGTTGAGAAGCTGAGGAATGCAACCTTAGGGTCTACTCCGAAGAGCTTAGCACACTTGATTGTTTCACTTGCTATCTCTACAAGGTCGTCCTCTGATGGCTCTATTACGATACCGCAGTCTGCAAGAGCAAGAACTTCGTTCTGGCCTGTAGCGCCTGGACGAACAAGGATGAAACAAGAAGATACGATCTTGTTTCCTGGTTTAGTCTTGATAAGCTGAAGAGCAGGACGAACTGTATCAGCCGTAGAGTATGTTGCTCCACCGAGGAGGCAGTCACCGTATCCCATCTTTACAAGCATAGTACCGAAGTAGTTGGCAGCTTTGAGAGCTTCCTTAGCCTGCTCAGGTGTAACACCCTTAGACTTTCTAAGCTCAACGAATTCTGCAACCATCTTGTCCATGTCTTCAAAGTTTTCAGGATCGATTATCTTAGCGCCTCTTATATTAAAGCCTGCACCTTCTGCAGCTGCATGAATTCTCTCGGGATTTCCGACGAG
Organism: Eubacterium sp.; assembly: GCA_017539165.1. Classification (GTDB taxonomy): domain Bacteria; phylum Bacillota; class Clostridia; order Lachnospirales; family Lachnospiraceae; genus Eubacterium_Q. The sequence goes on from JAFYHN010000005.1 coordinate 82,291, forward strand.
AATTGGCTCCAGGAAATTACTTGCGAGGAGTCTTGAAGCGGCCTCGAGAATACGAGGATCTTCGCCTTCTGAGAATACAATAGTTTTTGGATTTTTCTTAAGTTGTTCAATAAGTACACCAAATCCGAACATTTTTCTGTTCCTCCCATATAATATATAAATTTCAATTAATCTATTATAATACTTTAGAACGTATTAGTCTACCTTTGGAAGTGTAGAAATTGATTTTTGTAAATCTTCGTCTGTTGGGATGTAATCACTCATCTCGCCATCGTTGTATTTCTGGTATGCAACCATATCGAAGTAACCAGTTCCTGTAAGACCGAATACGATATTCTTAGCTTCGCCTGTTTCTTTGCATTTAAGTGCTTCATCGATAGCAACTCTGATAGCGTGGCTTGATTCAGGTGCTGGAAGAATACCCTCAACGCGTGCGAATTCTTCAGCTGCCTGGAATACACTTGTCTGTTCAACACTTCTTGCTTTAAGAAGTCCCTGATCATAAAGCTCTGATACAACAGAACTCATTCCGTGATATCTAAGACCACCTGCGTGGTTAGCTGATGGGATGAATCCACTTCCGAGTGTGTACATCTTAGCGAGAGGACATACCTTTCCTGTATCGCAGAAGTCGTATGCATATACACCTCTTGTAAGACTTGGACATGAAGCAGGCTCAACAGCGATTATCTCATAATCTGCCTCACCACGAAGCATTTCACCGGCAAATGGAGATATAAGACCTCCGAGGTTTGAACCACCACCTGCACATCCGATTACCATGTCTGCCTTGATGCCGTACTTGTCGAGTGCAGCCTTTGTCTCAAGACCGATAACTGACTGATGAAGAAGTACCTGAGAAAGAACTGATCCGAGAACGTATCTGTAACCTTCCTGAGTTGTAGCAGCTTCAACGGCCTCTGAGATAGCGCATCCAAGACTTCCTGTAGTTCCTGGGAACTCTGCATTTATCTTACGGCCAACTTCTGTATTCATTGAAGGAGAAGGTGTAACCTGAGCTCCGTATGTACGCATTACTTCGCGTCTGAATGGCTTCTGCTCGTAGGAAACCTTAACCATATATACCTGACAGTCAAGATCAAAATATGAACAAGCCATAGAAAGTGCTGTTCCCCACTGACCTGCACCTGTTTCTGTAGTAACACCCTTAAGTCCCTGCTTCTTAGCGTAGTATGCCTGAGCAATAGCTGAGTTCAGCTTGTGGCTTCCTGATGTATTATTTCCTTCGAACTTATAGTAGATATGTGCCGGTGTTCCGAGTTTCTTCTCAAGGCAGTATGCTCTTACGAGAGGAGATGGACGGTACATCTTATAGAAATTTCTGATCTCTTCCGGAATATCGAAATAAGGTGTTGTATCATCTAGTTCCTGCATAGCGAGTTCTCTGCAGAATATTCCTGACAGCTCATCAAGAGTTACAGGCTGTAATGTGCCTGGATTGAGGATTGGAGCCGGTTTTTTCTTCATGTCAGCTCTTACGTTATACCACTGTGTTGGCATCTCATTTTCTTCCAGATAGATCTTATACGGAATGTTGCTCATTGACTAGTTACCTCCATGTTTTATGTATAAAAAAATCAACCTCAATAATACCACATTTTTGATAATAACGGCAAGTTCATACTTTTTCTTTTATATATTATGTAAATATGTTATCATAACAGGAATGTTATATGCCAAAAGGAGTCTTTTTATGAATATAATATTTATATCGACGAGCATCTTTCTCGGAATAGGTCTTGCAGTTGATGCTCTTTCTGTTTCTATGGTAAATGGACTTAATGAACCTAAGATGAAACTGAAGAAGTTGCTGGGCATAGCACTGACATTTGCAGGTTTTCAGTTTCTTATGCCATTGATAGGATGGTTTCTCGTTCATAAAGCAGTGGAATACTTTAAGGTTATCGAACCATTTATTCCCTGGGTGGCACTTGGTCTCTTATGTTTTATAGGAGGCAAGATGCTCTATGAGGGAATCAGGGGATGGAATGACGAGGATGACAAAGAAGAAGTAAAACTGGAAAAGAAAGAGCTTATTATTCAGGGTATAGCAACATCAATAGATGCGCTTTCTGTTGGATTTGCGATAGCAGATTACGATGCAGCCATGGCGTTGGTGTGTTCGATGATCGTCGGAGTGGTGACATTTATAATGTGTGCTTTTGGTGTAAAGATAGGAGCAGCGTTTGGAACAAAACTGGAGGGAAAAGCTTCAGTTATAGGCGGAGTGATTCTTATCTGTATAGGAATAGCTATAGTCCTTAGATCATTTTAAGGATTATAAGCTAAAGAAGTATTAAAAGTATTAAAAGGCGGTGCAAAATTGAAAAAAATAAGAAGAGTGTTGGTGATGGTTTTGCTGATACTGGCAAGTGTATTAGCGTCGACGGAAAATATGGGACGATCAGATGTGAGTATGGTGCGTGCAGCAGGTAAAGTTGCAATCAGCAAAACTTCGGTGACAGTATATGTTGGAAATAAAGTGTCATTGAAGTTGAAGAACGCTCCTCAAAAGGTTAAGTGGGTAGTAAAGAATAAAAAGATAGCTACGGTATCATCGAATGGTGTGGTTACAGCTAAGAAGGCGGGGAAAACAAGTGTAATTGCGAAGTGTAACGGGAAAAATTATAAATGTATAGTTACAGTAAAGCAGTTTAAAAAGATTACTCCCAAGCTGGAAAATAAATCGGCCGGAGTGAAGATCAGCTGGTCAAAGCTAAAGGGTGCTAAAGGGTACTATATCTATAGAAGGCGCAGTGGTAAAAAAAAGTTTAAGAAAATAGTTTCTACTACAGACACTTCATATGTCGACAAAGCTGTTGAGACGAAGAAAGGAATATCTTTTGATTATGCGGTTTGTGCATATAATGGAAAATGTATAGGAGATAAGCTTCCGAAGAAAATCATCAGGTTAAAAGCCCCTGCTATTAAAAATATATATGTAGACAATTACAATGAACTCGTTATTGAGTTTAATGAAGCTAAAGGTGCTAAAAAATATCAGCTTCAATATACTAATAGAGAAACAACAGTTACTACTTCTTTTGGAACTGATAAAAAAAGTTACACCATCAAAAATATACAGCCACAGGATACATATAGTATCACTATGAGAAGTGTTTCAGATGGTATGTATTCGGATTGGTGTGCTAAGAAGAATTACGAAATCACTGAGGGTGTACAGAACTTTTCTATAAATGAAAGTAATTATGGCCCAGAGGATGTATGCTGGACTTGGTGGTCATATCCACAGATGGTGTCATATAAGGGAATAAGAGACAAGAGCTATTTTGGTTATACAACAAGTCTTGGCTACATAGGAGTGGGTTCCTATGATATGAATACGGGTGCAGTAATAAAGACCAATCTTGCTCTGACGGATGCTGATGATCATAATTCCTGTTCGGTAAATGTACTTAAAGACGGAAGAATCATGGCAGTTTTCGCCAGTGGTCATGATAAGGATAAGTTTATTCATGTGAGAATATCTGCTCAGAGTGAGTCTATCAGCAGATTTAATAAAGAAATCAAACTGGAGGCATCCGGAAAAACCAGTTATTCACAGGTATACAATGTAAATGGAACGTATTATGTATTCTATCGTTGTAACAGTAAAAACTGGAACTTCTTTAAAAGTACTGACTTGAAAAAATGGTCAAATGAGAATAAGTTTATATCCGGTCCGGTTCAGTATTACATAAAGATTACAGAAACAACAAATCCGGGGTTGTACAGAGTGACCATGACTGGTAATCCGGCCAGTGCTGATCATAATATCAGAATGGGATTCATAAACTTCTCGAATGGTGCGGTTTACAATTCTGATATGACGATTCTGGGACAGCTGGGTACATCAATAGATGCTACGAGGTTCAATGTTGTTATACCGCAGGAAGAGGGTAAGTATACGCGATTATTTGATGTGGCGGTGACTAATCCTGATAGTGTTGAGATAGCTTATTGTAAGTGGAATGTAAATGGTACCAAGGCGGATTACAGCATACTTAGAAATAAAGAAATATACGAGATTGCTACGCAGTCTGATAGATTCTGGTTGAAGTATTTCGGTGGAATAGCTTTTATAGATAAAGACAATATAGTTGTAAGTTATGGAAATGACTGCATTGATCATGTGGAAACTATGAAGTTTGGTGAGAGAACTATAAAAGAAGAAGTAGAAGATGACGAAATCAAACATACTGATACAGAGCCGATTGAAAAAAAATATGTTGAAAAAACTATCAAAGATTTTCATCTGGACAGAGATATTTCAAAGACGAGCTATAAAGACAGTCATTATCGTTCGGTAAGGCCTGTAGTCGATATTAACGATAAGACTATAATGTGGCAGTATGGCTACTATGATTCAAAGGCTTATACTTCATTTAATATGGATGCCAGATTTATAAAAATTCCGTAAAAAAGGACAGAGAAAATGAGCAAAAACAGTGATAAGAAAAAAGGTGGGGCAGTTAAAAAGTTTTTCAAAGTTATAGGGATAATCCTGGGAGTGATAATCATAGCATTTCTTGGATTCCTGGGATGGCTTACAGCAGTAGAATATAAGCCTGAGGCTGTTGAAAAGGTTAGTGTTGATGATACTCATGGTTCTGCTAAGAACCTGACCGAAGGGGATGAATTCTCAATCATGACCTGGAATATCGGCTATGGATGTCTGGGTGATAATGCTGACTTTTTCATGGATGGTGGAACAAATGTTATCACAGCGACACCAGAGAGAAGAGATGTGAATATTGCCGGGATGAAGGGTACCATTATGGCAGCTAATCCTGATATTCTCTTTTTCCAGGAAATAGATAGAGATGCAGATCGTTCATACAACAAGGATGAGCTTGTTGAACTGAGTGATGGTCTGTCAGAAATGCTTGATAATCAAAGTGATTCTGAGATTCCGGAAATGCAAGAAATGCAGAATATTCTTGGCGATGATGTCAAAGTCGAGATTGAAAATGTATCAGAATCTGCAAAAGATAATGGTGCAGGAAATGGATACAGTACATCATTTGCATATAACTTCAAAGTTAATTATGTTCCATATCCTATACCGGATACGATAGGTAAAGTAAATGCAGGTATATCTATTTTTTCGAAGTACAGTGTATCTGATGCTGAGAGAATCAGCCTGCCTTGCCCTTTTAGCTGGCCTATAAGAACGATCAATCTAAAGAGATGTCTTCTTGTGAATAGAATACCGGTAAAAAATGCTGAAGGAGCTGAGACAGGAAAAGAACTGGTTCTAGTGAATCTTCATCTTGAAGCATATGATAACGGTGAAGGAAAGGCTGCTCAGACCGAACAGCTTAGAGCTTTTCTTCAGGAGGAATATGATAAGGGTAATTATGTTATCGCTGGTGGAGACTTTAATCAGAAGTTCTCTAGTATAGATACGAGTATGTATCCGGAATATGATGGAATGTGGAAGTGTGGAGAGATTGATACGAGCGTTTTTGGAGAACATTTCCAGTTTGAGATGGATAATTCAAAACCTACATGCAGATCTCTTGATCGTCCTATAAGTGGAGCTGACAGAAATGGTTTTCAGTATTATATGATAGATGGATTTATAGTTTCAGATAATATAGAAGTTAGTGCATTACAGACCGTTGAAACTCTTTTTGCCCCATCAGATCATAATCCTGTTATGATGCAGCTCAAATTAAAATAGTTCTATTATTTTGCACTACAAAGGAGGAGATGAATTGTATGGCAACTGGTTTAGTGCTTGAAGGGGGCGGTATGAGAGGTATTTATACCTCGGGTATCCTGGATGAGATGCTTCAGGAAGGAATAAAGGTTGATGGCCTTATCGGGGTATCGGCCGGGATCATTCATGGAATATCATATGTATCAGAACAGTATGCAAGAAATATCAGATATTTTGTTAAGTACAGAAGTGATAAGCGCTTCATGAGTATACAGTCTCTTATAAAAACAGGAAATGTATGTGAAGATGAATTCTGTTATAATGATATACCAAAGAGACTGGCACCTTTGGATTTTGAAAAGTTCAGAAAACGCACAGCGGAAGGATTCAGAGTTTTTAGTGTTGCCACTAACCTTGAGACTGGAAAAGCAGAATACATTCCAATCACCGATGTTGAAACTCAGATGGATGCAGTAAAAGCATCTGCCTCATTGCCGCTTGTTTCAAAGGTGGTTGAATATAAAGGGATGAAGCTTCTGGATGGCGGCTCTGCCGATAGTATTCCGCTAAAAGCTATGCAGGAAAGAGGGTTCAGTAAGAATATAGTAATACTTACCCGTCCCGATGGATTCGTAAAGAAACCAGATCACAGTATGCCTATAATGAAGAAGGTATACAAGAATTATCCTGAATATCTTGATACATGTGAGAGAAGATATATTGATTATAACAGTGAGCTTGCATATGTGCAGAAAGAATCTGAGAAGGGTAATGCATTTGTTATAAGACCATCTAGATCTTTTAAAGTAGCGCGTTCCGAGACAGATATTGAAAAGATAAAGAGAATGTATAAGCTTGGAAGATATGATGCTAAAAACAACATGAGAGGTATTAAAAAATTCCTTTCAGAAACATGAAAAATATAATGTTCCTAAATTAGTCAAGAAAAAATACTTGATTTCTGATTATTGCTATGCTAATATGGGAACGTTGCTGGTATGCAATCGAGGCCGTTAGGCATGTGTTGCATATACGTTACGTAGAGAAAGAGGAGATTATTATGAGAGAGGGAATACATCCAGATTATTATCAGGCTAAGGTTGTTTGCAACTGTGGTAATGAGTTTGTTACAGGATCAACAAAGGAAGATATCCATGTTGAAATCTGTTCAAAGTGTCATTCATTCTATACAGGACAGCAGAAGGCTATCCAGGCTCGTGGACGTATAGATAAGTTCAACAAGAAGTACGGCGTACAGTCAAACAACTAGATAATTGTACAATTAACGATTGAAGCGGCAGTTGAGGATATTTCTGGTATTCTCGAACTGCCGCTTTGTGTTAATTTTAAACGATGACTGAAAGACGAAGGTGAGTATAATATGAAGAGAGTTAGTATAGGTGGGCAGGCAGTTCTTGAGGGAGTCATGATGAAGGGGCCAGACTCATATGCGCTGGCTGTGAGGAAACCCGATAAAGAGATAGAAGTTAAGACGACAGAATACAAGTCATTGGGTGAGAGATATAAGGTTCTGACGATACCAATCCTGAGAGGGGTTGTGAATTTTATCGAGTCATTATATATAGGAATGAAAACTCTTATGGATTCATCCGAATATATGCTTGAGGAAGAAGAGGGAGTTAAAACGGATTCTCAGAACATAGAGACAAATAATAAAGAATCTGAAAAAAAATCTTCAGGAGATACATTTTATATGGTAGGTACACTTATAGTGACACTTGCCATCACTATTGGTATATTTATGCTTCTTCCTGCATTTATTGCGAATTTTCTTCATAAAGTAACTGATAGTGAGATGGTAGTTAATCTTGCAGAGGGTATACTCAGACTGCTCATATTTATGGGCTATGTTGTGTGTATTTCATTTATGAAGGATATTAAAAGAACTTTTATGTATCATGGTGCTGAACATAAGACCATAAACTGCATGGAAGCAGGTGATGATCTGACTGTAGCAAATGTACAGAAGCACACAAGATTCCATAGAAGATGCGGAACAAGTTTTGTTTTTATCGTTATGTTTATAAGTATTGCAGTATTCATGTTTGTCAAAACAGATACGCTTCTTCTCAGACTTGTTTCGAGAATACTTTTAGTTCCGGTTATAGCTGGAATCTCTTATGAGTTTATCAGATATGCAGGATTGCATGATAATTTCATATCAAGATTTCTTAGTGCTCCCGGGCTTTGGGTCCAGAGGCTTACTACAAAAGAACCAGATGATGATATGGTGGAAGTGGCCATTAGATCAGTAGAGGGAGTTGTTGACTGGCATGAATATACAGAATGTGTCAGAAATAACAGCTTTGAATAGATATTTTGAAATGGAGTAAAGTATGTCAGATATTATCGTTCAAAAATCTGATAAAACTATTTCCGGAGTAATAAACAGAGCGGCAAGGATACTAGATAGTGCCGGGATAGATAACAGCACTCCGGAAGCGAGACATTTGCTGTCGGTGATACTGGACGAAGATCTTTCCAGTATATACGCCAGACTGAAGGATGAATTGGATGAGTTTACTATAGGAAGATATATGCGTGCTATCAGGAAAAGAACGACGCACTATCCTTTTCAGTATCTCATCGGTTTTACATATTTTATGGATTACAAGTTTATGTGCCGTGAAAATGTCCTCATTCCAAGATATGATTCAGAGCTGGCTGTTTTAAATGCGCTTGAAATGGGATATGACCGTAATATGAAGGTTATGGATCTGTGCACCGGTTCAGGATGTATAGGCATTTCATACGAACTGGAACGTCACAAGGATGGATATGATGATGAAGTGACATTGGTCGATATATCCGATGATGCTCTGAAACTTTCTACTGAAAATGCAGAAGCTCTTGGTTCGAATGTTCGTGTTGTGAAAAGTGATATGTTTGAAGCTTTTCGTGATGAGAATGGGAAACCTATAGAGAAGTATGACGCGATCATAAGTAATCCACCATATATCAGATCTGGAGATATAGCTTATCTGATGAAGGAAGTGCGAGATTTTGAACCGAAGCTTGCTCTTGATGGAACAAGAGATGGTCTGGCATTTTACAGAACTATAGCAGGAGAGGCTCCGGATTTTCTTAAGGAAGGTGGATACCTTGTGCTAGAGATAGGAAGTGAACAGTATCTCGATGTAAGAGATATGCTGAAGTCTGCAGGGTTTAGTGATATTCGTGTATTTAAAGATATGAATAATCTGGACAGGGTTGTTACCGCATATCTTTAGAGTTATTGTAACTGGTTGATGCGATATATATTTAGAAAGGTTTGAGAAAAATGTTTGATAAATTGGAAGAACTCGTAGCGAAGCTTGAACAGATAATGAATGAATTATCTAATCCTGATGTAGTAAATGATCAGGAGAGATTCAGAAAGCTTATGAAGGAGCAGAGTGATCTAACTCCAATCGTTGAAAAGTATAAGGAGTATAAGCAGGCAAAAGAGACTGAGGAAGAAAGCCTTATGATCCTTGACGAGGAATCAGATGAGGAGATGAAGGAATTCGCCAAAGAAGAGCTTAATAATGCGAAAAAGGATATTGAGAGATGTGAGCAGGAACTCAAGATCCTTCTTCTTCCAAAAGATGCAAATGATGATAAGAATGTTGTTGTCGAGATTCGTGCAGGTGTAGGTGGAGAAGAAGCAGCTCTTTTTGCGTACGAACTTTATCGTATGTATCAGCATTATGCAGAGAAACATAGATGGCAGATTGAAGTTATATCTATAGATGATACAGGTATTGGTGGACTTAAAGATGTTACATTTATGATCAAAGGTAAGGGAGCATACTCTAAGCTCAAATATGAGAGTGGTGTACACCGCGTTCAGAGAGTCCCTGAGACAGAATCAGGTGGACGTATCCATACATCTGCAGCATCGGTAGCAATCATGCCTGAGGCTGAGGATGTCGATATTCAGATAGATGAAAAAGATATTCGTATTGATGTTATGCGTGCATCAGGAAATGGTGGACAGTGCGTAAATACAACTGACTCAGCTGTGCGTCTTACACATTACCCTACAGGTATTGTTATATATAGCCAGACTGAGAAGTCTCAGATTCAGAATAAGGCTAAAGCATTTGCTCTTCTTAAAACAAAACTTTATGATCTTGAAATCCAGAAAGCGCACGATGCAGAATCAGAGGCTAGAAGAAGCCAGATTGGATCGGGAGACAGATCTGAGAAGGTTCGTACTTATAACTTCCCTCAGAGCCGTGTTACTGATCACAGAATAAAACTTACATCATATAGACTTAATGAAGTTCTCAATGGGGATATTGACGAGTTTATTGATGCTCTTACTGCAGCTGACCAGGCAGCTAAGCTTTCTAAGATGGAAGGAAATGAATAAGTATATTATTGAGTCGGCAGGAATCAAAACTGCCGACTTTTAATATTTGTAGAGTTAACCATGAATAGTAATTTTGAATGGATTATATTCCTGTGTAATATCTTTGTGGGCGTAAAATGAGCCAGAAGATATTATGTAAAGAAAAAGTGCACAAAAACTATTGGTAAAAACACCCATAAAAAGAAAAAGTGACAGTATCAAAAAAAAAAAAAAAAAATTGCAAAAATACTGTTGACATTTCGAAACTATAGTAGTATTATAAACAAGCTGTCGCTGATACAGCTGCTGAGAAACACTCAGAAAGCTAGTAAAACAGCGGGTTTCGAGAATTTTTACAAGACTCGAAAAAGCGATGGTCTTTAATAACTTAATAATGATGACAACCCCGAAAATTCTTTTAAATAAGAATATTCGGAATTGAACGAATCCAAATAAGAACAGTAAGTTTTGGAATGGTAAACGTTAACGTTTAACTATGACAAAGGATAGTTGAGAAATCAACACAAAC
>JAFYHN010000075.1 GCA_017539165.1 Eubacterium sp.
ATAAAGACTCTGTTAAGAGTCTTGGATTTGAGAATGAATCTATCAGTTATATTGCATATATTGGTCTCAGAGAGGCTTTTAAAGAGATAGAATTAAAACCTCTCAATGATACTCTGATGAAACCTCGTCAGATCAAGTCTTTAGAAGAGATTGAACTTCTACGTCGAGCAGAACGTATAGGTGACCTTGCATTTGATGACATTCTGGAGATTCTTAAGCCTGGTATGACAGAGCTAGAGGTTGCGGCTGAACTCGAGTACAGCATGAAGAAGCATGGTGCTGAAGGTTTTTCATTTGATACTATTGCAGCATCGGGTAAGAATTCCTCAATGCCACATGCTATTCCTTCTGAGAAAAAGCTTGAGAATGGCGATTTCCTGACAATGGATTTCGGCTGTATATATAAGGGTTACTGTTCTGATATGACAAGAACGGTATGTATAGGAAAGGCTGATGATGAGCAGAAGAAGATATATAACATAGTACTCTCAGCTCAGCTTGCTGTTCTTGAGGAACTCAGACCTGGAATGATGTGTAAGGATGTAGACAGGATTGCCAGAGATTATATCACTGCACAGGGTTATGGAGAGTATTTTGGCCATGGTCTAGGTCATGGTGTTGGTCTCTATATACATGAGTCTCCTGCATTTAATACAAGAGATACTTCTATAGTGAGACCGGGAATGATCGAGACTGATGAACCAGGTATATATCTTCCTGATAGATTCGGTGTAAGGATAGAGGATATGATTCTTATAACAGAGTCGGGATGCGAGCCGTTGGCGCATTCTCCGAAGAATTTAATAGAGTTATAATAAATTGCTAATAAAATGATAATAAAAAATAAATAGAAAAAAAACAAAAATGAAATATAATCTCAACAAAAATGATACTATTCAGATGAAAGTTGAGTCTATATTATCATTTTGTAAAATATTTACAGTAACCGTTGAAATGGTTACAAGGAGGGAAAAACATGAAAAAGAGAAGTTTAGTAATAGTCGCACTTGCAGGTGTTATGATGGCATCTTGTGCATGCGGAAATGCAGCTGAGACAACAACAGAGGCTACAACTCAGGCAACAACAGCAGCAACAACAGAAGAGAAGACAACAACAGCAACAACTACAGAAGCTACAACAGAAGCTAGTAAGACTGCATCAGAGACAGAAGCAAAGGCTGATGATAAGAAAGATGATTCTAATGCTTCAAAAAGAAGTGAAGCAGAAGGATTTATAGGAAAAAGCTGCGCTGAATTAAAAGATGCAATAGGTGACCCTATCAAGATTCATCCTGTAGCTGGAGCAGATGAAAATGGTAAGTATCGTGGATATCTGCAATATGAAGATTTTGATGTAGAATTTGAATCAGAAGATGATAGTTATCTTGAAGAAGGTGATCTATCTGGATGTACCGTGGTTGCTGTCGAAGATACACAATTTGATAATCCAACAAGTGATAATGTAGAAGGAAAAGATGATACTTTCAAGAATGAAGATCCTGATTTTCCGGGCGCTTCAAATGCTACAAAGGCTGATGTTCAGGCATTTGTTGAGGGCGTTGTTAATGATGTAAAGAATTCTTCTTGGGATAGCCTTGGAGATAAGCTTCGCTATCCTATAAACATCGGTTCAACTGAGGTTGCTGACAAAGATGAGTTTGTTACACTTATGGGAAATGCAACAGTAGCTCAGACATTTGTTGATTCAATAACAGAAGGAGATGCTAGTATTCTCGGTTCAAATGGTCAGGGAATCATGGTTTTCGATGGACTTATTTGGATCTGTGATGACAACTTTGATGGAATAGAGGCAACAGGAGATCCTGACTTAAAGGTTAAGTCTCTTAATGGTATTGTTACAGAGTAATCAAATATTTACTTGCATTTTCTCGAAAATGTGTTAAAATATGATTTACATAATAGTTAAAGCTAGAGTGGGTTCGGATTCCGAATCCACTTTTACTTTTGCCTAATGATAAAGGAGAAAAAGTTGAAAAAAGCAGATATTGAGAAGAAGACAGAAGAACTGGTTATGCCTATTCTGGAAGCTGGAGGATATGAACTCTGGGATACAGAATATGTTAAAGAAGGTTCAGACTTCTATCTGAGGGTTTATGCGGATAAGGAAGGCGGCATCACCATAGATGACTGTGTAACTATCAGCAGAGCGCTCGAGGCGAAGCTGGATGAGGATGACTTTATCGAGGAAGCATACATACTTGAAGTCAGCTCTCCGGGACTTACCAGAAGACTGAAGAAAGACCGCGACTTTGAGAGATGTATAGGACGACTTGTACAGGTCAGACTTTATAAGAAGGAAAATGAAGTCAAAGAGATGATCGGTCGACTGGACAGCTTTGATGACAAGTCACTCACTATCGTTCCTGAGGATGGAGAGAAGATGAGTTTCAGTAGAGAAAACATTTCCATGGTGAGACTTGAGTTCGAGGATTAAGTGTAAGTAAATAATAATTCTATATAAGTAACCGTTAATTTGAGTAAGAAAACATTTAAGATTAAGATATAAGGAGGATATGATGTCAGAGATAATTGATGCATTAAACATGCTGGAAAAGGAGAAGAACATTAGCAAAGAGGAGATGATACTGTCCATTGAGAATGCTATCAGATCTGCTTGCGAGAAGGATTTCGGCAAGGATGGAGTTGAAGTAAACATGGACAGAGAAACCGGAGATATCAAGGTTTTCGCTAACATGGTCGTAGTAGAGGAGATTCAGGATCCTCATACAGACATACTTCTTGAAAATGCGCGTCATATTGATCCTGACTGCCAGGTTGGTGAGGAAGTTCGTTCAGAAGTTACAACAAAGGACTTCGGACGTATTGCTGCACAGAAGGCAAGAGGAATTATCCTCCAGAACATAAAAGAGAAGGAAAAGGCTGCTGTTTATGAGTACTTCAAGACAAAGGAGAAGGAGATCATAACAGGTATCGTTCAGAGATATGTTGGATACAATCTCAGCGTAAGCCTTGACGACAGAACAGATACAATTCTCAGTGCCAAGGAAATGATCCCAGGCGAGAGATATCGTATTGGAGACAGAATCAAGCTTTATGTAGTAGAAGTTAAAAAGAATGAGAAGGGTGGATTCAGAATAGTTACATCCAGAACACATCCTGATCTTGTAAGAAAGCTTTTCGAGAGAGAAGTTGCTGAGATCTCAGACGGAACAGTTGAGATCAAGAGCATATCTCGTGAAGCAGGTTCACGTTCAAAGCTTGCTGTATGGTCAAATGATCCTGATGTAGATGCAGTAGGAGCATGTGTAGGACTTAACAGCAATCGTATAAATAATGTAGTAGACGATCTGGGTGGAGAGAAGATAGACGTTATCGAGTGGGATGAAAACCCAGCTATCTTCATTCAGAATTCCCTCAGACCTTCACCAGTTGTATCAGTTGACGTATACGATGATGAGAAGTTTGCAAGAGTCGTAGTTCCAGATGAGAAGCTTTCACTTGCCATCGGTAAGGAAGGTCAGAACGCCAGACTTGCTGCCAGACTTACAGGATACAAGATTGATATCAAGAGTGAAAGTCAGGCTGCTGAAGAAGATGAGTACTATGAAGAGTACTATGATGAGGAAGAAGAAGGAATTACAGATGAGTCAATTGACGCAGCTGTTGAGGAAGTTGGCGATGTAATCGATGACACAGAGGCACCTGTAGAAGAGACAGATGATGCAGCAGAGGCAGAGACTTCTGAAGATGCAGAATAATAAGGTGTGAACCTAAATTCTTAAAAGGAGACATATTGAGTACTAAAAAGAAGAACAGAGGAAGGGTTCCTATCAGAAAATGTGTTATATGCGACAGTGAGAAGTCGAAGTCCGAGATGATGAGAATCATCGTGTCCGGAAGGAATACGGAAGTTGAAGAAGCAGCTCTGGATGAAACCGGCAGGAAGCGCGGCAGAGGCGCATATATATGCAGGAACGGGACCTGTATCTCAAAAGCATACGAGGATGGAATAATTGATTCCGAGACGAGAGACGCATGCATAGCAGATATGAATAACTACAAGATCAGTCTGCTGAGCATAGCCATGAAAGCCGGTAAGGTTGCGTCGGGTGAATTTCAGAGTGAAGAAGCTGTTTTAAGTGGTAAAGCAGGTTTCGTGATAATAGCTGAAGATGCATCTGATAATACCAAGAAAAAATTCATGGACAAATGTAACTACCGCGGAATCAGATATGAAATATTTGGAAAAAAAGATGAACTGGGACGCCTGATCGGTAAGAATGAAAGATCGGTTGTTGCAATCACTGATGATGATTTTAGTACTCAGTTTTTGAAAAGATTTGGAGGTAACGAATGAGAATAAGCGATTTTGCAAAAGAACTAACCAAGGAGACCGGAAAGCAGGTCACACCTAATCAGATAATAATGCTACTGAGTAAGAAGAAAGACGGACTCAGAGCGCTCAGTAATATTGACGATGACCTTATGGAATATGCTAAGCTTAGAATAACAGGAAAGTCAGCTACAGCAGCTAAGCCGGCACCAGCCGCAAAGCCTGCTGCAAAGACTACAACAAAGACTTCTAAGAAATCTACAGGAACAAAAACTGATGCTGCTAAGGCAGATGGAACAAAGAAGCCATCATCATCAACTAAGGCAGCAGCTAAGAAGCCTGCTTCACCTGTAAGACCTGGAGGAAGAAGACTTACAGCATCTACAAGACCTGATGCCGTAATAGTTCCAAAGCCAAAGGCTCCAGAGAAGAAGGAAGAGGCTGTTAAGGAAACAGTAGAGAAGAAGGAAGAAGAAGTTAAGACAGTAGCAGAGGTTAAGGAAACACCTGTAGTAGAACCTGTTAAAGAAGCTGCTCCTGTAGTAGAGGAGAAGAAAGAGCCTGTTGTTGAAAAGAAAGAGGCTCCTGCAGTTGTTGAAGAGAAGACAGAAGTAGTTGAGAAGGCTCCTGAGAAGGAAGAAGTGAAAGAAGTAGAAAAAGCTCCTGTAAAGGAAGAAGTTAAAGAAGAAAAGCCAGTTCAGGCAAAGGAAGAAGAGAAAGCTAAACAGCCTGCAAAGACTGATAAGCCTAGAAAGCCTGAATCAAAGGATAAGGCTCCTAGATCAGATAGAAATGATCGTGAAGACAGAGGAGCTAAGAACGATAGATCTCGTGGACCACGTAAGGACGAGGGAGAAAGAAACTCCAGAGACGATCGTGGTGATAAGAGAAAGAGAGACGGAAGATCAGAATCATCTGAAGCTCCTATGGACGGTAAGAAGTCTTCAAGAAAGGGCGACAAATCCAAGGATAAGGAGAAGGAAGCTCGTAGAGAAGGAAGAGAGACTCGTGCCGGAAAACGCGATGATCGCAGAAATAAGAAGAACGATTTCCGTGATATGGATGAGATGGGCGAGAGAAAGAAGAAGCCTGTAAAGAAGCAGGAGAAGAAGGAAGAGGAAACAATCAAAACTATTACACTTCCTGAATCACTTACTCTCAGCGAGTTTGCTTCAAAGATCAAGCAGCCTGTAAATGCCCTTATCAAGAAGCTCTTCCTTGAAGGAAAGATGTATACAGTTAATACAGAACTTACATATGAAGAAGCTGAACTCATAGCTCTTGAGTACAACATTATATGTGAGGAAGAGGTTAAGGTAGATCTTGTTGAGGAAGCACTTAAGGATATCGAAGATCCAGAAGACAGCCTTGTAACACGTCCACCAGTAGTCTGTGTTATGGGTCACGTTGACCACGGTAAGACATCGCTTCTTGATGCTATCAGAGAGACTAGCGTTACTGAAGGTGAGGCTGGTGGTATTACACAGCACATCGGTGCTTACATGGTTAAAGCAAATGGCAAGAAGATAACCTTCCTTGATACACCTGGACACGAAGCATTTACTTCTATGAGACTTCGTGGTGCTATGGCAACAGATATTGCTATCCTTGTAGTTGCAGCTGATGACGGTGTTATGCCACAGACAGTTGAGGCTATAAACCATGCGAAAGCAGCTGGTGTTCAGATTATCGTTGCTGTTAACAAGATAGATAAACCAAGTGCAAATATCGAAAGAGTTAAGCAGGAACTTGTTGAGTACGGTCTTATTGCAGAGGACTGGGGTGGAGATACAATCTTCTGTCCTGTATCTGCCAAGTCAAGAGAAGGTCTTGATAACCTTCTTGAGATGATCCTTCTTACAAGTGATATCCTTGAGCTCAAGGCTAACCCTGCAAGAAAAGCACGTGGTATAGTTATAGAAGCTAAGCTGGATAAGGGACGTGGTGCAGTAGCTACACTCCTTGTTCAGAAGGGAACACTTAAGGTTGGAGACTTCATCGCTATCGGTGAGTCACATGGTCGTGTAAGAGCCATGACAGATGACAAGCAGAGAAATCTGAAGGAAGCAACTCCTTCAATGCCTGTAGAGATCATCGGTCTTTCAACAGTACCTAATTCAGGCGAGATATTCATCGCTACTGATTCAGAGAAGGAAGCTCGTTCAATCAGTGATGCATTTGTCACAAGAGGTAAGGAGAACCTTATAGCTGAGACAAAGGCTAAGATGTCACTTGACGATATCTTCAGCCAGATGCAGGAAGGAACACTTAAGGAACTGAACATCATCATCAAGGCTGACGTTCAGGGTTCTGTAGAAGCACTCAAGCAGAGTCTTCTCAAGCTTTCTAACGAAGAAGTTATTATCAAATGTATCCACTCTGGAGTTGGTGCCATTAATGAATCTGATGTAAGCCTTGCTGCTGCATCAAATGCAATAATCATCGGCTTTAATGTAAGAACTGAACCTCTTGCAAAGAGCAGTGCAGATACAGAAAAGGTTGACATAAGATTATACAGAGTTATTTACAATGCAATAGATGATATTGAATCAGCTATGAAGGGAATGCTCGATCCTATCTACGAAGAGAGGGTAATCGGACACGTAGAGGTTCGTCAGACATTTAAGGCATCCGGAATCGGAACAATTGCAGGAAGCTTTGTTCAGGACGGAGCCGTTGAGAGAAATGCTTCAGCCAGAATATCAAGAGGCGGAAGCCAGATCTGGGAAGGAAAGATCGCATCCCTCAAGAGATTCAATGATGATGCTAAGGAAGTTAAGGCCGGATATGAGTGTGGTATCGTATTTGAAGATTACTCAGATGTAAGAGAAG
Source organism: Eubacterium sp. (assembly GCA_017539165.1). Classification (GTDB taxonomy): domain Bacteria; phylum Bacillota; class Clostridia; order Lachnospirales; family Lachnospiraceae; genus Eubacterium_Q. The sequence goes on from JAFYHN010000075.1 coordinate 7,148, forward strand.
GCGATATCGCAGAGATCTACAAGATGGTCGAGATTCCTAGAGATTAGAGAGGATAATATGCGAGGAAGCAGTCATAGAGGAGCACGCGTAAACAGTGATGTTCAGCGTGTAATAAGCCATATAATTGAATTTGAACTCAAAGATCCACGCATCAGTTCATTTGTCTCAGTCGTTAAATGCGACGTGACAAATGACCTGAAGGAATGCAAGTGTTATATCTCAGTTCTTGGCTCTAACGATGACGGAGAGAGCTCACTGAAGGGACTGAACAGTGCAAGCGGATTCATCCGTAAGAGACTGGCAGAATCTCTTAATCTGAGATATACACCGACTATTGAGTTCAAGCTTGATAAGTCTATCGAGTACGGAATCATGATGTCCCAGAAGATAGACGAAGTAATGGGCAACAATACAGACGATGCCACAGATGAAGATATAGAAGATGATACAGACGACACAGTTGATACTGAAGAGTAATACGGAAGAAATAAAAACGTAAGTGTTAGACTAAGAAGTAATATATAAGAAAGAAGTAGTGTATATGGCTGAAGATGTAAGAAATATTTCGAAACAGTTTCTCACGCTTATTGAAGAAGCAGAAAGCATAGCTATAATAGGACACACTCACCCGGATGGGGACTGCATGGGTTCCAATCTGGGAATGATGAATTACATCATAGACAACTATGAGGGAAAGATAGTTGATGTATACGATGAAGCTTTCTCTCCGAGTTTTAGTGTGCTTTCAGGATATGAAAAGGTAAAGCAGGAGCCTTCCGACAAGGTGTATGATCTTGCGATATCAATCGATGTTTCGGATCTGAATCGTTTGAGTACATTTGCAAATGTATTCGAAAATGCCAGACACACAGTCTGTATCGATCATCATGTAAGTAATCCAGGTTTCGGGGAACTCTGCTATGTGGCTTCGGATGCATCAAGTGCGTGCGAGGCTATGTGCGATCTTCTTGAACTGGATAAGATAAGTGAGCGTACGGCAAACTGCCTCTATCTTGGTATGGTACACGATACAGGTGTATTTAAGTACAGTTCGACCAGCAGAAGAACGATGGAGCTGGGCGGTTTGATGATAGAAAAAGGCGCTAAGCCAGAGATTATCATTGATGAGACATTTTACAAGAAGACATATAAGCAGAATAAGCTGATGTCAAGGGTTGTACTCGACTCCAAACTTCACGAAGGCGGTAGGATCATATCGGGATTTGCTACCAAAGATATCTTCGACGAGTACGGATGTTCATCGATGGATACAGATGGAATCGTTGAGCAGCTGAGACTTACAGAAGGCGTTGAGGTTGCAGCATTTGCATACCAGCTGAAAGAAGGCGAGATCAAGTTCAGCCTTCGTGCGAAGAACTATGTAGATGTAAATGTCATTGCGAATACATTTGGCGGTGGCGGACATGTGAGGGCAGCAGGTTTCACGACACAGGAAAGCTTCGAAGATGCGCTGGCAACAGTTATCGAACTTGCGAAGAAGCAGCTTAGATAAAAAGGCGGCACAAGCATCTTCTTAAGAGGAAAATATGTACAACGGCATAGTAAATGTATATAAGGAACAGGGTTTCACATCACATGATGTAGTAGCTAAACTCAGAGGAGTATTTGGTCAGAAGAAGATTGGTCATACGGGAACACTTGATCCGATGGCTGAGGGAGTTCTGATCGTATGTTTAGGACAGGCGACAAAACTGTCGGATATGATCCTGACCAGCAGAAAGAGTTATATAGCAACTATGAAGCTCGGAATAGTTACGACCACTGATGATACTACCGGTGAAGTAAAGAAGAGCTGTGATGCGGCAAAACTCGAAAAACTGTTTTCAGATAGAGATATACTTGAGAAGAATATATTGGAACTTTTGGATTCATTTCATGGGAAATCAATGCAGATTCCTCCAATGTATTCAGCTATAAAAGTAAACGGAAAAAAGCTCTATGAGTATGCGAGAGCGGGCATAGAGATAGAACGAGAGCCAAGACCGGTTGAGATATTCAGACTTGAGCTGAAGGGAATCAATTCGGAAACGCGCGAGATAAGCTTCGCTGTGGAGTGCTCTAAAGGAACATATATCAGAAGCCTTATCCGCGATATGGGAGAACGTCTTGAAACGGGAGCTGCCATGTCGATGCTGATCCGTGATGAGGTAAATGGAATCAAAGCAGAGGATGGATATAAGATATCTGACCTTCAGGCTATGAAAGAAGAAGGAAGACTGAACGAAGCAGTACTTCCTATGGATGAACTTCTAAAGAATTCTCCGGCAGTTAGTATCAAAGAAAGCGGTATGAAGCTTCTTTCAAATGGTAACAGACTTAGAGAAGAGAATCTTGAATGTCAGAGGTCTGGTTCGGGGGAATCAGACACGATGAGCATTCTAAAGGATTCGGAGTTCTTCAGAGTGTATGTAGGAGATGAGCTTAAGGCACTATATGCTTATGACAGTTCATCAGATGATTATAAAGTTTATAAAATGCTAAACGTATAGGTTTTAGATATGTCATATAATTCGGCAATAACTATAGGTAAGTTCGACGGTTTTCATTTGGGACACCAGGTGCTTCTGCAGGACATTTCAGCTAGAGCAGAGAGTGACGGTATTAAGGCTGTCTGCTGCAAGCTTAGATTTCCGGGTAGCAATATTATGTCAACCGAAGAAGAAGTGTTATTTTTAAAACACAATTTTCCCAATATAGATAGAATTGAATATATAGATTTTACACCTGAATTTGCAGCCATGAGTCCTGAGGAATTCGTAAAGGAATATCTGATCAAAAAGCTTTCTGCAACGTATGTTGTGGTAGGTACAGATTTCAGATTCGGAAAGAACAGAAGTGGAGATACTGAAACCCTAAAAAATCTTGGAGAAAAATATGGATTTAAAGTAAGGGTATGTGATAAACTTCAAGTTGACGGTTCTGTGGTAAGTTCAAGCAGAGTAAGAGAGACTCTTGAAACAGGCAATATGGAAATGGTTCAGAAACTCCTCGGGTACAGCTATAAGCTTGAAGGAAAGGTAGGATCTGGAAAGAAACTCGGAAGAACTCTGGGATTTCCGACTATCAACTTAGCTTATGAACAGGACAAACTGCTTCCTGCATTTGGAGTATATGCTAGTATCGTTAAAATAGGGCAGAACTCTGATGGTTCAGAAGAAGCATTGGGTCGCAGTCAAAATGATGGTACAAGGGTGTATAAAGGAATAACCAATATAGGAATCCGCCCATCAATCGATGATGGAGACAAACCAACTGTAGAAACCTTCATATACGACTTTAACGAAGATATCTACGGCGAAAATGTTACAATAATTCCTGTACATTACATTAGACAGGAACAGGCATTTGGTAGTCTTGATGAACTCATAAAACAGATCAATAAAGATATTGAAGCTGCTAGAGAGTTTACATAACATATCGGCACCAGTAGCTCAGTGGATAGAGCAATGGCCTCCGGAGCCATGTGCGTGGGTTCAATTCCCATCTGGTGTATTTACGTTTTCAAAAGATTTAATATGGGAATTGAACAGCGAGACCGAGGAGCGAAGCTCCGAGAGTACAACCCGGTGGGTTGTACGAGTCGAAGCACGGCCTGAAAGGTGGCGGAGCCACCGGCGGGATTCCCCAAAAAGTCCGAACGAATTTTAATATTTTACATAAATTATAATGTTTCTACGGAGGTTAAAATGGCAAAGAAACGTAACAGACAAAAAGAGTTAAAACTCAGGAAATTACTTATAGTAGTATGGCTTTTATTTATTGTTCTTCTGGGTGCATTTGGTTTCTTCATATATACAAGAAAGGACACGGTTAAAGATGATCTTACATTTTCAACAAGATTCTCTTACCAGACTAATGCCAATCCTGATATAAATGCTCTGATCATAACGTATCTTAGTGCAATGGCTTCTAGTGATCAGGGAATACTTCAGTCATGTGTAACTGAACCTGCACAGTTCAGTGATATGACAAATATTCAGAGTCAGTCTAAGATCATTACAAGATACGGAAATATCAACTGCTATACAGTTAACGGACTTGATGATAATTCAACCATTGTATATGCAGTATCGAATATAACGATATTTGGTATTGATTCAACACCGCTTGATATACTTGGTCCTTATTATGTTGTTAAGCAGGGTAATCAGTATCTGATCGACAATGGTCCAAAGGATCAGAAGGTAACAAACTACATGGATAAAGTTAATAAGAATAAAGATATTCAGGAACTTTATCAGATGGTAAAGGATGACGAAGAGAAGAAAGCTCAGTCTGATCCGGCACTTAAAGATTTTCTTGATAGAATAGGTCGATAAAATAGGTCGATAGTAAAAAGATGACAGTTGAAATCTGATTTCAACTGTCATCTTTTTACTCTTCTGGTGTTTCTGATTCGGCGTCGTTCTGGCCGATCTTTGATATATCAATACCGCGTGGCTCAACTGGAGTTGAGAACACAATCTGTGTTTCGGTCTTTCCGTATGTCTGGAGCTGGTTGATGAAGAAGTCGAGCTCCTGTGTACTAGGGAAGCATACTTTTATAAGCATTGAATAATTTCCTGTCACGCAGTTACATTCGAGTACATTTGGACATGCATCGATGAAAGGATAGAATTCAACTTTCTGATGTGGTTCAAGTGTAAGATTGATAAATGCGGTTATGTGGAATCCCAGCATCTGAGGATCCAGTGTAGCATGATATCCCTTGATGATTCCCTGTTTTTCGAGTCTCTCAATTCTTGCAGATACAGCAGGTGAAGAAAGGAATACTTTCTCAGCAAGATACTTAAGAGGGTATCTGGCATTCTCCTGAAGCAATGTAAGAATTTTAACATCAATTTTGTCCATAGTAAGCTCCCTAAGTTTTTAACTTAATTATTTTATGTTTATTTTAAAAAATCTTAACTATTATAACTCTTATCCCGAAATAAATCTATATAAAATTTGAAAAAAACTGCTGTCAGTGTTATATTTTATTAGTCACATTAATATATTTTAGGAAGTATTATGGAAGAGAAAGTAAGAATAAATAAATATTTAAGTCAGGCAGGAGTTCTTTCCAGACGTAAGGCCGATGAGGCTGTCGAGAAGGGGCTTATTACTATAGATGGAAGACCCGCAGTTCCGGGAGATATGGTTTCAGATGAAAATGAAGTCCTCTATAACGGCAATCCAGTCAAGACTGCCGGAATCGAGAAGGTTGTCATAGCATACAACAAGCCGCTCGGTCTGGTATGCACTTCGAAAGATGCCGATAAGGATAGCATTTTCAGAAAGTCCGACCTTGACGAAAGTCTGAGATATGTCGGAAGACTTGATAAGAATTCGCAGGGACTTCTCCTTCTTACCAATGATGGTGATCTGGCAAATGCCATCCAGAAGGCCAGAAATAACCATGAGAAGGAATATGTCGTCAGGGTTGATAAGCCGCTTACGGCAAAGTTCGTGAAAGGGATGGCTGCTGGTGTTCCGCTGGAGGAACGTACTACCAAGGAATGCTATATAAAGCAGACGGGGCAGAATACATTTAGAATCGTTATTACTGAAGGAATCAATCGTCAGATAAGACGAATGTGCGAATACTTCGATTATAAAGTTACATTTCTGAAGAGAGTCAGAGTAATGAATGTAGGACTTGGAAATCTGGAAGTGGGTAAGTGGAGAAGACTTACCAAGAACGAGGAGAAGATTCTCAGAGAACAATGCAAGTAGATGACCGTGATTATATGGGGCAGGAGATATAGATGGATAAGATCGCCAGAATTAAAGAACTTATAGATGTTTTAAATGATGCTTCACGTGCGTATTATGCGGAAGACGTCGAGATAATGAGTAACTTCGAGTACGACAAGCTCTATGATGAACTTATGCAGCTGGAAGAAGAGACGGGAACTGTATTTGCAAACAGCCCGACTCAGAATGTCGGATATGAGGTTGTAAGCGAGCTCCCGAAGGAGAAACATCCATCACAGATGCTTTCGCTCAATAAGACAAAGGATGTGGATGAGCTGGTATCCTGGCTTGGCGACAAGGACGGTCTTCTTTCATGGAAGATGGACGGACTTACAGTCGTTCTTACATATGAAGGAGGAAAGCTCGTTAAGGCTGTTACGCGTGGAAATGGAGAAGTAGGTGAAGTTATAACACCGAATGCGAAGACATTTGTCAATCTCCCAAAGAGTATAAGTTATAATGGTAAGCTCACGATAAGAGGAGAGGCTATCATTACCTATTCCGACTTTGAGAAGATAAATTCCGAGATAGAGGATGTTGATGCAAAGTACAAGAATCCGCGAAATCTCTGCAGTGGTTCAGTGAGACAGCTGAGCAGTGAGATAACGGCGAAGAGACACGTGAGATTCTATGCATTCTCAATGGTTGATCCCGAAGATACAGAACTTGTGGACAGCTTTGAGAATTCATTTGAGAAGAGATTCGAGTACCTGAAGGGGCTTGGTTTTGAAGTGGTTCAGTTCGAGAGAGTGACGGGGGTGAGTCTTCCGGATGCAGTGAAGAGCTTCTCGTCCAGGATTCCGTCAAATGAATTCCCAACGGATGGTCTCGTTCTGTCTTATGATGATATAGCTTACGGAAGAAGTCTCGGAACAACAGCCAAGTTTCCGAGAAATGCGATCGCATTTAAATGGAAGGACGAAGAGGCTGAAACAGTGCTTCGTGATATCGAGTGGAGTCCTTCTAGAACCGGACTCATAAATCCGGTTGCTATTTTTGATACAGTTGACCTTGAGGGAACAGATGTAAGCAGAGCTAGTTTACATAACATCACATACGTGAGAGATATGAAGCTAGGAATAGGTGACAGGATCAAGGTTTATAAGGCGAATATGATCATACCTCAGATATCCGAGAATCTGACGAAGTCTGGAAATATCACAATACCGGATGCGTGTCCGGCTTGTGGTGGTGAAGTTGTTATCAAGAATGAAAAGGGCACAGAGACGCTCAACTGTGTGAATCCGAAATGTCCGGCTAAGAACATCAAACTCTTCACGCTTTTTGTGTCGAGAAATGCCATGAATATAGACGGTATGTCGGAAGCTACTATGGAGACATTTATCGACCATGGACTGTTGAGAGGTTTGTCCGATATATATCACCTCGAAGAGCACAAAGAAAAAATAGTTGCACTTGAGGGATTTGGCGAAAAGTCATATAATAAACTGATATCAGCTATCGAAGCTTCAAGGAAAGCAGATATGGCAGGATTCCTCTACGGTCTGGGCATCCCGGGATTTGGCGTTGCAAATGCCAAGCTTGTGGTCAAGGCTTACAAGAGTGATATCAATGCTATAATGAATGCCACAGAGGAAGAACTTGTAGAGATAGATCAGGTGGGAAATGTCCTGGCTGGTGACTTTGTTTCATATTTTGCTGATGAGAGTAAGAGAGCAGAAGTTGAGAAGCTGCTTAAAGAGATTGAATTCGTGATTGAAGAGAACACTGCTGAGCAGGATCTCGAGGGGATGACATTTGTTATAACCGGATCACTTGAGACTTATCCGAACAGAGATGCTCTCAAGAAAGAGATAGAAGACAGGGGCGGAAAGGTCGCAGGCTCAGTCAGCGCGAAGACCAGCTGCCTGATAAATAATGACATAGATTCGAATTCTTCCAAGAATAAAAAAGCAAAAAGTCTTGGAATTCCGATAATAACAGAAGAAATGTTTAAAAACAAACAGTTTACATAATGTCGGCTGATTTGACTATTGGTTTACATAAATGTAGAATATAGTTAACATAATTTGTTTAAATGGTTGACATAACGTGATTAAAAGTTGACATAATTTTGAGTTACTGGCCGTTTGGAGGATAGTGTATATGCCTATAAGAATAGATAACGATCTGCCTGTAAAGCAGATACTTGAGGAAGAGAATATATTTGTAATGGACGAGAATCGTTCAAATAGTCAGGATATTAGACCTATCGACATCCTGATTCTCAACCTCATGCCGCTTAAAGAGGATACAGAACTACAGCTTCTGAGAAGTTTGTCTAATACTCCTCTGCAGGTTAACATAACATTTGTAAGAACGGTTTCTTATGAGTCAAAGCATACATCAAGAGAGCATTTGGAGAGATTCTATTCGAACTTCCGTGAGGTTAGGAAGCGTAAGTGGGATGGAATGATTATCACAGGTGCGCCTGTTGAGAAGATGAAGTTCGAAGACGTTGAGTACTGGGAAGAACTGACCAAGATCATGGACTGGGCGAGTGAAAATGTAACTTCTACACTCCATATCTGTTGGGGAGCGCAGGCTGGACTCTACTATCATTACGGGGTCAATAAGTATGAACTTCCAAAGAAGCTTTCAGGAATATACGAGCATTTTACAATGCATAAGAGCAGAGAGCTTGTAAGAGGATTCGATGACAGTTTCCTGGCACCACATTCCAGATACACCGGAATAGATGCAAATGCAGTCAGAGAGAATCCCAATCTTATAGTACTTGCTGATTCAGTTCTGTGTGGGCCATATATAATAGTTGGAGATGGTGGTAAGAATATCTTTATCACTGGACATCCTGAATACGATACACTTACGCTTGATCAGGAATATCATAGAGATCTTGGCAAGGGAATCTGCCCTGAGATACCAGTGAACTACTATCCTGATAACAATCCGGAAAGAAAGCCGATCAAGTCCTGGAGATGCCATGCGAATACACTGTATAGTAACTGGCTCAATTATTACGTATATCAAAGCACTCCTTATGACTGGACAGCAAGACGTACAGAAGACGAGTAAACCCTAGTGTTTTAGCGGGTTTGCGGTATGTTCAATTAAAATTTGAAAAAAATCTGATTGGTGTCAAATTGGTGTTTTTTACCGGGATATAATTTGGATTCTACATAACAAAATAATGTATAAGAAGAGCATTTTCTACTCAGGATTACAATCTGATTAAGGAAGTGCTTTTTTTGTTGCTTTGCAGGAGGAATGCAATGTTAAAGATACGATTACAGGGATCAGTTAAAGATAGGAGAAAAGGATCAGATCATCAATATATGCGAAATGAAATATTGTGACGGGATTTATACATTAAGTAAGAAGGAAAATGAAAGTATAAAAAACAAGATTCTTTCCTTTCAGAAGGTAAGCGGTACAAAGTATGCCATACATCCAGTTCTTGTAACAACTGAAGGATTACATGAAAACATATTCTCCGGAATAATACAAGCAGTTATAACTATAGGTGATCTTTTTCTTCCAAACTGATATCGTAAACGCTGTTTGGAAAAATGAAACCAGTCGAAACTTTCGGTTTTTCTCATTATCATGAGGAAAAGATTATCTTTATATTTACCGCTTATGCTATACGGTTTTTGATGATGCAACTAATCGGATGATTGCATTTGCGAGAATAATAACGGACTACGTTTCAGTGTATTATCTTTGTGATGTTAAATATTTTCATTGACAAAGTAACCGAACGGTAACTATAATAAATATGACAGTTGAAATCAGATTTCAACTGTCATATTTTAGTATTGGAGGGAAAACTGAATGAGGAGAAAATGGATGGTTGCGATTACATTTATAATTCTAATCCTTGCGCTGGGAGTGGATTTTATTATAATTAGACACAGAGCAATTAAACGGTTTGCAGTCTACGAGGCAAAAGCAAAAACTGAAAATACTTCATATGGCAGGATATCATATATCGATGAGGGAAAAGGTGAACCTGTTCTTATATGCCATGGGATCTGTGGGGGATATGATCAGGGATTTGATGTTCTGAAGGATAAAACGGATCATTACAGAGTCATAGCTCCATCGAGATTCGGATATCCTGGAAGTGATATGCCGGAAGATGCAAGTATAGATATGCAGGTTGAGGCATTTGCAGAATTGCTGAATAAACTGAGGATTGATAAAACTTATGTGCTCGGAACAAGTGCGGGGGGAACGGTCGCCATCAGATTTGCACTTGTTTATCCGGAAAGGTGCAAAGGACTGATACTTTATTGCTCGGGATATCCAGAATTTGAAAAGCCGACAGATCCTGCGGGTTATGCGGGTCCTCCGGCCGCAGTTTGTAATGATTTCTGTATGTGGATGATAAGTCCTTTATTTGAACCGATTATGGGAATGGAGAGCAGTACTGTAAATGAGATATTGCCTATGAAGGATCGAAAAGCTGGAATTATATTTGACGGTGCGGTCACCAATACAGATAAGACGAATAACTATAGTAACTATAATATGCATAGGCTATCAGTTCCGGTTCTGATGATTCATTCTGAAGACGATAAACTAGCAAAGTATGAGTCGGCGGAAAAGTGGAGTAAAGAGTTAAACGATTGTACATTTGTATCATTTCCAGATGGCGGTCACATAATGAAAGGACACGAGGAAGAAGTAAAGAAGGCTCTTCTTGAGTTTACGGAGGAATAATGAATACAAAAGAATTGATCTTAGAGGAAGCGCTTCGACAGTTTTCCGAAAAGGGATACGCAGCAACTTCAATGAGTGATATAGCAAAGCCCCTGGGGATAACTAAGGCAGCCTTATATAAGCATTTCGAGAGCAAGCAGCAGATATTTGATCTAATCATAGAAGGTACGGGAGCACGTTACGATGAGCTGCTGGAGAGTTTGTCGATGCATCTATCAGATGTAAAGCCGGAAAAGAAAGATGTGGATTTTTACAGTAATATCACACCTGAGAAACTATGTGACAGCGTTCTCAAGTTCGTTAAGTTTACAATGACGGATACATACTCTGTGCAGGTAAGGCATATGCTGACAATGTCACAGTTTCAGACTCACGAGTTAGGTGAGATGTATACGAGACGATATGTGGATACGATGCTTAAATATGATGAAAAGATATTTAGTGAACTGATGAAGCGGGGCATAATGAAGCAGGCTGATGCTCATCAGATGGCACTATACTTTGTTGCACCGGTGTACATGTATATGGGCATTTGGGATCGACAGCCCGAAAAAGCAAACGAATGTATGAACTCGATAAAAAAACATGTTAAGAACTTTGTAGAGATGACAAAAGAATGATCTTCGAAAGCATGATAGTTGAAAATATGACAGTTGAAATCAGATTTCAACTGTCATACTTTTTGAGATTTTATTATTATTCTTAATATTGTATAATCAATAACAAACATGATCAAAGTATGTGAAATTACAGAGTGTTATTATATCAATAGAGCTATCGTTTGAACATGATAAATATCTAAGAGGGGGAAAGATTTATGCTGGGTTATATTATAGTAGTCGTATTTTGTGCTGTGGTGGCAGTGGTTTGGCTTTCAATATGTATTCCTAAATATAAAAAATGGAGTGGAAGAATAAAGAATTGTACGCTGGAAGTACCTGTTCAGGTTGTTGAGATATATGAGAAGAGAACGCGTCGGGGATATGTATTATGTAAACCAGTTTTTGAATCAGTTGATCCGACGAATCAAGTGGTAATAGACTCTGCTTATTATTCGAATCTTATATCATTTGAAGTTGGCGATGAGTTAGTACTACTTATTAATCCAAACGATCCAAAAGAATTTATATACAAAGATAAAAGAAATAATAAAGGACTAGTTGCGGATATGGTAGCTTGTTGTATGCCGATTTTGGTAATCATTTTATATCTCGTCCTTAAATACGTCCTAAAATTGTGACTATTCGTTTTAAGAGAAAATGTGACAGTTGAAATCAGATTTCAACTGTCATCATTTGTTTTAATACGACAAGGTATTTGTTATAATGAAGCGAGTTATATTATCTGTTAAGGAGGCATTATGAATATAAGAATAGCGTTTTTGCAGCTCATGCCGGGAAGTGATCTTGAAGAAAATCTTTCAATAGGAAAGAAAGCTTGTATTGAAGCGAAAGAAAAAGGCGCGGATATATCGCTTTTTCCGGAAATGTGGAGTGACGGATATTATCTGCCTCAAGATGAAACTGAATTAAAGAAGCTTGCAATCAGAAAGGACAGTGAATTCATTAATGAATTTCGTGCTTTGGCAGCTGAACTGGAAATGGCTATAGGCATTACATTTCTTGAAGAACATGATCCTGCACCGCTGAATTCCGTGATATTTTTCGATAGAACAGGAACCGAGATCCTTCACTACTCGAAGGTACAGATATGTGCTTTTGCTGATGAGAAGGTTCTGTGTGGCGGGGATGACTTTTATGTGGCTGACTTGGATTTTGGAAGAGGTGCAGTTAAGATAGGATCTATGATCTGTTTTGATCGTGAATTTCCCGAAAGCGCAAGGATTCTGATGCTGAAAGGGGCGGAGCTTATTCTTGCTCCAAATGCATGCCCTATGGAAATAAACAGACTCTCAGCTTTGCGTGCCAGGGCTTATGAGAATATGCTGGCGGTAGCTACATGTAATTACCCTCGGGGGCATCCTGACTGCAATGGAAGATCAACGCTTTTTGATGGTGTGCCGTGGCTCCGTGGGGAACCCGGAACAAGAGATATGTGTGTGTTTGAAGCTCCTGGAGATTCCGGAATATATGTTGCTGATCTTAATCTTGACCAATTGCGTACACATAGGAGTAACGATATTATGGGTGATAAATACCGTCGTCCGGAAACATATAGTATCCTATCTGATCCTAATGTTAGAGGAATTATCGACGGTGAGTTTGTACATTGATAAATTGAATTTATATTCACAAAATATGACAGTTGAAATCTGATTTCAACTGTCATATTTTGGATGTGCCATTATTTGACGGTTATCTTAACCTTTTTTGATATAGATTTATAATATTTGTCACCGGAGTATTTGATGGATGCTTTATATGTTCCTTTTTTGGTCAGTTTGTAAAGTGTAAATGTAGCCTTTCCCGTGGAATTTGTCGTTGCAGTATATTTCTTGCCATTGACGATTACAATGATTTTAGCCTTCTTTATAGGCTTTTGGTCAGAATCTCTCAAAGTTACGGTGTATTTTTTGTTTTTAGTTTTTACTTTGAAAGTCTTAGAAGTTGCTTTTATTGCTGCCTTGCCTTTAGTGATTTTTATCTTTATAGAAGTTGATGACTCCTTGTAATTGCTATCACCGTAGTATGAAATCTTGGCAGTATGATTTCCTGGCGCTAGATTATTAATCGATAACTGAATCTCTCCATTTGAGTTAGTATTAAGATCATATGATTTAGTGTCAAGTTTAACGTGTATAGTGAAGCTGCGTAAAGGGTTACCATTACTATCCTTTAAAGATACAACTAAATTCTTCTTAGATTTGTAGCTAGTAGATATAGGCTTTCCAGAAAGTTTTGTCGATATCTTCTCAGGGACAGCAGGTGCCTCAGTAGCAGGCTGTTCAGTTGTAGCCTCACTAGTAGTTGGTTCTTCCTTAGTAGTCGCTAGTTCGAAATCTTTAGTCGCGCTGCAAGCTTCAAATGCATCACTTCCGGAATAATTAACTGTAATTGTATATTTTCCGTCTTTAAAATCTTTGATTGGAATCTGAATCGGCGTCTCATCTGTTTCATACGTTTTAGAATCATCATTTATATCTACAGACAATGTAGCGCCACCAATTGGTACATAATCAACGGCATTCTTTAAAACTATCAAGATAGATCCGTCGCGTGCATCAGGAATGGTGATAGTCAGTTCAGTCTTGATCTTTTCCCTATCCAAACCAGCCCCTTCGGAATCGGCATAAGATATAGTGCCCGGTGCGAGAAAAATGCAACTCAAAACCAGAGCAAATCCCATAAGTAAACAGATAATGCGATGATTATTCTTCAACATAACGTACCCCTCCGTTTTTTTCTTAATATTTTATCGCACTTTATTAAAAAAGACAAAACAAAACCACAAAAATGTGACAGTTGAAATCTGATTTCAACTGTCATATTTTTGGTTTTAATCTTTACACTGATAAGATATAATGATACAATCTAAACATTGATAAGATTGGAGGGCGGATATGAAATCTGATACATATCATCATGGGAATCTGAAAAATGAACTAATAGAAAAAGGATTGGAATATATAGACAGATATGGAGTAGAAAGTCTTTCGATGAGGAAGCTTGCTGATTCCGTCGGTGTCAGCAGCGCTGCGCCATATGCACACTTTAAGAATAAAGAAGCTTTCCTGGATTCAGTTCAGAACTATGTTACAGATAAATTCTACGTGGCACTGAAGGATGCCGTGGATAACTGTAACGATAAGATAAAGGTAATACTCGAACTCGGAATAAGATATGTGAAGTTCTTTTATGAGAATCCGCTGTACTATCACTTCCTTTTTACAAGAAAAAATATAAAGTTGAACGAGTATCAACCATTTGTATTCTTTGAATCAATCGTTACGGATGTAATGAATAACCATGTAGGCAAGAATCTGGATAAGGAGACGCTGCGTTTGAAGACTATAGCACTTTGGGCGCAGGTTCACGGCTTGGCCCAGCTTATCTCCATAGAAGGAGTTGTTGACACGGACAATCTTGAAAAAGAGATAGAGAAGATACTTATTTCTACAGTAGCGTAAATGACAGTTAAAAATATGACAGTTGAAATTTGATTTCAACTGTCATATTTCAACCAGCATATGATGCGTGGTGACGTAATAATCTGAAGTCAAATGTAACTGAAAAGGAAGGAATCATATGAAGTTAGTAATACATGATCTCAGCAGAGAGGAATGGAATAAGATATCTGGCAGATATGAAGGCTGGAAGGAAGTATACGATAACGGAAATATCAAACCCTGCGTTGGCTGCTTCGGCTGTTGGGTAAAGACACCGGGACAGTGCGTTGTGAGGGACGGATACGAGAAGATGGGCAGCCTCATCCATGAAGCAGAAGAGGTCGTAGTTATAAGCACATACACATACGGCTGCTTCAGCAGCTTCGTGAAAAATGTATTCGACAGAAGTATCGGATGGGTCCTTCCCTTCTTCGAGATAGTAGAAGGAGAAATGCATCATAAGAATAGATATCCTGAGAATAAGAACATAAGCTTTATATTCAGGGGAAATGCCCTCACAGATGAAGATAAGTCTGCCGCCAAGCAGTACGTGGAAGCAGCATGTAGAAACTTCAGAGGAACAGTGAAAAAAGTAAGCTTCGAGGACAGGGATGTCAAAGAGGATATCGAAGAAAACATAGTCGGGAATACAGTTGCAGACACACAAGCTGCAAGTGCTGTCCTTGATCCGGATAAGATCATAATGCTTAATTCAAGCCTAAGAGGAGATAATGCAAATACAAGAAAATTCCTAGATCGTATAGCAGAAAAACTGGAAGGGAAAGCGGAGGTTATAAATATCGGTGACTATATGACTAGGCAGGAAGAGCTGATAAGCCTTCTCGCATCTGCAGGAAAGATAGTTCTTGGAATGCCGATGTATGTCGACGGAGTACCGTCGCCACTACTTCGTATCATGGAAAGACTCGAGAGCCACAGTAAGAGTACAGACAGAAATAGCGAGAAGAAGATATATACCGTAATAAACATGGGATTCTATGAGAGCGTGCAGATCAAGAATACTTTTGCGCAGGTAAAGAAGTGGAGCGATGTCTGTGGATATGATTATTCCGGCGGCATCGGAATCGGAGCAGGTGAGATGAACGGCAACTTTGCAGGTGCGCCAAGCGGCAGCAAGGGACCTGCAAAAAATGCTAATGACGGACTGGACAAGCTGGCGGATATAATAAAGAATTCTGAAAAGACAGAGGATATATATGCCGATGCCTATAAGTTCCCACGAGCTCTCTACATGTTTATGGCAAACTTCAGCTGGCCAATGGCCGGAAGGAAGAACGGATTGAGGAAGAAGGAGCTTTATCAGGGAGCATGATTGAATAATTATATTGCTCATTTTGCTAAATATGATCTGAAGACTCTTTTTACTTGGATGTGCTATAATAGGGTGAAATAAGTGTATTATATCAACTATCAGGAGGAAAACGGGTATGAGGACTATAAGATATAGGATCATAGCTTTGATTTCAGCTCTTGCAATATTACTTTCCATCATTATTGTTCCGACGAAAGCAAGTGTTGTTAAAGCAAAGATCGGAGAGGATCTGGTCAAGGTGTACCTCAAAGGTGAATTCGATGATGAGGCCAAAGAAGTTATATTAAAGAAGATCAATAAACTCAGAAAAGAAGCCTGCGAAGAAGGTATTACGCTCCCTGATACAGGTTATGGAAATGTATCTCCTGCTTTAGGTAAAATGACATTAAAGCCTGAAGATTACGTTGAAGCTAAGTGGTCAAATGAACTTGAGCAGATTGCGATGATCCGCGCTGCAGAATGTATATTCTATTATTCACATACTCGACCGGATGGTACAAGGGGAATTGACGCCAAGGTTAATGGAGTTTCGCCATCTGGTGAGTGCCTTGCATATGGAGGCATTCTAGACGCGATAGATGCCTGGGCTTCAGAAAAATCAAAGCTGGTAGCAGCAAATAAGCAAGGTAAGGATATAGAATGGAACACGGTAGGGCATTATGACAATATAGTGCGTCCTCATAGTAAATACGTTGCGGTAAGCAGTTTTTCAGCAAGTGGCGAAACTGGAAGAAAGAGCACATTTGCTGCCATGGAGACCGGAAATGCCAAATCAGAAGATAAAATAGACGTCTCGCAGATTAATGAAGTAGAGCTCACTATTCCTAGTGATAACATAAAATGTGCCATTGAATCTGCTGGAAATGTATTAAAAAAGGGCGAAAAAACAAAACTAGAATTTAAAATGTATTTTCCTAATTATGGAAATAGTATATCGCTGTATACTAAGGACAAAATCGTATGGACATCAAGTGACGACAAGGTCGCATCAGTGGATAGTAATGGAAATGTTACTGCCTTAGCACCAGGTACAACAACTATAAAAGCAGTCGCAGGTGGGTTATCCGCAGAAATAGAGATGAAAGCTATAGGAATTGTCAGCGTTACTCAGCCGCAGGATATTACTGTTCCATGCGGAACCTCTCCATATTCCAAGCTTTCTAAAAAGGTAGAAGCAAAATGGAGCGATAATACAGTCTCTGTGGAAAATGTCAAATGGAACGAAATGGGTATTGATTACACAAATAAGGCCGGCGGGACATACTCTATTACAGGATATGTGGAAGGATTTGATGGTTCTATAATTCAAAAAGTAATAATAAAACCTGAGAAAACTACAGAGAAATCTGCAGGTGATACCAAAGCTAATACAGATACCACAAAAACTAAGAATAAAAAGATCATAAAAATCAAAGGTGCGAGCTATAAAATAACATCTAAAAACACCGTGGCGTATAATGCTCCGAAGAATAAAAATATAAGATCTGTAATAATACCGGAAAAGGTAAATATAAATGGAAAACCATATAAAGTAACATCTATATCAAAAGATGCATTTAAAAATTGTAAGAAACTTAAAAAGATCGTAATTAAGACTACAAGCCTTAAAAAGATAGGAAGCAATGCCTTTAAAGGGATTAATCCAAAAGCCAAGTTCAAGCTTCCAAAGAAAAAGTTTGCGAAGTATAAAAAGATGATCAAGAAAGCTAAAGCACCGAAGAAGGCAACGTATACGAAGTGAAGTTTGAATAATCTTTAGATCCAGTGATAGTCCCCCTTGTCATCAGAAATAATGGCAGGGGGGATGTTTTTACAGCTCCTTCTTACGTTGGATCGAAATTATCGTGTTTTTTTCAGACGTATCAAAACAATTATCCCTAAGAGTGATATTACCGCTAGTATAAGCGCGAGTATTATATTTGCATTATCTCCAGTCTTCACACTGGTATATATAGTTTTCGATGTGGTATTGTTTTTCGGTTTTTCTGTCGAATCCTGTGTAGTAGGTTCCTGTCTATACTCCGTAGTCATTTCAGTATTGTCTTTGTTTTTTTCAGTAGTAGTCTCAGTCGTTGTTTCTGTAGTAGCTTCGGTTGTTGTCTCTGTAGTTGCTTCAGTTGTTGGCTCTGTATCTTTTTCTGTGGTTTTTTCAGCTTCTTTTATACTGAACCCGACTTTATCACCATCCCCATCATCAAAGAGTGCTTCAAATGTATGTTCACCTGCTGAAAGTGTCTCTAGATACTCGGGCCTCACGTCGATTATAATGCTTCCAGTTGTCAGTACTGTAAACTCCGGGGCTACAACCTGGTCATCAACCTTGCACCCTGTGTAATGCTCTCTGGTCATCTGCTCATCCTCGTCTCTATCATAAACAAACCTGAGGTATTCCTTAGACCCTTTTATCCATTCTGTCTTGATTCCCTGTTTATTCTGATATACAAATCTATTACGGGTCTGAGGCGTTGGCGTTACTTTGAAACTAACAGGCTGGCTTTCTGAACCGATATAATTTTCAGTACCTGTCACGACTGCTTTCATGTAATATGTACCCACTTTTGTCGGAACTGTCTCAGAGTATCCTTCGTCTTTTGAAGTGCTGTATAAGATAGTAGCAGTATCCTCTCCAAAATCCGCTGTTACGGTAGGAGTAGAAGCGGATTCGCCTTCTTTCCAGTCATTTATAGCTGCTGTAATCTTATTATTCGTATTTTTATTAACAGTAAATACAATATTCTGAATAGCATCAATATAGTAACCCTGTCCCTGTATAGTAATATCGTACTTTCCTGCATCTATTATCTTTGTTTCTTCGATAGTTTCATCATCTTTTGAGTAACTTAACGTATAATCTTTACCTTCTGAAAGCATAGCTTTAGTATCAGCATCTCTGACAGTTATACTAGGATGGAACGCAGACCCCTTATATACTTCAGATGGTATAGCATCGACCGTAAAGTCGTGTTTACTCCAACCAGCATACATCGTAGTATCCTTTGTAAATACAGTATCTGTATCTACCTTTGTCTCATAACCTTCATCCAGATACCAGCCAGTAAAAGAGTATCCGTCTAATACAGGTTGAGGAAGATTTTTTAACTTTCCATTCTTATCTATTTTGAATGATCCAGGTGATACAGTACCTTTTCCAGCTAAAAATGTTATTCTGATCATCAGTGCTATATCATCAATATCAGTATCTGGTGGATAAATAAAAAGGCCTCCTTCTTCTCCTAATCCAGAAATATCATAGATATTTACTTTAAGCCTTTCGTATTCGTAACCAATTGTGTGTACTTCTGCAGATTCATTAATTACAGTTTTGGATTTATATCCACAATTAATCCCATATTCTGCGTGTAACCCAGCTTTTGAGACTACTAATCCATCACATATCGTGATATTACCTACGGTATCATATGTTTCGCTACCAATACCAGGTCCGCTAATCCCACCTGTCGCATGTATTACACCGCCACTTATTATGATATTTCCTATGGTTCCAAAACAACAACCAATACCGGATCCAAAGTCTCCACCGTAAGCTAGTACATAGCCTCCATTTATTGTGATATTATCTACCGTCGAATGATAACCATCACAGATTCCGGCTCCAAAATAACCACCGTAAGCTAGTACATAGCCCCCATTTATCGTGATATCTCCGACAATTCCATAACAACCACAACCAATACCGGCTCCAAGCTCTCCGCCATAAGCATACACTTCCCCTCCACTTATCGTGATATCGCCGGCTTTTGCTTGATTACCACTACCAATACCGGCTCCATAGCTTCCACCACTTGAATTCAGATAGCCGTTACTTTCTACATCATCTTTTATAGTTAATAATCCATCTCCATTTAGTTCTAAGCCAGCATGTTTGTATCCTGATTTCAATGTATTCTTCCCATTTAGTTCAATATATACAGCTCCTGGTTTACTGCAATTGATCTGCAAAGCACATGAATCACTATCAATACTTAAGGCTTCAAGAATCAGATTCACAACTCCGCCAGCATCTACATTATTTACAGTGATATTATTAGAAGTCGATTCACCTGTGAGAGTGATAGTGCCATTTATAAAGTAAGTATTGTCCCCCTGCTTTACACTTACACCATCCTGACCTGCATCAATTATTATGTCTCCATCTGAAATGTTATAAACTCCTTCAGATACTGCTTCACTGGCAGTAACTTCTTCTACGTTTTCATTCTGAACAGCTTCAGAGGACACAACCACATCTTCTACAAATTCTTTTATAACTAAATCTTCAGTTTCATTTATCTCTACTTCTAATTCCTGTTCAGATCCTTCAGATATCGGTTCTGTTGGTGTTGCCAGTTCATCTGCATGAACCATCTCGCCAAACGCAGACATCTGCAGGACCAGAATCGTGGTCAACCCTATAGATAATATTCTCCTAAATCCCTTTTTTACAGTCATCTTATTGCCTCCATAATTTACTCTTTCTCATGTCGGGCACCATTCAACCCCAAACATTCTCTATATTTATAGATACATAAAAGACGAAAAATCCCCCAGAAAAAACCACTTTACTTTTAGTCCGCTTTCTTTTTTTGAGGTGTGCCGAATTAGGGACACCTTAGGTGACAGTTGAAATCAGATTTCAACTGTCACCTAGGGGGCTCGATTTGTATAACAAAGCAGAATGTTACGAAACGTAACCACATCTATTGAAATCCCCACAGAACAGGAAGTATAATCAACTTAATCAGAGTCGACACTGGTTTAAAGAAAGGGTACTTTTATGGACGATACAAACAAGGATATACTCAGGATACTTCGTGACAATGGACGTATGAGTTTTACAGAGATTGGTGAAAAGCTCGGAATATCCAGAGTAGCAGTAAAGAAGAGAGTTAAAAAACTAGAGGATGAAGGCATTATCCGAGGATACAAGGCCATCATATATCGGGAAGACAACGTGAAGATGCTTATGGAAATAACTATGGTTGATGATGACTATGAAGATCTTCTTGAGTTCCTTAACCAAACAGGATATGTGACAGAAGTCTATGTGATGACTGGTAAGAATCGAATTCATGCGACAGCAGTAGCTCCTGATGTATCTGAACTAAAGTACCTTGCAAGAATGGTAAGCAAGAAGTTTGAGAACAAGATCAGAACTATCGGCTGCCATGGAGTAAAAGAAATAGTCAAGGACAAATACGGAGGTGTCGAATATGATAGAGCTGAACGAGAAAGTAACAAGAGAAATGAATAAATACCTGGATGAAACAACAATCGAGGAGATACTTGCAAGAAATAAGAAAATGTTTCATTTTCAGATAATGTTTAATAAGCAGCAAATGAATCAGGAGATAGATGTCCTGGATCTAAGTATGAGAGGTTACAACTGCCTTAAGAGACACGGCTTTAAAACCCTTAGAGATCTTGTAAATGGTGTAGAGACAAAAGATGACGCAACAAGCAAAAAACAGCTTCTTAGACTTAGAAATCTTGGAAGGAACACTGCCGAGGAGATACTAATGAAGCTGTTCTACTATCAATTCCAGATCCTTTCAGATGAAGGAAAAAGGAATTATATGCAGCAGATTGTTGAATTAAATCTATAAGGTGATTTCTACGAAATAGACTGAGAATGGTTTTCAGTAAATATGAAGAACATGCTCATCTTGGATGTATAAGGATAGATGATATGGAAGAGTTTTATGTGAAATTGTAATTTATTAGATTTATTAGATTGAAGAGAGTGAGGTGATTATATGCAGCCGATAGGACTATTTCATCCAGACTATAAACGTTTTGTAAGCTATTATCCTGAAGTATCAGCTAACGAGGTTGCAATAATAATAGATTATTGGAATACGTTTTGGTTACATCCGGAACAATTTGTTGATACAGGTTTAATAGATATTGTTTTACCATGGGTAAGAAATGAAATTAATACGCGAAAATGGGAAATATTTGATCGAGATACCGAGAAATATCTTGGGTCAATTGATTATAAAGATGTTTCAGATGAATTAAGAGCAATAATAAAAGCAGAACAAGTGTATGGTCGTGGAAATATT
This sequence comes from Eubacterium sp., assembly GCA_017539165.1. Classification (GTDB taxonomy): domain Bacteria; phylum Bacillota; class Clostridia; order Lachnospirales; family Lachnospiraceae; genus Eubacterium_Q. Next base: position 29,052 of record JAFYHN010000075.1, read on the forward strand.
TATGTATCTCTAAAATGTACTTCTCGTAAATAAATGATTATATTATCATTCAGAATCGTGATTGATTTACATAATGCTAAAGGAGCGTGGCTTTGTCCCTTTATTTACACGCGGGTTTATGATAGAATGTAATCGTTGATATTGACTTGTTTTATGTGAAAAGGGATGACTTGCAAAGATGGGAATGAATCAAGTTAGAAAACAAAAATATATTATATTTTATAAGCAATGGCAGACAGATAGAACACACACTGAGTTCTAAGAGCGTGTGTATTTTCTGTCTGCTTTTGTAATTGGAGGATTTTAGAATATGAAATTCGCTGTAATAGATACCGAAACTACATGGACAGATAAGGTAATGTCTATCGGCGTTGTTATAGCAGATGGTAAATCAATAAAGGCACTTAAATCGAAATACTACATAATTAATCCAGAATTTAGAAGTGGAGGAATGTTTTCAGGGACTATTAATGATGCTCCTAAAGATAAGACATTTGTTATGTCTCGTTTAGAGGCAATTCAAGATATTAAGTCATTGCTTACTCGTGAATCGGTTAATACTATTTTTGCGTATAATGCAAATTTTGATTACAAACATTTGCCAGAACTAAATTCGTATACATGGGTAGATATTATGAAGATAGCGGCTTACAGGCAGTATAACCAGTATATTCCTAAGAATGCACAGTGTTGTGGAACTGGACGATTAAAAAGTGGATATGGAGTAGAGGCTATCTTGAATATGATGGTTCGTAATTATCAAGAAACACATAATGCGTATTACGATGCGATAGACGAACTTAAGATTGTAGAGTTACTTGGTTTGGATATAAAGGTATATAAAAAAGCAATTATATAGGTGCAATGTATGATAGTGTATTCGGGATTAAAAACAGATTTTATGAATAGCGTTGAGAATGATTCAATTGCTATAGAAATAGAGCAGATGATTCAGGAGAAGATGGGAAGGAAAACACCCATAGCTGAGTTTAGATCATGGGAGAATTCTCTTTCGTATATGTACAAGGTTTTAAATGTATCCGATATTCCATCTGATGCAGGAATCGCTATCGAATATAACATTCCGCAAACATCGAAACGAGTTGATTTCCTTATATCAGGATATGATGACTCCGAGAACCCTGGAGTGACTGTTATTGAATTGAAACAGTGGGATGAATTAAAGTGCATTAGAGGAGTTGATGCATTAGTTGAGACATATGTTGGAGGTGGATTAAGGACAGTTGTTCATCCTTCGTATCAGGCATGGTCATATGCTCAGTTAATAAGAGATTATAATGCGACGGTTCAGGACGAAGATATAACAATCAATCCATGTGTATGTATGCATAATTATATAAGACAGGAGAATGATCCTGTAGATGATAAGATTTATGGTTCTTATTACAAAGAAGCACCTGTTTTTACAAAGGGACAGATATCGTTCCTTAGAGACTATATAAGAAAAACTGTTGTTAAGGGTGACAAAAATATAACTCTTGATAAGATAGAAAATGGAAAGATAAGACCATCAAAAAGTCTCCAGAATGCGATATCATCTATGCTTCAGGGTAATAAAGAATTTGTAATGATAGACGAGCAGAAGGTTGTATATGAGAAGATACTTCAGCTTTCTGAAATGAGTCAGAGGGATTACAAGAAAAGAACAATAATTATTAAAGGTGGTCCAGGGACCGGAAAATCGGTAATAGCGATAAATCTTTTAGCAGAACTTACAATTAGAGATCAGATGGTTCAATATGTATCAAAGAATAGTGCACCGAGAGACGTTTATAAGAGAAAACTCAAGGGTGACTTTAAAATGTCAAGTATCGATAATCTTTTTAAAGGATCTGGAATGTATACGGAAACAAAAAGAAATTCGATACATACTTTACTTGTTGATGAAGCGCACAGACTAAATGAAAAATCTGGAATGTTTCATAATAAAGGAGAAAACCAGATTAAAGAAATTATTAATAGTGCATACTGTTCGGTATTTTTCATAGATGAATCTCAAAGAGTTACAATGGATGATATTGGTTCGATAGATGAGATTAAGAAATGGGCTAAAGATTTGGATTCTGAACTGTACGAAATGGAGCTTGTTTCACAGTTTAGATGTAATGGTTCTGATGGTTATATTTCCTGGTTGGATAATACTCTTGGAATTAGAGATACAGCTAATTTTGATCTGGACGGAATAGATTTTGATTTTAAAATATGTGATACACCAAATGAAGTTCGTAAACTGATAGTAGATAAAAATCGGAGTGGTGTCGCGAGAATGCTGGCTGGATATTGCTGGGACTGGAATAAACAGGAAGCAAATAATACGGATTATCATGATATAGTAATAGATGATTTTGAGATGAGTTGGAATCTGGGTTCTGGAGAACCTTTTGCTGTAAGCGACACATCTATTAATGAGATTGGATGTATCCATACATCACAAGGATTAGAATTCGATTATGTTGGAGTGATAATCGGAAAAGACATTAGATATGAGAATGATCATGTTGTTACGGATTTTAGTAAAAGAGCTAGAACTGATCAATCTTTAAAAGGAATAAAAAAGCTATACAAAGAAGATCCAGAAGAAGCTAAGCGCCGAGCGGAAGAAATAATAAAGAATACATATAGAACTCTTTTGACAAGGGGAATGAAAGGTTGCTATGTATATTGTGAAGACCCCAATCTTGCTGATCATTTCCGCCAAAGAATGATGGCTTATGCAAAAGGATTTCATTCACATAAAGATTCGAATAAGGAGAATAATAATGAACCAGCAAACGATAGACAGAATTAGAAAATTTACGGATGACAGAGACTGGGAGCAGTTTCATTCTCCTTCGAATCTTGCAAAATCAATATGTATAGAGGCTGCAGAACTACTGGAATGTTTTCAGTGGGATGATAATTATGATATTCAGCATGTTAAAGAAGAACTTGCAGACGTCTTAGTGTACTGCAGAAATATGCTAGATAGACTTGGCTTAGACGAAGACGAAATAGTAAATTCAAAGATGGATCAGAATGAAAAGAAATATCCGGTCGATAAGGCAAAAGGAAATTCAGATAAATATGACAGTTTCGTATAATGATGAAACATTAAAGTATTACAATGAAAAGACAACTGAATTTTATGATTCTACGGTATGTGCTGATCTGACATTATTGTATGATAGATTTCTGAAAGAAGTATGTACCGGAGGAAAGATTCTTGATTTTGGATGTGGTTCTGGAAGAGATGCAAAAGCATTCAAAGATAGAGGATATGAGGTTGAAGCAATAGATGGCTCAGTAGAGTTATGTAAACTGGCTTCGGGATATGCAGGTATTGAAGTAAGATGTATAGATTTCTTTGATATAAAAGAAAAAGAGAAGTACGATGGTATATGGGCTTGTGCATCGCTGCTTCATATCGAAAGGAAAAGACTACCTGAGATTATCAAGCTGCTTCGTGATGCACTTGTAACAAATGGCGTTATATATATGTCATTTAAGTATGGCGACTTTTCTGGCATGAGAAACGAGAGATATTTCACGGATTTAAATGAAGAATTAGCAAAAGAGATAATTGAACAAATAGATGGGTTAAAAAACATTGATATGTGGGAATCATACGATGTTCGTAGAGAGAAGGACGTTCGTTGGTTGAATCTATTACTTAGGAAGATTTGAGTAGAGGGGTTTATGCAAGAAGATATATTAAAATCTATTGGGGATAAATATCTGAATAAACTCGATATAGAAGGGTTCTCAAATATGATGAAGGACCCTTCTTATTGTTACAAATTTTACTGGTTAGAAGCGATTGTTAATCTAATCTCAGAAGGTAAAAAGGAGACTACATTTAACGACCTGATTGATGAAATGATAGCAAATGCCTGGTATTCTGTAAGAGAATTTCATATTCATCTAAGCGGTGTTGTAGCAGGAGAAGTTAGAGATGGACTTGAAAGAGCAATCAATAAACTGGCTGAACTAAGTGATTTGAAGAGTAACGCTTCCAAAGTAGAAATAAAAAATGCCATAAAAGAATATGACAATCAGTTAAAAGCAGATAAGAAGCAGCTCACAAATATGGTTCCATATAGAGCTCTTGCTGGATTTTTTACGAAACATGATAAAGATGTGAAGTGGGATAGTATTGTCAGGCTGGTTGCATATATTCAGGCATTTGATCAATCACAAGCAAAACTTCCATATGTTTTAGGCGATAGCACGGGACTGAATAGAGAGGTGATCTTTAGTCTGGATTGGATGCATATGATTCAGGATAATACAGTTGCTATTCTTGGATGGATTCAGTATGAGAAGGTCAAATGGCTTCAGTCTAATAATCCTGAAGTTCCGGGGCTCGTATATAAGCTTGCGCCAATGAATGAGAAAATGCGCAAACTTGCAAATGTAAGGAATCTATGGAAAGGTGTGATGACATTTCATGAAATGAGAGATGTGTTCACATATGAAACAATTGATATCAGTGAGTTTGATATAGATCATTTCGTTCCGTGGTCATTTGTTATGAATGATGAATTGTGGAATCTGATGCCGATGGATTCAAGCCTCAACTCGATTAAAAGTAATAAGCTTCCGAGGTGGGAACCATTCTTTGAGAGGTTTGCTGATAATCAGTATATGATGTATGAGGAAATCTATAGCAAAGACGAAATACACCGACTGTATGAGAAATGTTATAAGGACAATCTGCATTCAATATGGGCAAATCAGGAATTATATAAACCAGGGAATACAAGAGAAATATTCTTTGGTATACTTGAGAAGAACATGAGACCGGTTTATGATTCAGCGAAAAGACAAGGTTATCAGGTATGGGATTTGTAGAAATAATTAATAAAACTATTTGTTAAGAGGATGATTTATGGAATCAGACGATAGAGTGATCAAAAAAAGAAATCCTAGATCTTATATCACCGCCGCCTTCAACATATCTATCATTTGTCTAGCCGGAGTAGGGATAGTCAGAATGATCCGACATATGGATACGGGGGCAGAATTAGTATCAGATGGATTTGAGAACTTTAAGTATTATACAGTTCTATCAAATGTTATATGCTGTGCTGTTGCTGTGTTATGGCTGATATTTTTTCTTCTTAGAAGAAAGTTTCCTGTGCTTCCAAAACTTATGACAGCATCAGCGGTTGGTCTTACATTTGTTACTATTGCAGCTTTTCTGCAACCACTTTATCCGGACTTGAATCTGTATGAAGGAAGTAACAAGTTCTTTCATTTGATAGTTCCGCTGATAGCGATCGTAGAATTTATATTCATGGAAGTTGATGGGAAGATTCCATTTAGATATACGTTTTTGGCAGTGATTCCAGCGGTGCTATATGGGATAGGATACGTAATCAACATCCTGATAAATGGAGTTGGCGAGTGGCCTGACAGTAATGACTGGTATGGATTTCTCAACTGGGGCTATCCTGTAGGTTTTGGTATATTTGTGGGGATTGTAATTATGAATTGGCTGATAGCGTGTGTCTTGAGGGGGCTTAATTATTTGATGAATAAGATGATTTATTCAATTAAGAGTGCTTTATACAAGTAATCGATGTTTGATATGGGGGATGCAATATGAGAGAGATAATCAAGATTAATAATGCATCTTACAGCAGATATGAGGAACTGCTTTCGAAGAGGGACGAGTTATGTAAGAAGGCATTTCAGTATTATAAGGCTTATATGAGAGAATTCGGAGCTCTTATTCTTGAGGTTTTTCAGATTAAGATAGAATGCATCAAAAAGAAGAAAACGATAGAGTTTTATCAGGCTGCAATCAATAGAGGAGACCCGGTGGATAGGGATGCATTAGACGCTTTTATCACCCAGGAAATGTCAGAGTATCAGAGACAATTTGAAGATATGATTGAAGAACAAGAAGCTGCTAAGCAATCTATTGTTATCAGTGAGACAGATGTTTTAAAAGTAAAAAGCATTTATAGGAAGATAGCTAAGCTGATTCATCCAGATATTAATCCTAAGGTGAATGGCAGTGAAGAACTGACAGATCTTTGGAACAGAGTTGTAATAGCGTATCAGTGTAATGCCCTCAAGGAGATCCAAGAACTTGAAGTATTGGTGAATAAGGCGCTTGAAACGCTTGGAATATATGAGATTGAGATCGACATTCCGGATATAGATTCCAGGATTGATGACATTTTACAGGAGATACATAACATAGAGACAACGGAACCATATACTTATAGAATCCTTTTGGAAGATGAGGGGCTAGTAGCAGAGAAGAAAGAGTCGTTGAAACTGGAACTTGAAGAGTATACTGATTATTCGAAAGAGTTAGATGGTGTAATAGAAGGACTTCTTTCGGGAGGTGTAAGTATTATATGGCAAATGAACTAACCAAAACAGAAGAAGGTGTTGTATCAGTAGTTAGCGAGAATCAGTTGGGGGATATCATAAAGCCGCTTATTAAGGAAATACACCTTTTTGATACATTTGTTGCCGGAACTACGCATCTTGAAGATAAGTCTGTTCTTGGAGAAATTAAGGTAGGTGACAAACTGAGCCTTCAGAGGGAGAATAATAAGTTCGACAGCAATGCGGTGATTATATTTACAGAAGCGAAGAAAAAGCTCGGTTATATCCCTGAGAAGGATAATATAGTATTTGCAAGACTCATGGACGCGGGGAAACTCCTTAATGCTAAGATATCAAAGATAGAGGAGAAGGGGAAGTTTATGCAGATAAGCATTGGGATATATCTTTTAGATTTCTGATATGAGAGGGTGTAAATATGGATGATAACAGTTTTGATTCATATGATCCATATCAGCATATGAAGGAATTCTACAAACTGAATAATCCGACGGAAGAGGAGCAGTTTCGTTTTGTGGAAGCTATGGACAACATAATAAATACAAGTCCATTTCCAGAAGATAGATTGGCAGGTGTTTTTAATCTGGCTGTGTACTATAGAAATATTAAAGAATTCCAGTTGGAAAAGAAATATCTGGAAATCGGCAAAAAAATGGGTGATGCGTTCTGTAAAGAACAGCTTGGATTTATCTGGTATTATGGATTATGTGGAGAGTTAGATTATAAAAAGGCATATAGATACTTTAAAGATTGTGGAACCAGAAATGGTTTATATATGATTGCGGACATGTATCATAAAGGGCAATGCGTTGACAGAAATGATTATAAGTGCCGAGAGATTCTCGAAGACTTGATGCTTGAGCTGGAAGACGAAAAAGATGATTCTAGATTTGTGTTGAGTACTGTTTTTCCAGAAGTGGCCGTTCGTTTGGCAAAACTTAATATTGAGACACAAGAAGATTCTCTCTATGATTTGGAGAATCTATTCGATGCTAGAGATATACTGGCAAAAAGACAGCAGAGAAGACCTTTTTGGGGAAATATCAAGACAATGCAGGATATCCTTGATGCAACGGTTGATGTGTCGGGAAATGATTATGAGTTTATAGATCTGTATGATCTTCTGACTTTTGAGGCCAAGAATGGAACAGTAACATTTGATTATGAAGAAGAGATATATCAGATAGATATATTTGAATATGAAGGGAATGTTGTTTATCAGTTTATGGATAAATGGTATCATGGAGCTGAGGATTTCTTGGAAAAGGCGATGATAGAAGGGGATAAGATAACAACAGTGTATGATCTGATTTTGGATATTCAAAAAAAATAAGGAGGATTGGGGTATGGCAAATGTATTGGTAGCGTATTTTTCTGCAACAGGAAGAACTAAAGCGGCAGCAACGAGGCTTGCAGCTGTAAGTGGTGCGGATATATATGAGATCGTTCCGGCTGAACCGTATACGGAAGATGATTTGAACTGGCGTGATTTCAATTCCAGAAGTTCTGTAGAGATGAAGAAGAATCCTGACTTTAGACCAGCTATCGGAAGTGAGAAGGTAGCTGATATGGATAAGTACGACACGATATTCCTTCTTTATCCAATCTGGTGGTATCGCTGTCCAACGATAGTGAATAGTTTCGTTGAGAGCTATGATATGTCCGGGAAGACGATAGTTCTATATGCTACGTCTGGCAGTTCAGGTTTGGGAAGTTCAGTTGAGGTACTTAAAGGAAGTGCGCCGGGAGCGGATATCGTTGAAGGTTCTATGCTGAACAAGATTAATTCAGATGATGAGTTGAAGGGACTTGTGGAGAAATATTTATGCTAGATGACGAAATTATGCTGGATGACGAGATAATAAACAACAATAAGAAATACTGGAATGACCATGCTGATCTCTGGTTTGGAACTACGGCTCTTCCGGAGTATGGTGTGCGATTCCCAACTGAAGATGATTTGCATCTGTTCGGAAATGTACAAGGCAAGCGTATGCTTGAAATATGCTGTGGCAGTGGTCATTCGTTGGTATATAATGCAAAGAGAGGTGCAGCGGAACTCTGGGGAGCTGACATATCGATGAAGCAGCTTGAGAACGCATCGAGGCTTTTGGTAGATGAGGGATACACAGCACATCTTCTGTGTTCCAAGATGGAAGATGAATTGGACGTACCCAAGGATTACTTTGACTATGTTTATTCTATATACGGGATAGGTTGGACGACAGATCTGCAGGGGACATTTGACAAGATCGCCTCGTATCTGAAGAAGGACGGCATCTTTATCTTTAGCTGGCATCATACGCTGAACTACTGTGTATCGTGGTCGTGTGATGAGCGAGCCGACGTTTTTGACGGTGACAAGCTCTATATGACCAGAAGCTACTTCGATGAGTCGTATTTCAAGATGCCAGTGCATGGTAGTGAGATAGTCCTATGCAATCGAAAGCTCTCAACATATATAAATGCACTTGCGAAGGCTGGATTCGTTATCGAACAGCTTGTGGAAGATAACGACAAGATGGCGCGGGAGGCAGAAAGTGACCTGGATCCAAAGACCAGGAAGGCTAAGATGCTGCCGATTTCATTTTGCATAAAGGCGAGAAAGCTGTAAAGGTTTAACAAATGTATAACTTAAGTACGAAGCGCATCCGAAGTAAGCGGATTGCCATAAATGTAAATGGAAGAAGGATTCCGATTCTCATATTGAAGCCTCTGTCTGAGCCCAAGAACGCTCCGGGCGTTATGTGGATTCACGGCGGTGGATATATGACCGGGATGAAGGAGATGGCATATATTGGTCGTGCTGCGGACTTGGTCAGAAATCATGGGGCTGTAGTGATTTCTCCTGGATATCGCTTATCCCTGTTTCACCCGTATCCTGCGGGACTGAAGGACTGTTACAGTGTTCTTCTATACATCAAGGCTCATGCAGAAGAACTCGGAATAAATCCGAGTCAGATAATGGTTGGAGGAGAGAGTGCAGGTGGTGGTATGACGGCTGCTATAACTATGCTTGCCCGCGACAAGGGAAATGTAAATATAGCCTACCAAATGCCGCTATATCCGATGCTTGATAACTTCGATACGGAGAGTTCCAGAGATAACCATGCAAAGGTATGGAATACAAGAAGAAACCATCAGGCGTGGGCTGTTTATCTTCGTAAGAATGCGAAGAAGAAAGTATCACCATATGCAGCGCCTGCTAGGCAGACAGACTATTCAGGCCTGCCGCCGGCGTATACATTTGTCTGCACAGCCGAGCCATTCTACTGCGAGACATTGACCTATATAGACAAGCTAAGGGCTGCGGGGGTAGAAGCAGAAGTTGATGTATATGAAGGGATGTTTCATGCATTTGATATGAACAAACCTAAACACCCGACGAGCCGGGAGGCGATAAAGCGTTTTAATGAGCACTTTTCATATGCAAAGGAACACTACTTTGCTGAGCAAAGTTAGAATATTATATATCCAAGTGGGATAGGAAGGGGAGTTATATGAGGAAGATTAAGATTTCAAAGATAGTATCTATAGTTTTATGTGTTTTATTCTGCTTTTCATTCTTTGCAGAATCACTGTCATCAGTTGAGGCAGCGGCAACCGAATATATGTATGTAATCGACTCTACAATTTTTTCAAATTCAACGCAGACTTTAAAATACAAGTACTCTTATAACAAAAATGGATTCGTCAGCAAGATGGTTGTCGATAATAACATAAAGAATGGCGACAGATTAAAGTATACATTTAGTTACACATATAAGAATGGTTTGGTAACTGGATATTCATTAAATGCAAATGAAGGTGGCAAAATATCTAAAGCTAAAGCAACATATACGTACGATTCTAAGAAAAGACTTAAGAAGGTCGTCACGAAGGGATCCAAAGGATTCAATTCAACGGTAACGTATGCTTATGATAAGAACAATAATATCTCAAAGATGACGGAAGTCTATCCGGAACTAAACACTAATACAACATACACATACAAATACAACAAAAAGAATCAGGTGACAAAGCAGACAGTAAAGTGGAGTGCTACAGAAACCGCAACTTATACATACAAGTATGATAAGAAAGGAACTATCATCGAAGTTAAAAGTACTACAAATTACAATGGTGACATCTTCAGATCAACAAACAAAAGAACAATCACTTACAACTCCAAAGGCCTTGTAACAAAAATCGTTCAGAAGGATGAGTACGACACATCCACTGCAAAGTACAAGTATAAGAAAATAAAGATCAATAAGAAGTTCAAGAAAGAGATAGAGAAGAACCAGAAAGATATGATGATGAAAGATTAAATCTGGGCGTGAGATAAACATCTTTTTTCTATGGCGTGACAGCGCTCGATTGCGAAGGCAATCGAACGTCCGAGCTTGCGAGGATGCAAGCTGCGAAGCAGTTGCACGGCGATGTGGAGCATTCACCGGGCAGCAGATGTTTTTATATAAAATAGGGGCTTTGTTACTTAATCTTTAAAGTCTTTGACAGCGTTCGTATTAATGAAATATAATATAACTATCTTAAATATAGGCAAACCCGATGAAAGTCGGTGGCGCAAAGCTGTAGGACCTAAGGATTTTTTATTTATGGTAGCCAGTTGCAACTTGTGATTAATCGCATCGGAGTAGACCAGTAAAGGTCTTATCCGGTGCGTTTTGTTTTGTTGGTAGTATTAAGGGACAACTATTTTTTTATAATAAAATATATAGGACGTAGCATATGATTAGTGAAGATTATATTGAAAAATTGAAACAAATAGATTTTTTTAAAGATAATATTCATCCGGAATTAATGCCTTTTGTAGGAAACAATTATTCAAAATACAAAGTGCTTCATATTGGAGAAAGCCATTTTATTCCCAATTATTTTGAAGCTGGTTTTGATAAATATGGTAACCCTCATTTATTGAATGAGATTACACTTAAAGATTTTGAAGGATGGTGGGAAGGTAAATATAGTAAGGCGTTACGAGAAAAAATTAATTGGTATGATACGCAAAGTGTAATCAAGGATTATATGGATGGTAAAAGAACAAAAGCTCATGGGATTTTTACTAATACATTAAAATCGTTTTGTAATGTTGTGGTATCAGAAGAAGCATTTGATTCTATTACAACAGAAGATAGCAAAAAATATAATTATTTTGCTTATATGAATTTTTATCAACAACCTTCAATTTATGCAAATACAAACTTTACGAAATCGTTATATAAGGCAGGATATTTTGTAGGAAAGAATACTGTAGAAATAGATGAACTGTGGTATGAAATATTTGATAAATCAGTAGAGATTATAGAAAAAGTTATTGATATATTAAATCCTAAGGTTATAGTTGTGACTTCTTCTGAAATAGAAAAGTATTACAGACAATATGGGAGTATTGACGAATATGGAAAAAGAACAGAAGGAAAATACTATACTAGAAAAAACATAATATGGCTTGATCATCCTGGAACATCTTGGTGGAATAGACGGAAAAAAGATAGTAAATCATCTAAAGAGCGTTTTGAAGAAAGACTTAAAGAAATATATAACGCCTAATAAGGAGGTGCTGTAATGAAGTGTGAAGTGTGCAAGACAACAGGTCTAAATATGAAAAGATGCAAGAAATGTGGTCAGATATGGTGTCAGAAATGTGCAACACAGGGAAAGGCTCCATATCCAAAACAAAAGGCAATAAATGTATGTCCATACTGTGGAAAGACGAACTGTATCGAGACTGTAAAATAGTAGCTTAGGAGAAAAATATGCGTCAGATTATCATTGGTCAGATTCTTTTGATTATATGTTGTATATTCTATCTCATATGGTGGTATATGGGGTATCGACCAAATCAAGTTGTTGATCGAACCGGAGGAATAAATGGCGTATTACTTTCGGCAACGGCTCTTTTTGGAATGGCAGGAATAATACTTAGTTTAATGCCAACGGAAAAGACTATTAAATCGAAATATCCTCAGATCATTATTGTTATATCAGGAGTTGCAGTTTACATAATATTAATGGCTGTGACAAAGTATGGATTTCAACGAGTAGTAACCACTGAACTGTTTCTGATAGTTGGATGGACGATGTTGGAATTATCAATATTAAATCGATTAAGTGGATCGGGGTTATTAGTTGGTTCGAAACTTATCGTTATGTACGCAGTATTATTGATTTCTTTTGTAATTAGTATGATTCTGTATGTAGCATATTACAGGATGGAAGAAATGAAAGCGTTTTATGCTGCAATGATTCCATTAATTACAGAAGGTTTATCTATGGGAATATTAGTTTGTTTATTGAAGATAAATAATTTAGATTCATAATTGTAGAGAGAGGGGATTACTTATGGTTAAGGTGAATTTGGAATACAATCCATATATCATGGAATTTAAAGCTAAGTTTAACGGGAAAGAACCACATATTAACAGTCTAGTAGAGAAATATAATAAAACTCCTTTACAAATATGGATCAATGATATTCCTCATATGCTTTATGATGAAATGAATGGATATGATTTTGATTTGGAATTTATTGGACCGGATTTAGAGTATGATGATCTCATTTCGTCATTTAAATATGCTGGTATTTCAAACGATGATGTAAGATGCATTCACACAAAGTCTATGGAAGGACGCATAGAAAAACTAAAGAAAATATTGGGTTTAAATGATTGGTTAGAAAACAATACCAATTCAAGATTTGACTTAGAATCTTTCAAGTTGGATAATCAAGATATTTTTGATAACAGTCGATTATTATAATTGGCGATTCAAATATCGGCGATTTTGAATTTGAAAATTTTAATGTTTCAGTAGAAATAATTTCTAACATTCGAGAGCTAGATAGTACGGAATTAAAAGATATTCCGATAGTTATTGATGCTGAAAGAATGTCTATACAAGATTTTCAAAATACACTTTTTTATATAAATCAAAATAATGAAGACGTTTTTGAGAATCAGTTCTTTGTATATGTTCGTACCAAAAGTAAAGCAGATATGTATAGTCGGTTGTTAGCTGATATTGGCTTTAAGGAATCTCACATAATATACAAACTTGATACACCTATTTTAAAAAAGTATTTTGAGTATTTTCCAATATCGGATTTTATTCGAGATTATTTATCTGTAATTCGAAAAAAGGTAAATGAGCTTAAGGCAAAAATGGATGTTGAAAAAGATGAATCTGAGAAAGCTAATGGTGAAGTGATGTCTCAGATTATGATGATTGAAAAACATATTTCAGATATAAAAGATGCAGTAGTAGAGCTTGATAATATAAATAAAACGACTGTATTACCGGAATGGGATTTTGCCAGGACTAAAATGCTAGAAACTATTACTACTTGGAAGATAAAGAAGACAAAAATAACGAGTAATGATGAGGCAGTAAAACTGGCAGATCAATTTGAAGAAGAAGTTAAATATCAATGGTCAAAATTTATTGAGGTTATATCGGCGGTAACTGTAGAAAACAAAAATACCATTACGAAGAAATGTAATGAAATATATGACAAGGCAACTCGTTCGCAAACATCAAATATCTCGTGCGATACAAATTTTGAAACATATAAAAGTGCATTTGATGGAATAAATGTTGAGTTGCTCAAGATAAAAGAAGAGAATTATGAGAAGCATAGAGATGGCTTTATAAATGCCTTTCTAAAAGAAATAGCTTCTGCAAATGAAGATAAAGAAGAGGTTTTAGTGACAACATATCCATGCCAAAGATGGCGTGAGTATGTTGAGCAATTTACAAATACTATTATAGATAAGATTATTGAGGAACGTAATTCTGAAATACAAGAATATTGTAAGGAAACATCAATGAAGAATATGGAGAAACTTATCCATCTATTAGATGAAAGAGAAAAAGATAAGGAGGATTTCTCAAAACGTTTATCTTCTGATATTCGTGAGCTGCAAAAGGATAGTGATTGGTTAAATACTTTCATTGAAAATTTAGAGACGATTGAAAGGAGTTAAGGTATGGCTGAATTAAAAGTTAGAGAAAAAGAAGATCTAGCGATAGTTTCTGAACCTTTAACAATAGAAAATCGTCTTGAAATAATAGAAGAGGGAATTAGAAAAAAATATCTTGCTAGATTAACGGAAATGCAAATTTGCCCAATTAATGAAATGTTACCATTGGAAGAAGATCTTATAGATAATATTCGAATTTATAAAGTCACTGAGATGGTATATCCGAAGGACGAAATAGCAACAGATAAGTTTACCACTGTATTTAATACGTTATCTACATACAATGCTTCAATATTTATTATTCTTGATTCCGATGGAGAGAAGACAGATTTTTATATTGGTGTAAGAAATAATGAAAAAGATCCCTTGTTAAAGCGTTCTACAGTTACACTTGGAGATACTATGAAGAATACCTTGATAGGACATTTTCCGGGTGCAAAGATTGAAAATATTGATAGAAATGCAATAGCAAACCTTTCAAATAAAATATTAGAACAAGATAATGTAGCGTCTGTTAGCGTTGTTGGAAGTACAAAAAATGAGAAAGAACAGTCAAATAACCAGTTTGTTCAGGGAATAGAAAAACTTGCATTATCGATGCATGACCGACAGTATATTGGAATAATTATTGCTGAAAATCAATCATCAAAAACTGTGCAGTCGTTACGAGAAGATTTTCAGGATTTATATACAAAGCTTTCTCCATTTCAGAAAGTTCAGTTTTCTGAAAATGAATCCGAGAGTACATCTAGAAGTAAGTCGTTTTCAGAAATGAATGGAAAACAAAAGGCTGCAATGATTGGTGGGGCTGTTGTTTCTTTGGTTGGTGCAGTAGGTGGTGCAGCAGTTGGAGCAGCAGCAAAAGATGTGATTGGGCTTACTGGAGGTGCAATGGTTGGAGGTACTATAGCTGGACAATTTAATGGATTTATATCTTCGCTTGCGCCAAGTGAACAGATTTCAACATCAACATCAACATCAATAACTACTGAGAATAAAGCAGTTACTGATATAATGCAGCTTTTAGATGAATCTATTCAGAAAACAAAGGAATATGATAGCTATGGGATGTGGAATATAGCTAGTTATTTCATTTCGGATGATATGTCAGCTGCTGAGATAGCTGCAAGCAATTATCGTTCATTAATGAATGGAGAAAAATCTGGTAGAGAGTTATCTGCAATTAACTCATGGAGATGTAATAATCCTGCTATTGTAGGTGATTTTCGTGATTTGACAACGTATCTTTCTAGATTTATACACCCAACATTTTGTTATGGAAGTACTGGAGAATATAACGTACTGACAGATGCGACTACCTCAGTCAGTGGAAGAGATTTGGGACTTCATATGGGACTTCCACGTGCAACAGTTTCGGGACTTCCTGTAATAGAACATGCAGAATTTGGAAAGGAAGTTACAACATACCAACTGTTTACAAAAAAAGGAGAGCTTAGACCAGAGGATAGAATGACCTTAGGCAGAGTCTTTGACCTTGGAAGAATAACAAATAAGGTAGTAGAACTAGAAAACAAAAGCTTGAATATGCATATATTTATCACGGGCTCTACTGGATCAGGAAAGAGTAATACTGTATATCAGATGCTTTCTGAGTTGCATCAGGATAATATTCCGTTTCTTGTTATTGAACCTGCTAAGGGTGAATATAAAGATGTATTTGGTCATATGCCGGATGTAAATGTATTTTCTACAAATCCAAATGTTTCTGAATTAATTAATCTTAATCCTTTTAAGTTCCCTAGTTCTATTCATGTGCTTGAACATGTAGATGGACTTGTAGAAATATTTAGTGCTTGTTGGCCTATGTATGATGCTATGCCAGCATTCTTCAAGGATGCTATGCTTAAATCATATGAGTCAGTCGGATGGGATCTGGGTTCATCTACATTTGATGGTGAAGATGTTGAATTTCCAGATTTTGAAATATTAGCTGAACAGTTAAATGAACTTATTGAAAATTCTGACTATGCTTCTGATATTAAGTCAAATTACAGAGGTGCCCTTATTACAAGAGTAAAATCTCTAACAGTAGGATTGAATAAATTCATATTTACTTCAGAACAGACTTCATATGAGAGGTTGTTTGATGAAAACTGTATTCTTGATATAAGCAGAGTAAAATCAGGAGAAACAAAAGCTCTTATCATGGGTATGATGGTATATATTCTTAACGAGTATAGAGTCGACAGGAAAACTTCGAATAATAATGGTTTAAAGCATATAACGGTACTTGAAGAAGCACATAATCTGTTAAAGAATACTGCAAATGGAGAATCTGAATTGGTAGGAAAATCTGTTGAGATGCTTACTCAGACAATTGCTGAGATAAGAACTTATGGGGAAGGATTTATTATTGTTGATCAATCTCCATCCTCAGTAGATATTTCAGCAATTAAGAATACAAATACAAAGATTGTACTTCGAACACCTGAAGCAAATGATAGAGAGGCTGTAGGTCGTTCTATGGGACTTACAGAAAATCAAGTTAATGAAATTGCAAAACTTCCAGGAGGAGTAGCGGTTGTATATCAGAATAATTGGATAAATCCTGTACTCACACTTGTTGATAAAGCACCAGTTAAAGAGGTGCCATATGTTAATGAAAATCCAATGCAGATAAAGCCACTTAAGGACGCACGTTCTGAACTGATTTCAATTATGATGTCACCTTGGATTGAAAGGGATAGAGTTAGAAAAAAAGAATTATTGAAGAATATTAAAGTACTCGATATTTCTAGACAGCATAGAAAATTGATTACTAAATATGTAAATGATTATATATTCTTTTGTGGTAAATTAGTTTGGAATGTCGAAGATATTCCTCAATTACAGGGATGTATAAAATCAATATTGGGTATTACTGAGTCTGAGTTTGCTAGAATTGTTTCATCAGATTCTCCGGAACTATTTAAGGAGACTATATCAAAAAAACTAACCTCATTTAATGATGCAGAGCTGAATGAAATATGTAATGTATTAACGAAGGTGGTGAGATAATATGGGAGCACTTAGTATAGATAGTTTCGAACAAGAATCATTCACAAAAGTAAAATATGATGTGACAGATAAATTAGATAGCCTGAATAAATTTTTTAAATCGAGAGTTGAATCTGTTGAGGGTAAATTTGGTAAAGCAGAACAAGCTATGGGTGATGCTATATCAAAAAATATAAATTTTAATGAAGTTGGAAATGCTATTAAAGAATATAAGTTAGATGATAAGATTATTAAAACAGTAGAAAATATAGGGGATGGAATTATCAAAACTACAAGTTTTGATGATAGAGGAACCGCCTATCTTGAGGAAACAACAAAACTTGTAGAAGGGAATTATAAAACTGAGATAAAGCTAAAACCGAATATTGAAATCATTAAGGATAACGTTACTACAAAAACCGACAATTTGGGGAGAGTAGTAAGTTCAAAAATAGAAAATATAAAACTAAAACCTGTTAATTCAAGGGATAATGCGGAACTAAACACCTTAAAAGTAAACGAAGAACTTTATGAGGGTGGATATCAAAAGGGGCATATTATTCCTGATAGATTTGGGGGGACAGCGACACACGAAAACATTACACCTGAATATGGAAAGCTAAATCAAGGTGTTATAAAACGAACCGAAAACTTTGCAGCTAAATTATGTGAAGAAGGACATAAAGTCACCTATGAAAAAAATCCAAATTATGTAGGTAAAAGTGAAATACCGTCCTCATATGATATAAAAATCACTGTAGATGAAATTGATTCAAAAGAATTTATAAAAAACAATCCAACTTATGAGAAATATGCAGATCTTCCAGATAAGATATACAATTCAGAAGAGTATTATAATGGAGAAATGAATACCGCTCAAAAGCTTGTTACTGATTTTAAAGAAACGGGAACTAAAATTGGTGTGAAAGCAAAGCCTCATCATGAAGCTGGGATGGAGGCTGCTGCTATTGCAGCAACTGTTACATGTGCTATCTCTACAGTAGATAATGTTACAGCATGTATAGGTGGAGAAATAACAGCAGATCAAGCAGCTATTAATATTGCAAAAGATACTGGAACAGCAGGAGCCGTCGGATATGGAGTTGGTTTTATATCAAGCGCAGTATCTTCATCTATGGCTAGTTCGAGTAATGCCCTTATTTCTTCGTTAGGAAATTCATGTGTTCCAGCTGCCGCTGTATCGTTTGGTATAGCGTCGTATGATACCGTGGTTAATTATGCGAAAGGAGAAATAACAACAGAAGAATTTGCATATGATATGGGAGAAAATGCAGTTGGCGTAGCTGGAAGTATAGGTGGTGCAGCATTAGCTGGAGCGGCTGTAGGTTCTGTTGTTCCAGGAGCAGGAACAGTAGTTGGAGCTGCTGCAGGTGTTGTTGGTGGCATGGTCGGATATGCAGTTACAACTGGAGCGTATAAAACAACAGTAGAAGCTGCAGGAGACGCAATAGAAGAGTATTCAGATGAAATAAAAAAACTTGGAGAAAAAGCTCAAAGCATTGCGGATGATACTTTAGCTAAAGCAACTATGATTGGAGAAAATGCAGTAAGTGATGTTAAAGATGCGATTAGTAAGTTCAATTTACAAAACAAATTACCTTGGTAAAGAGAGGTTAATAGGATGAAAAATATCAAGAATTATAATGCAGAAAAGTACAATGAAAAAGGATTATTTGGAAAGTCAGAATATAAAAAAATAGATGATGGTGTGTATGAAATTAAAGAAGGAAAAGGTTTCAAATATGTAACATCGCTTTCATTTGTTCAAGAACCTAATTATGGAGAAGGAGAAACATCTTCGAATATTTCTCAATATCCATTAGAGGATATACTTGATAAATATTATTGTTATATTTCTGATTTTTATGAAGATTTAAACTCAAAAGATAGCGAAGAATGCTATTTAGAGTTTGCATCTAATAGTAAAGAAGATGTAATAAATTTAAGAGAAATAATTGGAAGGCATGTATACAATTCTGAAATTATTGAGAATAATAAAAAAATGGTAAAGCTTGTTATTAAATGAAATGATATGAAATCTACATGATTATAAACTGATATTATAAATATAGTAGGAGGTTAAAAATATTTATGGAAAATATGGTACCAAAAAAATTTATTACTGAAGAAGAGGTTAAACATGCATTGAAAATTGATTCTTTTAGAAATTTAAGTAAAGATAAAATTATGCAGTTTGCCTCAATGATACCATATATGGATAAAGAGGTTGCAATTTCTGTAATTAATCAATTCCCAACATTTGTTGAATTTGGTAAATCGGCAATCGGTTGCTATTTAGAAATGTGTGATAATATTTTATCATATAACAAAGAGAGTCAGACGGCTGCAATAATGGGTTTTCAAACAATTTTAGACTCACTATCAAGACGGATGGATAAACCGGATCTTTGTGAGGAAGAACGTAAAGCTATAACGGATGATATGATTTCAGTTGCAGAAAAAATAGCCGAGATTGATATTCAAAATAAAAGGTTTTTAAATAGGATACATAAAAGAACAATTTGGGCGATGCTTGCTGTTGGAGCATTGATTGGGGCAGGAATTGGAATTAGTTCTTACTTCGGCATCGACCCGCACATCGACTCGTGGCCGCTCGACGAAGACGCCTTCAACAACTTGATGGCCAGTCCCAACATGATTGCCGCCCTCGCCACCGATG
>JAFYHN010000076.1 GCA_017539165.1 Eubacterium sp.
GGCTATATCATAACAGATGAGTCTGTGGTCGCATCCTGATTAAGTGTCGTGTCTATATTTCCTCTATGAAGCCACCTGTTGATGGCTTATTTGTGATGGGTTATTTCTTTATCTATCCGCTACCTCTTTGTTTCAAACTTCCTCCTGCGATTTTTCTTTTACAATAATCGTAGAAGGGAATTATCAATGAATTATCAACAAAAAAGCAGTTCTACTCACATCGAGTAGAACTGCAACTTATTGAGTTATATAAAAAATTATATTTACCAATGTACTAGTAACAGTAACTTTCTGTTTTTCTCAGCAAGTTATATACAAGACAATAATTGTCAAAAAAAACCGCGTCGAATAATTCACTATCCAAATCCTTGTTTATTAAGTGCTTTTGGACTATAAAATCTATGCTTCTACAAACAAGTCCTCCAGAATCACTTGATTAGAAAACAGACTACTATACATATTCTTCTTAACTCCATATGTAGTTATCATGATCAGCTGAATAGTTTTTCTACACTTAGTAGACTCGGAAAATGTCCCAATTTTATTTCTTAGTTTTAAATCGTAATCCTTTGTAATTTCATATTCTTTAACAGAAAACTTGATTTCGCAAAGATCCACCACCAAATCTTTTCTATCAATCAGCATATCAATTTGAGCACCAGTTCTTCCAATTTCGTCATCTGATTTTACAGACCAGGTCGATACTTCGGTCAACACCCCTGATATACCTAATTTGCGTTTGATCTGCGGAACATGATCTTTGCATACTTGTTCAAAAGTTAAACCTTCCCACGCTTTGATTGATGAGTTAGCTCCACTATTACTCCAAAAATGTTCATCTTTACCATGATGGTCTTTAATAAATCTAAAATAGAATGCGGTATAATAATCCGCCAACTGGTATACAGTATCCTTTTTCTTTTTGTCATATTGTTCATATGCCCTAACAAAACCAGAAAGAATAAGATTATTCAGCACCTTGCTCAAACGCCCATTTGTCGGCAACCCAGTTTCATCTATTATTTCATTCCTTGTTAATCCGCTCTTTTTCTTATTTAGAGCCTCAACTATTTTGATATAAACATCACTATTGGAAAAAAGCGTCCTGTATAGATGATCAAATTCATCCCATAACTCACCATCATCCCTAAAGAAAAGATTATCTATATTCTGAGCTAAAGACAATTTCTTATCCAAAAGGCTCAGATAATATGGGATTCCTCCCATTATCATATAACATCTAGCTATATCATATTGAGACCAGTTAATCCCCTTCTTTTTTAGGAACTCCTCTACCTCAAAAAGTTTAAACGGTTTAAGAAACAATCTGCACGTATGTCTGTTAAATAAGCCACCTTTGTTATTTGCTATTTTTTCATCCATCCACGAAGTAGCTGATCCACAGACGATAAATACAAGATTGTGTCTTGTAGATAGCCAATCATTCCAAAACCACTCAAACGCAGGCAGAAATTCTGATTTTTGGTTATCAAGCCATGGCATTTCATCAAAAAAGATCACCTGTTTCTTGTCATCCCCCAAGAATTCCAGATATTCTCGCATTAATTCAAACGCCTGATACCAGTCAGAAGGTGCTTTATATTTCTTGTGTGTCTTTCGATTCAATTCTGTTATGAAATTCTGCAGTTGAACTCCTTTACCTTGTCCGTATGTACCAGTAAGCTTAAAGGCAAACTTATTAGAAAAGAACTCGTTAATGAGAAATGTCTTTCCCACTCTTCTTCTTCCATACACAATAATCAACTGCGCAGTATCAGATTCCATACACGCTTCTAATCGGTCACATTCTTTAATTCTTCCAATAATATGTTTTCTATTCATAGCTGAAATTATACCTTTAATACATATTCCCGTCAATTATTTTGCGTCCAAATTGTATTTTTTTTATATGTTTTGGCCAATAAAAAATTATGTTACTGTTCATATCTCCATACTGGATCTAAATATATACATTCATCCACAACTAATTTAATGAATGTATCACTTCCAACTGGCAAAACTATAATATTTCCTTTATCGGCAAGATATCTTAATGCTTTAAACATATTACTATCATTCATTTGACGATAAAATATTGAATTTTTATATGGAGCATAAAAGATTTTTTTCCCACTAACGTATCCAAGGGCAGCTGATGCTCTCCATCGTTCTCCGCTAAGATATCGCAATTTTCTATCATGTCTTCGCTCGTCTAAATAAAAGGCTTCTTCAATGTCTTCAAATGTATCAACACATTCATTATTTTTGATTGATTGCTCAATAGCTTTTCTCACAGTTTTATTCTTATAGTTTTCTTTTGATGGTTCAAGATTCCAGCTAATACTTTTTAAGTCTTCTTTTGAAACACTGATACCATCTATAAAAATCTGTAATTCTCCAAAATCTACTTTACCACCTAATAAATAGGACAAATACATACATCCTTGTCCGTACTCACTTACTAGTCCATATATTTTCCCACTCATTAATTCCACATCTTTGTAATACCAGGTATCATAGAAATCCTTATCAAGATTTTCACTGCCAGTAATAACGCTAGTAACCCTTGATGTATCTATTTTTATATTCACTTTATTTATCTCCACAAATATTTAAACTCCGATATGCTCTAGTAAGCAAAACCGCAAGTTTCTGTTTTTCTACCAAAATATCTTGCGTTATAAAAGGCTATGCACTCATCCTACCCAATGGGCCTATAGTCTATCGAAACAAGTCATCAAGAGTAATTATCTTGACAAATACTCCACTATATTCGTTTTTCTTTAGTCCATATGTTGTTATCAGCGTACTATATACTGACATCTTTCTTGGAATTGCCGCAATGAGCCCTTCTACTCTACGCTGAATAGTCCTATAATAATCTTTATTTACTGTAAAATCATCACTGTAAAACTTGATCTCACACATATTGACCACGTTATCCTTTCTCATGATAAGCATATCAATCTGCATGCCTTCCTCATCATCCGCTTTTTTTGTCCAAGCCGATTCTGAAGAAATCACATCTCTTATGCCTAGTGCGTCCTTAATCTGATCGATGTGGTTAAAACAAACATTCTCAAATGCATAACCTCTCCATGATACGACCTGCGGTTGTGCTGTATTTTGTTGCCAAAAATGTCTATTAGTCGATAACTGATTTCTCACAAAATGCAAATAAAACAGACAAAAAGAATCTACAAGCTTATAGTATTCCTCTCTTCGAGAAAGCCCAAAGGGAACATATTTTACTACGAAATCGCTGGCTATGAGAGAATTCAAATCCTTTGTCAGATGTCCGCCATCTGAAACCCCCAATAACTCTGCTATGCTTTTTCTGGTATATCCCATGTTTCTGGTGTAAAGTAGTTCAACTATGTTCTTAACGGCATCCGGCCGCTTAAATACAGACTCAAATAGTCTGTCATACTCAACTCTTAAACTCGCCCCCTTATCAAAAAACACCTTATCGACATTCTGTGCAAAACTCAGTTCAGCATCCACATATTCCATATAGTACGGAATTCCACCAAATATCATATAGCTTTGAACAATATCATATCGCGAAAATGCTATTCCTTTGCTTTTATAGTATTCTTCACATTCCATCAAATTAAATGGTGAAAGCTTTATTTCTCTCGTTACTCTACCATACAATCCACCATGATTATTTATTAACTCGTTCTCCATCCAAGAATTTGCGCTGCCACATATGATTACCATCAGGTTTTTTCTATGACATCCCCACGTATTCCAAAAGCCTTCAAACGCTCGGATAAATCCTGATCTTGGTGTGTCAAGCCAAGGCAATTCATCTAAAAAAACTACTTGTCTGGTTCCGTCATCTACATTTTGCAACAGTTTTTCCAACAAGAAAAACGCATCCAACCAATTTTGAGGTTTCTTTTCATCCTTTATCCCATGCAGTTTCAAAGAATTATAGAAATGATCCAGTTGAGCTTCTAAAAGTCCTTGGGGTTCTGTCTCCAACGGTGATAAACCGGCATGTCTGAAAGTTATTCTATTCTGAAAGACTTCATCCACCAAATATGTCTTCCCGACTCTCCTCCTTCCGTATATGGCAACCATTTCTGCCTTATTGGAACTAAATATCTTTTCTAATTCTTTTATTTCCTTATCTCTTCCAATCATCTGATTACCCCTTGTACCAAATATTAACCGGGCGTTTTTTGCTATTTTCCACCTCTTATCGCCCATTAAACTGTATTTGTATTATACTCAACATTAATTGGGCGGTCAACAATATTATTATTGCATTCCCGCCCAATTAATAATTCATATCTTAGTATCTTAGCATGTTCACTTACGATATTATGTGCTATTGCTGTTCCAACACTACCCACTTTACCCTCTTTGATGCATAACTCCTGCATTCATCTGTGGTCTCAGCTTCAATTTCTTCTATTATCTTATCTATCCGTTCAATTTTAAGAAGAAAATACTTCCCGTCTCGAATAAGAATAATATAGCGATTTATCGTGTGAAGCTCTTCAGCATATGGATACTCTCGGGGAATCTTGATCTCTTCATAACATTTATTGTATAAACTATATTCCACAACTTTTCCATTTTCTAACTGCTCCGGAGGAATATATCTTTTTTCCGCAATATTATCTCGAATCACGGCCGGAATCACACCAATAATATATATCAGATCAAAATCCAGCAAACCCAAAAAAGCAAGCCATTTAACCGAAGAAGTCAGAAATCCTATTATGATTAGAAAACCTCCGACAGCAGGTATCCCGGAAACAAAGTGCCCACTCTTTTTACTTGAAATACGAGCTCCAATAGTCACACCCCATGCGAGAATACCGAGCACAAGACAAAAATCACATATAATGTTTTCTTTTATAAACTGAAATATTACTGCCAATCTTAATATCCTCTCTGAAGTTATTTCCAATCGTTGTCCCCGTTTATATTAAAATTTTAACGCGACTAGTCGCACCACGACTGAAGGAGATATTCGTCAATAAGGGCTATAGGTTCCTTATCCTTCACTTCGCTGTAAAAGGCCAGTTTCTCAACCTCTTCCTTGTCAGTCCTATATGCTTCGATATCCTTCTTTGCTTCAACAGGAAGCGATATTCCGTACAATGCGCCGAATTCATGGTGCCACTCCGGATTGAAATATCCAGGTGCAAGTTTGAATGACATTATTCCCAAGTAAGAGAACTCACAGTCTTTCAATCCAAGTTCTTCTTCGCACTCTCTGTTAATGCATTCACGAATAGATTCACCATCTTCCCTGAATCCGCCGAAAATCTCCCATTCCTGTCTGTATTTATTCCATCCGAGAAGATACTCATCACCAACCTTCACTACCGCGAGGCAATGCGTTATTGGAGAATACACATTATCAGCCTGAGACTCATAAACCTTAAAAATATTCAATAATTCGTTCCCTTTTACATCCTTAATCAACATATCTATTAATAACTTATATCTAATTTGTTTTATATGTAAATGCTTTCTATTTCTAAAGAATCATTTTCTTCCTTGGTCTAAACAATTCCTGCTGTATCAATATTAATAAAACTACGTTCTTTTCAGAGGTTCTTTTCCAGATATCCGCATGTAAAAGGGAAAAAATCATATTTTTCCGTACCAGTATGGATAAACCCTTGATCTTCATACCATTTGCGCAATATCTTATTCTCTTCCACAATGCTGAGTTTCATTATCGTACAGCCAAATCCGGATGCTTTGGATAGCGAATCCTCAAGTAGTTTTCGTCCAATACCCTTATGTCTGTATTCGGGCAATACGCTTAAACTTCCGAGCTCACATTCATTCTCGTTTATCATCAGATTGTAGTATCCGGCCATCTTACCGTTATTAAAGTATCCATACATCGGACGGTGTTGCTCAAACATCCATGTTCTGAGTTTGCTTTTATCAGTTGCGAATGCCGTAAATGCAGGTGCATTTTCTTTTGTGATATTAAACTCCTCTGCAACTGTCATAAAACTGTTGCATATAACACTTATAGCATCGTCAAAATCATTCTCAGTGAGTTCTCTTATCATATATTCACTCCTCTGTTATTTTAAAATATAAATTTCAAACGTTGCAACTGCTCTTGCTCCACCTGATTCATTATTATCTAATTGCAGTTTTCCATTATGAGCATTACATAAGGACTTACTGATATAAAGTCCTAGTCCATAATGTGTCTGCCCTTCTTCTTCGGATTTGTTATAAGCCTGCATCAGCTCGTTAGGATTTCCTTTGAATCCTTCACCATCATCTTCAACTACCAGATTAATATATCTTTCACTGAGTTGTAGCAATACAGTTATGTTGCTTTTCGCATAACGTATAGCATTGTTGAGAAGATTCTCCGCCACCTCGATCACGAACATCTGATCGATCTCAATATCTCTATCTATATCATCTTTAGAAAAAATATACCCGATATTATTCTTCTCACATAGCGTCTTTTGAACTTCCTGCACATTCCGTGCAAGCTCACAGTATTTTATTCTTTTATACTCTGGTTCTACATCAACTATGCTGTTAAGACCTTTCATCATTTCAACAAAATGTTCCAGATGATCAACATGCTGCATAGTAGTACTTATAAGCTCAATAGTCTTCTTTTCGTCTATCTTCTTTTCCGGAAGAAACTCGTCTATCATCTCCAGATTCCCTTTTATCAAGGTTATCGGAGTCCTTATGTCATGTGCTATGGATGAGCGGAGCGTTCTTTCGTCATCGATCAAGTTCCAGACTTTTTTCTCGTTTTTGACAAGCTCGCTTCTCATCTTCTCGAAGTCTTTACAGAGAGTCCCCATCTCATCATCACATCGGTAATCTATCTCGTATGTAAGGTCATTCTTTGATATATGATCAGAAGCAGATTTCAGCTCTTTGAGTGGGATTCTCATCTTGTTCCTGTAGAATAAAAACACAGCTATACAACACCCGAGAAATGATATCAGCAGTGGTCCCCATGATTCTATAAAATCACAAAGTTCCACTACAAATACTTCTTCTTCAGTCATTATGGATGATGAAACCCTCGGGATTTTCATCATATCACCATGCTCTTTTTCCAGATTCAAATACGCTTCATCTATATATTTGATCCATATATTCTGCTGAGTTCTGTCAGCCGAATTGTATACGACCAGACTAAGAGGAGTACTGATCAACATCGCTATACCCATGTATAAGATGATAGTACTCTTTAGAGATAAATTCTTTAGCTTTTCCATCTATAACCCACTCCCCAGACAGTCTCAATATATTCATGTTCCGAGTATTTTTTTATCTTCTTTCTTATACGTCCAATAAGAACGGTGATAACCCTGCTTTCCGCTTTGCTGTCATATCCACCGACACGTTCATATATGCGGTCTATGTCATAAACCCTTCCGGGATTGAGAGATAAAAACTCTATGATAGCAAACTCAAGTCCGGTCATACCGATCTCTTCTTTTCCATAAGATACTTTCTTAGATGAATAATCTATAAGAAGACCATCCTTGTACTGAATAGCACTTTTTCTCTTTATTCGTTCTTCTCTATTTAAATGAGCCTTTATCCTTGCCGCCAGTTCTTTTAAACTGAACGGTTTTAGAATATAGTCATCCCCTCCGATCTCGAGACCTTTTATTCTATCAGCCTCTTCTTCTCTCGCTGTCAGGAAAATGATAGGACAGGATACCAATTCTCTGATCTTCATACATACCTCAAAACCATCCATCTTGGGCATATTAACATCAAGGAGAATTATATCCGGCTCGTATTTGATCTTATTTAATGCCGTCTCGCCATCTGTCGCAGTAATAACATCATATCCCTTAAGAGTAAAATAATCCTTTACCATTGAAATCATTCCGCTGTCATCATCAACCAATAAAATTCTATACATGTCCCAGTCCTGTCTTTTTGTTTTAGCTTTTATTCAGCTAATTCTGCTTTATTCTTTGAACCTTCTTTGAAAAAGCTTTTAGCGAGCAGATTTGTAACCACGCAGATTACTACTGTTTTCTTATCCATCGAGCAGACCCTCCTCATAGTTGCCTGATATTTTAAATGCGTGATTCATAGGTCCGCTTCCTTTTCCAAGATCGAGCATAGCTGCAAGTGCCATAGATATATAATTCTTAGCATACTTAACAGACTGATCCAGATCATATCCTTTTGCAAGATTTGAAGCGATAGCACTTGAAAGTGTACATCCTGTACCATGAGTATTAGGGTTATCAATTCTCTTGCCCTTAAACCATACAAAACCTCCATCTCTGTAAAGGAGATCATTTGCATCATTTACCTGATGTCCTCCCTTAAGAAGAACATTGCAGCCATATTTTTCATTAATCTGATTAGCTGCTTCGATCATGTCGTCTTCTGAAAATATCTTCATTCCTGTTAAGACTTCAGCCTCAGGAATATTCGGAGTAATAACAGTTGCAAGCGGAAGCAGCTTCTTCTCCAGAGTTTCTATAGCTTCATCGCTTATAAGCTTTGAACCGCTTGTAGCAACCATAACAGGATCAACAACAACCTTTTCAACCTTATACTCTTTGAGCTTGTTACTGATCATCTCGATAAGACCTGATGAAGATACCATACCGATCTTAACTGCGTCCGGATATATATCTGTAAAAATAGCATCCAGCTGCTTTCCCAGAAACTCCGGTGTCACTTCCATAATACCTGTTACGCCGGTTGTGTTCTGAGCAGTAAGAGCTGTGATAGCACTCATGGCATAAACGCCATTTGCTGTCATAGTCTTGATATCTGCCTGGATACCGGCGCCTCCGCTGGAATCACTTCCGGCGATAGTTAATGCTGTGTTCATAGTTTATCCCTCTTTCCTCATTTTTATATCAGCATTGTTTGTATAACGACAAAAAGTGGTGCCCCCGATCTGCCGCTTTGTTACCTTATTTATTAACAATTTTCAAGGTTTCTTCCTTAAGTTCGCGAGCTGCTCTCGCGATATCTTTCTCAGCATAGATAGCACTGATAACTGCTACCCCACTTATTCCAGAACCAGCAAGTTCTTTGATATTATCATGTGTTATTCCTCCGATAGCAACAACCGGAATAGAAACCGTCTCGCAGATAGCCTTAAGGGTTTCGTGAGATATTTCTGTCGCATCCTCTTTTGTACCGGTTTGAAATACAGCTCCAACTCCAAGGTAATCAGCACCTCTTTTTTCTGCAAGCACAGCCTGTTCAACTGTCTTTGCTGAAACACCTATTATTTTATCTGGGCCGAGCTTCGCACGGACATCTCCTGCTTCCATGTCACTCTGTCCTACATGAACACCGTCAGCATTCATTGCAAGTGCTATATCAACGTTATCATTTATAATAAGTGGAACACTATATTCATCACAAAGCTCTTTGATAACTTTTGCCTCTTCAAGAAATATCTCATCTGACAGGTTTTTCTCGCGAAGCTGCAGAAATGTAACACCACCATCAAGGCTTTCTTTAACAACCTCATATAGAGATTCTTCTTCAAGCCAATGACGATCTGTTATCGCATATAATAAAAGATCTTTCTTATCGCAGTTCATAACTTACTCCTTTATCAAGTGATTATATTACAGAACAAAGAGTGTCGCTTGCGACACTCTCCGCGCGAAGCGCGTGTTGACAACGGCAACTATTTACCTATCGCGCCGAGACGCATCCTTAGCGGAGCGTTTATTTTGTAATTTGAAACACAGTTTCCTACTACAAAATAAAACAGCAGACACGCCAATAGACATATCTGCTAATCATCCAAATCATATTAAACGAATCTGCAAGTATCCCTACGTTGGCATTATCCAAATCAGGTTAAGGGTCCAGACGATACAGTCTGTTCTCAGCAAGCTTTTCGCCAGCTCCCCATTTTGAACGCCTTTTCAGAACATTCGAACGAATTATACTATCATTGACTGATATTTTCAATAAATACTTGTAAAAAAAGAACATTGCCGAAACAACGTTCTTTTTATTTCTATCTATTGATCACTAATAAACTTTATTGTCCAGTCTTTTCTCGAATTCCTCTAATGGAAGTGGTTTATCGTAATGATATCCCTGTGCTATATCACAGTTATTCACACGAAGAAGTTCAACCTGTTTTGCAGTCTCAACTCCCTCAACTACACATTTCATTCCCAGATCCTGTGCAAGCGATATAACATGCCTAAACATGATACTCGTTATGCTCGAGCTGCTTTCATCATCGAGAGGAAGAAACTTCTTATCAATCTTCAGAACATCCCACGGAACCTCTCTTATCAGGTTCAGTGAAGAATATCCTATACCAAAATCATCTACTGCAGTACTGACACCCTCTCTTCTGAGACCATTAACTACTCGCTTAAGATCACGGAAATGTACATCTGTGGTTGTCTCAGTCAGCTCTATCTCAATATATTGGTGTGGCACATCATTCCTGTCGATGATTTCCATGATATGCCTCTGCAGATCAATATCCACAAGGTGTTTCCTTGAAAGATTAACAGAAATCTTTACCACTTCTCTTCCTTCATTCATCCACCTTCGAATATCCTTACATACTATGTCCAACATATAGAAATCAAGATCACATATATCCATTCCCTGTTCAAGAATAGGTATAAAATCTAACGGAGGAATTATTCCACCATCATGAAACCATCTGCAGAGAGCTTCAGCACCAATCATCTTCCTAGTATTTATATCGACCTTAGGTTGATAAAATGCCTTAAACTCACCCTCAGCCAATGCACTTCTAAACTTTCTCTGAACCCATTTAGCGCGCTCATTCAGATTGTTCATTTCCTGATCATATATTATAACTGCTTTATCGTTATTCCTCTTAGCCATAACAGAACACATGATGAGCTTATCCATGATATCACCATGATTTGTCATCCTGAATGTATTTGGAAGAGCATATACGCCTGCAGAAGCAGAAACAATTATTCTTCTATCAGATAGATCTCCGAATTCGATTGGTTCACCATTAAAGATTTCAAATATACGGTCTCTTTTATCTTCAGAAAACACTCCGACAAACTTATCTCCACCAAGTCGACAAACGATCCCGTCTTCTCCTATGGTATTCGAAAGCAGGTCAAAATAGTTACGCATAACTATATCGCCGTTTTTTCTTCCGATTTCCTGATTAATGATAGTAAAATTCTTCAGATCAAAATGAAATGCCAGCTTTCCTGCAAGTGTCTGATCATTATTTGCCAGATCAAGATATCTCGTAAAAGCCCTATAATTCGGATACATATCAGCATCGTGGAATCCGAGACGATCAAAGATCTTCTGAAGTCGTCTGAAACTCATATAACTGAGAATAAGACGCAGAAATATCTCAAGCTCATACAAAGCAGTGTCACTTAACGGCTCATCTTTTTCTCTCATATATAAGGAACCCAGAATAACAACCTTGGAATCTGTTACTGTTCGAATGTCCAAAACTTTCTTTTCGCCAAAACCATTATCATAATCGCAGTAAATCTTCCCCTGTCCCAGCTTTTCCTGGGCGGCATTCATATAAAATGCCTCTACAATCTTACAAACCCCATAGTATTCACATATCTCAGTAATAAGAGTCAAGTACTTCTCACGATCATAATCCTCAACCGCATGCGTAACAACTATAAGTCGTTCTAGAAATTCATTGAATCTACTCATACGCCTCTCCCGAAATAAGTATTACCCCCATATGTATATTATATCAATATTTGGCTGATTATTCACTGCATATTTTCAGTTTTTCGTTATATAGTTTTTATATTCTATTCCTCGAAAAGAGGTGTAGAGAAATATCTTTCTGCCGTATCCGGAAGAACTGTTACAACTGTTTTTCCCGGGCCAAGTTTCTGTGCCAGCTTTATAGCTGCAGCCACATTTGTACCACTAGATATTCCGCACATAAGCCCTTCTTCCCTGGCAAGTCTCTGTGCTGTAGTTATAGCTTCCTCATCTGTTGTTATATAGATATCATCATATATAGATTGGTTCAGGATATCTGGTATGATTCCGTCCCCTATTCCCATCTGCAGGTGAGTTCCTATATCTCCACCAGCCAGTATAGCTGCATTCTCTGGTTCAACAGCCCATATTTCTATAAATGGATACTGAGCCTTCAATACTTCACCTATTCCTGTAATAGTTCCACCAGTTCCGATTCCCGAACAGAATCCATGTATTGGTCCAGCAACCTGTTCCATGATCTCAAGTGCGGTATGATTCTTATGAGCCAGCGTATTATTAAGATTTTCAAACTGCTGTGGAACAAATACATTTGGATTCTCTTCAGACATTCTGAGAGCTGTGTTAAGACACTCTTCTATACATGCTCCTATATCACCATCATCGTGTATAAGTACCACTTCCGCTCCATAATGTTTAACAAGCAGTCTTCTTTCCAAGCTTACTGAATCAGGCATAATTATTATAGTCTTATAACCTCTTACTGCTCCCACAAGAGCTAGTCCTATACCCTGATTACCACTTGTAGGCTCTACAATGATAGTATCCTTATTGATCAAGCCTTCTTTTTCTGCAGCCTTGATCATATTTAGAGCAGTCCTCGTCTTAATGGAACCACCTATATTGGTTCCTTCAAACTTCACAAGAATGTCTGCTGAATTAGGCGGAACCATCCTGTTAAGTTTTATGATTGGGGTATGTCCAACTGCCTCAAGTACATCGTTAAATATCATTTCTGTTTTTCCTCTACTAATATATTTTTGTGTGTTATTTCTTCCACACTATCTATCTTATCCTCTGATGCTTATCATTTAATATATCATAGATTTATGTATTGGGGTATATAAATCTAATCTGACAAACGTTTTAAAAAGGGAGATGCTTTTTCTTACATCTCCCTTTTTTATAGAAAAATTATTTAAGATAATATTATGCCATCTTATATTCAAGTTCCATCGCCTTGTTGTTTCTTCGTATGATCACTACAGTTACGGCTACAAATACCGCTACTGCGATAAGACCACCGATAAATCCTGCTCCAACGGAACCGGTTTGTATAAGTGTTCCAATCTGGTAAACAAGGAATCCTACAGTGAATCCTGTGGCAAGCTGAAGTGCTATAGCTCCCCATAACCATTTAGCGCTCTGCATCTCTGAGTTCATAGCACCAAGAGCTGCAAAACATGGTGGAGTATAAAGGTTGAACATAAGGTAAGCAAGTGCTGCCACCTTTGTGATTCCCATAGCCATCGCTACGGCATTTCCTTCACCCACAAGTTCAAGTTCTTCAGGATCAACAAGATTCGTTATGGCATAAACTGTTGCGATAGTTCCGACTACATTTTCTTTTGCTATAAATCCTGTAATCGCTGCGGCCGCAAGCTGCCAAGCAGCTACACCTACTATCGGTACAAGCAGATAAGCAAATGGACCTGCGATACTAGCAAGAATTGAAGTATCTTCCATTCCTTCTTCTACCGCTTCAAATCTCCAGTTAAATGTCTGCATTATCTGAACTACTGTATTACATACAAGAATAACTGTTCCCGCTTTTATGATGTATGCCTTACCACGTTCAAGCATTGAACCAAGAGCAAACTTGAGACTTGGAATCTTATATTCCGGAAGTTCGATAATGAAGAATGACTTTCTAAACTTAGAAGCTGTTATAGCTTTTATAAGTATCGCGCCGAGAAGCACAAGTGCAATACCAACCATATATGCCACCCAGCTGACCCATTTGGATTCAGGGAAGAATGCACCTGCGAAAAGCGCGATAACAGGAAGTTTTGCACCGCAAGGCATAAATGTTGCAAGCATTGCTGTAGCTCTCTTCTCTCTCTCATTGCGGATTGTACGGCAAGCCATGATAGCCGGTATACCACATCCGGTTCCGATTATCATCGGAATGACTGACTTACCCGAAAGACCTACTCTCTTGAATATAGGATCGAGTACTACAGTCGCTCTTGCCATATAACCGCTATCTTCCAGGAGGGCAATAAGGAAATACATTACCATAACTAGCGGGAGAAAGCCTACTACGGCGCCAACGCCACCGATTATACCATCAACCAGAAGAGCATAGAGGAGGGGATTTGCATCTGCCATCTTATCTCCGACCCATCCCTGGAAGGTTTCAATCCATCCTGCAAGTATATCTGCCAACCATGTACCCACAGTAGTCTGAGACACATAGAATACAACCCACATTATTCCCGCGAATATCAGAAGACCTAAGAACGGATTAGTAACAATCTTATCTATAGTATCTCCTTTTGTTTTATCCTTCGTAAGAGTCTTACGCACTTCAACATCCTTTACAATGCCTTTTACAAAATCAAAACGCTTTCTATCAGCAACTTCAACCTCTTCCTTATCATGGAGATTGATCTCACCCTGAACATAAGGAGGTTCCTGTCCCTGTCCTTCAAGTGATACTGCTGTTGCGACAGCGTCTTTTATACCCTGATCTGATGTAGACACTGTTCTTATAACTGGACAACCCAGCTTCTCAGAAAGCTTATCTGCATCGATCTTGTTACCCTTCTTATCATTAAGGTCGCTCTTGTTAAGAGCAACGACGACTGGAATCCCTAGTTCAAGAAGCTGAGTTGTAAAGAAAAGGCTTCGGCTGAGATTCGTTGCATCTACGATATTTATGATAGCATCCGGATGTTCATTTTTTACATACCCACTTGTGATACTTTCTTCAGAAGTAAACGGAGACATCGAATATGCTCCAGGGAGATCGACGGCCACTAACTCCTTTCCCGTCTCATTATAAACCTTCTTGATAGGACTCTCCTTCTTGTCGACCGTAACACCTGCCCAGTTTCCAATCTTTTCATTTCGTCCTGTCAGAGCGTTATACAAAGTAGTTTTGCCACTATTCGGATTACCCGTCAACGCAATTCTCATGTTTTCTTCCTCCTTTGATTACTTTTTTACTTAATATTTTAGAGCTAACTGATCGTAGCTTAGATAGATATAGCATTTCCAAGTTCACGGTCTATGTTGTATCTGGCATCCTTTATGGATACAACCAGATTTCTTCCTCTGTCCACAACCGTTATCTTCTCACCGCTATAGCATCCCAGCGAAAAGAGAAAGCTTTCCATCTCTTCATCCCCACCTGTTTCTACTGCAGTTATCTCATATTCTTTCCCTAGTTCTGCATCATTTAGATTCATAATTTTTCCCTCTATTTCTTCTTCTAAATATATAACCCTGTTAGTTAAATATACAACATCTGAATTATTTGAGTTATATCATAATATTGTGCCCTTAATATAGATTAGTCCTCTTTAACCTAATATAAAATAATATAATTGCATTACAATGTCAATAGCTTTTTATATAATACCTGACTATTTTTCAAAAAAAGAAAACAGCCGAGTTCATCTCGACTGTTTTCTGTATAACAGCTATTTACGTTTTCTTTAAATACTAATTATGATGAATCTTTCCAGACAGATAGGCTTCTCTTCCCGCTATTATCGCATTCTTAAATGCCTGAGCCATAAGCGGCTGATTTCCTGCTGCACGAAGAGCAGTATTCGCCATAACTGCTGCGCATCCCATCTCCATAGCTTCACATGCCTGTGATGGACGTCCTATTCCGGCATCAACTATTATAGGAAGAGGAATCTCCTTCAAAAGTGCTTCTATAAAGTCTCTTGTCGCCAGTCCCTTATTTGATCCACTTGTGGATGCAAGTGGCATAAGTGCTGCAGCACCTGACTCATACAGATGTCTGCACACCGACAGGCTCGGATAGATATAAGGCATAACAATATAACCCTCTGCCGCCAGCTTTACAGTAGCCGCAATGGTTTCCTTGTTATCCGGAAGAAGATACTTGGAATCATTCATTATCTCGATCTTGATCATATTTCCCAGACCTCTGTCTCTGGCGATATGAGCCATCTTGATAGCTTCATCAGCATCTGTTGCCCCGAGTGTGTTAGGAAGGATCCTCACACCATCCGTTATATATTGAAGTACATTATCCTCATCATCCAGAGAACTTACCGCTACGGATATCATCTCTGTTCCGGCATCTTCTATTGCAGACCTTATCAGTTCCTTTGTATATTTAGAGGTCTTTCCAGACCCCAGAAAAAAACGCGAAGTAAAACTTACTCCTCCGATTATCAATTCATCGTAATCCACTGTTACGCTCCTACTATCTAAAACTTATTTATTGTATCACATATTCCAGATCATCCGATAGAACGGACAACTTCGAGTCTCTCATGTAATGATCTGATCTTATTATACTCCTCTAATGACGCAGGACGGCCTGACATCAGATAGGTCGTTCTGCTTTCAGCATCTGCAAATGCTTTTGCAAATCTTTCTTTCCCCATCTCTAATTCAATATCTTTGGATTCAAGTCCCAGAACATCAGCCAGATGATTTACAGTACCTACATTCCCATCTATAAGATCCGGCATCTTGCGGTCTTTGTCATCACTTGTAAATGCCTTGATAATCGCCGGCTTAAAGTAATTGAAATGTGTACATCCCAGAACTACTTCACTGAAACTGTCTTTATCATACATAGCAAGACGTTCCTCAATATACGCATCAACATCTTTGCTGTCAAATATTCCTCTTTCAGCAAATAGAACGAATCTCGGCATTGGAAGTAGATCTACAAGATGCGCTCTGTCTACAAGATCAAGAAGTCTGTGAAGTTTATTCTCTCTGATCGTTACCGGTGTCGCCATAACAAGAACTCTTCCGTCCGAATCCTTCGCTGCTTCAACAGCCGGTTTTACTGCAGGCTCCATTCCTATTATCGGAATGCTGTACTTTGCACGAAGATGCTCAGCAGCAACCGAAGTTGCGGTATTACATGCTATGAGTATCGCATCTACGCCCATTTCTATCAGTTCATTTACTATACAGTCAGAATAGCGGATTATATCTTCCGGCTTTCTCTGACCATATGGTACATGATCAACATCCGCATAAAAGATATACTCTTCATTTGGAAGTCTATGGTACGCCTCATGAAGTACCGATATTCCACCTATTCCTGAATCAAATATTCCAATCTTCATTTCTGCTCCTCAGAAATTTAGTTTTTATCTAAAATGTGTTTATCATAGTTATAAATGTTAAAAGTCCAGAAGTCATACCCCACTTGACTTCTGGACTTTTGGAGGAAAAATTATGATAAAACACTAAAATTCTTTTAAGTGAACATCTCTTGTTCAACTGTGTACATTGTAACATATAAATACTAGAATTACAACCCAAAATATACATTTTTACTAAAATAAATCACAATTTTCTGCCAAAAGTTTAAAAATCCTATTATCTTTTTACTTCGTGGCCACTTTTATCTGATATAAACTTTGATATTGTTATTTCCGCTGTTTTCAACTTTCAGATCTTTGATTCCATAAATGAATTTTGATAGTGTTGAATAACCAAATTCTTTTACATTGAAAGTTGGAAATTCATCATGAATCTTCTGTCCCAGATGTCCGAGTTCGATACCCTTGGTTCCTGACTCGGCAACTGTGTCTACAGCAAACTTCTTAACCTTTCTCTTCATATCTTTATCAGAATGAATCTCTACGAATACCGTACTGTCCCTCTTCTTTATCTCAAATCCGGCAGTCTCATCGATAAAAGTCGAAAGCGAACTATAACCGTAATTTCGAACATCAAAGTCTGAATACTTCTTCTGAAGACGACTTCCGATCTCCCCGAGTCCGGTCTCGCGTCCTCTGTTATCATTTTCTGTTATTATCTCTATTATATCATTCTCGATAGTCTTCTGAGAGATAACATTCTCAACAGCTCTCTTCTTCAACTTTGACTTCGATGAACTCTTGGTTCCCGAAGCCTCGTCTTCAGTCTGATCGAGAAGAAGTTCAAGATCTGTAAAGACTGTACAAGCTGCTCTGAATGATCGAGGTGTCTTGTTCTCTCCCATTCCAATGACATGCATTCCGGACTCTCTGAGTCGGCTGGCAAGTCTTGTAAAATCTCCATCACTAGATACTATACAGAATCCATCCACACTGTGTGTGTAAAGTATATCCATTGCATCTATTATAAGTGTTGAATCCGTAGCATTCTTACCTACGGTATTCTGGAACTGCTGAATAGGAGTGATTGAATTCTCCATCAGTTCCTTTTTCCATTTATTTGCCTGTGTCGAAGTCCAGTCACCATATATTCTCTTATAGGTAACTACTCCGTACTTTGTCATCTCATCCAGAATACTGGATACATATTTTGAAGAAATATTATCTGAATCAATTAAAACTGCGTATCGTTTATCTTCCATCATATATCCTTTCTGTCAGGTTGCTTCTGTCAAATATATCAATTAATCGTAATCCGGACTGATAATTGGCTTATATCCATAATCCGGACTGATAACTCTAGTCATATTATTCCTAAGCTCTTCTATAAGCTTTCTTTCCATATCAATCTCAGCAGGAACAAGATTAGGATTAACCCGATCATCAAGTGCCTGTTCTGCCTTACTGATAGTTATGGCTGCCATTTCCGGTCTTTTCATAATATAGAACTGGTAATATGCCTTTACTATTAATCCATCTGTATTTGTATCAGCTTCCAGATCTCGCTTCACAATATTATAGAATCGGATAGCATTTGCATAATTAGGGTTAATATATGTCGAATAAAAAATAATCAAATAATAAAATCCTATGCAAGTAGGTTCTGTGGTATAGCTTCCTTTTCCCATAGTTCTTAACTCTGTATCAATCATCCGTGTAATCTTACCAAGATTCGCATAATCTTTTAAGACAAATGCTTTATTATAACTCAGAGTGAGAAACGCACATTTTAAGGAACCACTGCATTTAGAATTATTATCTATTACCGGAACCTGTATCTGCTCATAGGTTGCTCCATTTCGAAGCTGATCAAGTATATCAGCGTATCTGTTTATTAAACCTAAATTCTCCTTGTTGAAATTCTTTATAAAAGAACGCGCATGTGCTATAAGACATATGATCATCATGAATGCTGTACTCATGAAGAATGTGCTCGAAGAATTTCTTACTCCCCAGAACTGACTGCAGACAAACACCGAGTAAATCATAACTATCAAACCTAAAAAAGATTCTATGGTAATAGTAGTTTTTCTGAGTTCTTCAGCAGTTACAGAAACCTTTCCATATGTAACAACAGGAGTTATGGAAAACTGAGCTTTCCTGCTCCATTTTAACTTCTCAGTTTCATATGTTCTGGTGCCACGTATCGAGAATATCCCTACACTCATAAGGAACATTCCTGACATTTTAGAAATAATTGTAGTTACAATTGATTGAAGTATCCCAAATATCTCCAATCCAACCAAAAGTCCTATTACAAACATAATCACTTTTCATCAGCCGGCTTAAGAGGAATCTCCTGAAGTACAGAACTTCTTTCTTTATGTTTCTCCCTCATCGGCTCTATAGAATCTATAGTATTTATCTTGTTCACGTCCGCTTCGCCATTTCTTGCAGAGCCATGAACACCTATATTCTTGTACTGTCTATATACATCCAATGTGGTTTCAGCAAGAGATTTATGCATCTGAATCCGCCTCATATCTTCGTTGTCACCACATAAAATACTTCTTACAGCCGACTTATAGACAGCCCTTGCCGCCTCATCTTCCGTAAATTTATATTTGTCCTTTAATTCTTGCTTGATTATTCTAAGATAATCTTCTATATACTCAGGTGTAGCTGCCATAGTTATCCCCCGATACATTAATTAACATACAAAAAATCAACAAGAGAACAGATATAGTTATTGTACCATAACTGTACTCATTATAAAAGAATGATTTTTTTTCACTTATGACGTATACTAAAAAGAGTTAATCACTACTTGTTTACAAAGCGAGGCGGCGTATGGCAAATATTCTTGAATATATGGACTGGAGAGGCGATATACCATTTTCCATGGATCCATTCAACGATGTAGACAATCTGATACTGGCTGAGATAGCATATACCGATTTCGAAGGAATCATTACACATGATGATGTCATGACATTTTCTGATGTATCCCAGATATACTTCGAGCTTCATACAGAACAGGAAATAAATGACAGAACTACATTCTATAAACTCGCCCCTCTCGTTTTAAAAAAGGCCGCTGAAACCACACGTTTCAAAGACATAACCATAAGCGGCTATCTGAATATCATAAGTTCCGACCGCGATGAACAGATTGCGGCCATCACATATGAACTCCCAAACGGCATGTACTATGTTGCTTTTCGTGGAACTGACAACACACTTGTCGGATGGAAGGAGGATTTCAATCTGAGTTTTCTGCCGGAAACGTCCGGGCAGAGACGTGCAATCGAATATATCAATTTTTATTTCAAAGATAAGAATAAAAAGCTGATGATTGGCGGACATTCCAAGGGTGGAAACTTTGCGGTCTATGCTGCTGCATTCTGCGACAAATCCATCCGAAAAAGAATAACCGCAGTTTATTCAAATGACGGTCCAGGATTCCGCGAAGAGATAATCGAGAAGAAGGGATATAAAACTATACTTCCTAAGGTTGTAAGCATTCTTCCGGAGGAATCTCTGGTCGGTATTCTTCTTTCAAATGATTACAACAGTTATATCATTAAATGCTCTTCAAAGGGCATATACCAGCACGATCCTATGACATGGTCCGTATACAGGAATTCATTTGTCAAAGCCTCATCAAGATCCGATACGAGTCGTCTCTTCGATAAGACCATGATGAAATGGCTTTCTACCATGAGTGACAGTGATAGGGCAATCTTTACAGATGCTCTCTTCAGTACATTAGATAATACAGGAATAAAGACACTTAACGATCTAAGTGAAGGCGGTATTAAGGCATTTTCAGAGTTTATGAAATCTCTCAAAGAACTCCCTATCGATAAACAACAGGAACTCTCTTCTATGGTCAAGCGTCTTATAAAGATAAGCGGTGAGAACATTTTCTCAAACCTGAAAGAGAAAACCGGAATATCCCGTATTCCAAAACTGAATATTCCCGCCCTTCCTTCATCCTCTGCTCGTACTGCTCTGATCACCAAAAAGGAAGTTGATATGAGTACCAAAAAAGGTATCAGAACGTATGTCAGCAGTCGACGGATGGCGCTTACTCCGAGACAGGTTACGCTTCACTCAAACAAGATATGTCGAAAGATCCTGGAAATGCCAATCTATCAGGATGCCGAGTGCATACTTGCCTATATGAGCATAAGAAATGAGGTCCGTCTCGATACACTTATCAAGGATGCTCTGGCAAAAGATAAAAAGGTATATATTCCTAAAGTTCTTTCCGAAACCGAAATGCAGTTCTACCTGTACGATGGAGAATTCACTGAAGGACGCTACAATATAAAAGAACCTCTTCACTGCGATGAAGGGCTCGCATTTAAGGTAAATGAA
Source organism: Eubacterium sp. (assembly GCA_017539165.1). GTDB lineage: Bacteria > Bacillota > Clostridia > Lachnospirales > Lachnospiraceae > Eubacterium_Q. The sequence continues at coordinate 21,405 of JAFYHN010000076.1, forward strand.
TATATCGATGCCGGTACCACCGATAAGATCCTTATCATTCTTCCGGGAACAGCATATGATAAAAGTTTTAACCGAATAGGCTACGGTGGCGGCTACTATGACAGATACATAGGAAGACTCACCGAATATCCTATCAAACGTCTTTCAGTCTGCTATGATTTTCAGATAATAGATAAGATACCAGCAGAAAAGCATGACATAAAACCAAATATAATCATCACTGAAAAACAGATACTTCAATAACATCGAAGGGGGAAACACAATGGAAAGCTTCGACTTATATGACATCAACAGAAACAAAACAGGAAGAACTCTGGAACGTGGAAATAAGGTTCCTGAAGGATTATACCGTCTGGTAGTTCACGCCTGTATCTTTGGTAACGACGGAAGAATGCTGATCCAGCGAAGACAGCCATTCAAAAATGGATGGGCCGGCATGTGGGATATCACAGCCGGAGGTAGTGCTATGGCCGGAGATACCAGTCAGACCGCTGCAGCCAGAGAACTTCTGGAGGAGGTTGGTATCGATATCAGTCTGGAAAATGTACGACCAGCCATGACTATATATTTTGATGGTGGATTCAATGATATATACACCATAAATATGGATGTGGATCCTTCTTCACTAAAACTCCAGGAAACTGAAGTAGCCGAAGTAAGATGGGCAACCGAAGAAGAAATACTCGAAATGCTTAAGAGAAAAGAATTCGTACTTTACAAGTCCTCTTTTATCTCTCTTCTTTTCTTCCTTAGAAATCATAACGGCGCCTTCACCCATAAGGATCCAACTAAAAAGAAATAAGATTTAAAGTTCGTCACTGTCCAGATCAATGGTGAAAGGACCACTGTTCTGAATCGAACAATTCATATCCGCCCCGAAGCTGCCGGTTTCCACCAGGATTCTCTTGGCATCAGGGGCGATATTTTTATTCTGTTCATCTGCCCATTTTTGGCAGCTATCTACTACATAATCATATAGCTTCTCAGCATGATCAGGAGATCCAGCTTTTACAAAGGATGGCCTGTTACCTTTCTTGCAATCTGCATAGAGAGTAAACTGAGACACAAGTAGGAGTGAACCTCTTACACTCTCCAGACTTAGGTTAGTTTTTCCTTCTTCATCTGAAAAGATTCTTAGTCCGAGAAGTTTCTTTATCATCTTGTCTGCAATCTCTTCTGTATCATCCTCCCTCACTCCGATCAGTACGAAGAAACCATTATCGATACTTCCGATAATCTTACCTTCCACCTCTACCTCCGCAGAGGTAACACACTGTATTATGAATTTCATTCTGTATGATTCCTTTCAGTAATATAGATTATTCTATCATAATCACACTTCTACTATGACAGGCTGAGAGTATTTGTTATAGTCGGGAGCATCTGTTTCTTTCTCGATACAACTCCCGGAAGCCTGACTGTCATATGATCCTTTGATGAAACGCTGAATGCACTTTCGAGGATTATCTCAGCATTCGCTCCTATAAAAAGAACATCCGAAGATTCTTTTATGATATTTGTCACCATGAAGAACAGCATATCTACGCCGTCTTTCTCCTTTATATTCTCCAGTTCAGGCTTTACCATATCTTTGATATTACCTATCTCTTTTTCATCCAGAGAACTTATCTGTCCTATTGCTATGGTGCTATCGCCCACAGTGAATTTCTTATAATCCTGATGTACGATTTCTTCAGGTGTTTTATTACCAAGATCCGTTCCGGCATTAAACATTTCCTTTGCAAGTTCTTCAGGGTCAACACCCGAAATCTTAGCCAGACCGTCACCGGCTATCTTATCAACCTCTGTACATGTTGGAGAACGATACATAAGCGTATCTGAAATAATAGCCGAGAGCATCAGCCCTGCCATATTGGCCGGTATCTCAACGCCTCGTTCCATAAACATATGGTATATGATCGTACATGTAGAGCCAAGTGGCTGATTTCTGAAATATACCGGTCTGTCTGTCGAAACGGTTCCCAGTCTGTGATGATCAATGATCTCAAGTATTTCCGCGCTCTCCATTCCATCAACAGCCTGACTCTTCTCATTATGATCAACAAGGATAAGTTTCTTCTTCTTAGCACCCAGGAAATTACGACGGCTGACCATTCCCTTATATCTTCCTGCCGCATCAACTACAGGGAAGTATCTATGACGCGTCGATGCCATGATAGGTGCAACATCTTCTATATATTCATCCTGTTTAAATGTAACCAGATCCCTTGTTCTCATAAAATGTCTGATAGGCATACTCTGATATATAAGACGAGCAACCGTAAATGTATCATACGGCGTCACGATGATCTTGCAGTTCTTTTCCTCTGCCAGCTTCTGAATACTCTGAGTGACCTTCGATCCGGCACACACGATGATACAGTCAGCATCCATCTCAATAGCACAAAGCTGTGACTCATATCTGTCACCAAGTATGACAACATCATGCGGTTTAATATACTCTTCCATGACATCAGGAGTACCTGCTGCTATCAGGATCTTGCCCTCTGTAATCACATCATTCAGATCCCCTACAAGCAGGGTTCCATCCAAAGTATCTACTATATTCACATAACTGGTCTTTGCTTCAGCCATGGTATAATCACCGGACGCTCCCATATATGATTCCATGATATCACCTGTAGTAATAAGTCCCTTAAGCATACTGTCTTCCGTTACGCAGACTGTTACTACGCTGTTACTTTTCATTATATTCCAGGCTTCTCTCAGAGACATTTCCTCACTGACTCCAGCAAGATTACGTCTCTCCATATCTCTAACCTGTGTTCGTACATCACCGATAAATCTCGGTGCCTTAAATCCAAAACGATCCAAAACATACTGTGTCTCGCTGCTGACATTTCCACACCTTGCCGCAACGTAATTCTTCTCACCATCTATCTGTTTTTTCAAATACTCATAGGCTATAGACGATGCTATGGAATCCGTATCCGGATTCTTATGTCCTACGATGTATATCGGTTTACCTTCATTTCCCATTCTGTTACCTCACTGCATATATAAATCCCGGTAAAAACCAGACTACTCACTACAGTATAGCACGGAATAGTTAGCGTGGAAATATCAAAAACAAGTAGAATATTTTTCCATTTATATGTATAATATTTTTCTGTAGGACATATGTTCCTATCTTAAGAAAGGACGTTGAAATGGATCGTGAGGGAATGACAATTAAATGTGCCAAGTGCGGCGGCACAGTTATATATAATCCGGAATCAGGCAAGATGCTATGTCAATCTTGCGGCTATGAAGCTGAACCCGGAAATGAATATGACCTTGAACACGAAACAGGTCTGGATATAGATCCTTTTGCACCTATTTCTTCTGATGCTACTTCTAATCCTGATAAGCCTACTCTTTCTCTCAAGGCACAGCCACAGGAAAAAAAGGAAGATTCCATGGACTGGCTGTATAAGTCATCTAATATCGGTGGCAAAGATTTCGATAAAAAGGCTGTAAAAGAATTCATAAACAGCCTCGAAGAGAACGAGAACAAGGAAGAAGAACTGTCTGATGAAGAAACCGTTCATCTGGACAGATATATCTGTTCATCCTGCGGAGCTATACTTCTTCTTCACGGCGAACAGATAACCAAAGAATGTGGTTTCTGTGGTAATCCTACAATAACTTTTGATAAGGTTTCAAACGAGAGAAAGCCTGATAAGATTCTTCCTTTCAAACTTTCGAAGGAACAGGCCTTTGATCGTATAAAGAAAGAATATTCAGATAAAAACCGCAAGTTATACATGTCTCCTCTTGTCGAGAACATGGATGTAACTGATATCCGCGGTATATATATCCCAAACTGGTTATATACCGGAACCATAAGAAAACGTATGGTCTTCAAGACAGACTCTTCGGGAAGCAAAGGTAATCCTTATATCAAGGATGCTACCAGCAAGTTCGAACGAGTACCTATCGATGCTGCTCTCAATCTTAATGATGAGATGACAGCTAATCTTGAACCATATGATTTCAAGATGCTTGAAGATTTTAATGTGGACTATCTTCTCGGATTCTATGCTGACAAGTTTGACATGACAGCAGCTCAGGGCTTGCGAAATGCAGAAAAGCGATTTGATGCATTCATGACAAAAACACTTGTTGATTCATTTGCAGAAAACATGAGAAAAGACGGTCCGGGAAAAAACAGTGATTCCAATTATGCGATGTACTGCTACTATCCTAACAGGAATTATGAGATAGGTCATGAGCACGTTACTGACAACGAACGTGAAGTAGATATGGAACGGATTGAGTATGTATTTCTCCCGGTATATTTTGTAACACTTAAAGCCGGAAAGGAAACATATACGGTTCTTGTTAACGGTCAGACAGGAAGAGTAACAGGAAACCTTCCTATCAGTGCAGAAGATATTAAGCCAAGATTCATGTCGAATCTGATAAAAGATATAACAATATTCACTATAATAGAGTTTATAGCCTGCCTTATTGGATTATATACTCATCAGGATCTGGCATTTATCATTCCGCTATTCCTACTGGTACCAATAGGGGTACTTTCCTTTATAGGCGGTCTGAGTAACTATAAAGAGTATAAGTTGAAGCAACAGATAATCAATCAAGGAATAAACGAATATACAAATAAACGATAGGGGGAAAATCATGTTTCAATCAGTAATCGGTGTTTTCATATTTTCTCTGATAATCGGTATCGTGTTCGGAGGTCTCTGTGCATTCGGAGTAACCTTCAGTAAGATGAAGATTGAGAATGAGATCGGTAAAAGATTCAATCCGAACGACCCGGAGGTTTATCAGGTAGAAGAGACTCTGTGGATAACAAAATAAAACCAAAAGCCTGGATATGAGATTCGAACTCATATTCAGGCTCAGACTGTAGACAAAGTCAGGGGCATCGCCCCTGATTTTTCTTTGTCAAAAGGCTGAAAACCCTTATATTTACTGGTTTTACAGCCCTTTTTATGATATAATTATAGTATCATTTCAAGGAGGTTTGCCGCCTATGA
>JAFYHN010000077.1 GCA_017539165.1 Eubacterium sp.
GAAATGAAGAAATGAGCATAAAGACACCAAGATCGATTATGAGCACAATCGGTATAACTAAAAGGTATTTATATGCGGCACTCTTCTTTCTCAGTTTCAGTTCTGCCATACAGTTCCTTCTTTCCTGTTTATTCCTTCACAAAACCCAACACTTGACTTACTATTCCTAAAGAGTATTAGAGATCTCCCTTACAATCCTTAAATATCTCTCCATCAGATCTGACTGCACCATAACTTCATGTTCAGTAAGCCCAATTTTATATGCCAGATCATAGATGAAATCCTTTTCGTTCTGATCATAACTGCCATCTGCGTTTAATAATCCAAGAATTCCATTGAAAACTATTTTTTTATGTCTGGTTTCAGAATTAGATAACAGATTTATTGCTTTTTCGATATCTACAGCTTTATTGACATTAAAAAAAGTGATACCCATCTCCTTGCAATAATCTTCTATCATTTCAAATTCAGTGTCTTCAACAATACTATTTGCACTTGCTGCATGAACACATAAACCTATAAAAGCTTCTTTTTCTTCAGGTGTTAATTCTTTTAGAAACATATGACATCCTCCTATGCAATTTTCATTAATTCTTTCTATTGTTCAGTCGACTTATTAATTCCCTAAATACTATCTCCCCTGTTATAAGTATCTTAAGTAATATTATATCATTCAAGTGTAATAGTTCATATCTTTAAATCAATAAAAAAGCCCGGTAGAGTATTATAACTGTACCGGCTTTATATGTATTGAAATTCATTGGTATCTACACAGTAGCAACACAGAATTCCTCCTCTATCTTTATGACCGCATCCACAGTCAATATCCATAAAGTACGGTGTAACATATGCTTTATTACTACCATCAGGATTGACGTTAAAGGTGCATACATGACCTGTAACAATATAATGATCCAAAAGTTCAAGAGATTCTCTTGTTAGAAAGTGGATATCATTCCCTACAAGGAAGTGAAAATCGTCATTCTCATATCCTCTGATAATTGATCTGGCCACATCAACTCTGCCGTCCGAACTCATAACAACGCATTCATGATCTATTCCGGTATGTGTCAGTATCATCCCACCATAAACCGGGCTGTCCATTTTTGTGTAAAGCTCAAGGTCTGTCAGATATTCCAGCAGTTCCTGCTTATCTGCCGTTTCCAGTGCATCTATCTGTCTGTGAGTGGCTACTCCACCATAAAAGTCCCAGGTTCTTCCATCCAGTCGTCCTTCCAGATACATCTGAGCAAATAGTTCATGATACATCACAGACGACAGTCATATGAAGCCTGAACATCTTTATTACAAAGAAGTAAATGCCCGTGATGGTGCTTATTATCGTCGGTGGGCATCTGCCTACGGAGAATACACAGAAGAACTGATTGATCAGGTCCTTCGTTCTGCAAGGCACGAGGAACAGGCTTATAACAGTTGTGCGGGAATTCTTCATTCCTGCAAAGGAATTCCTCATGGTATTGTTGAGGAAGCATCCCGCAAATGTATCGAAATGCATGCCTGCAAGTATTCATACTTTAAACGAGTCCTCGGAAATGTTGTGAATAACATCGATTCCGAAAACGGAAAAGCCCCATCACTTCCGCCTCATGAAAATATCAGAGGAAAGGACTTCTACAAGTAAAGGTGAATACTATGAAAAAAATACAGTTAACTGCTGAAGAGGGGGTTATTATTGACCGTCTCAAACAGATGAAAATGTCAGGTATGGCTGAAGCTTATGAAGAACAGATACGAAATCCTAACTCTGATCTTTCTGGCTTCTATGAAAGATTTTCAAGCATCGTGAACTTCGAATGGGAACTACGTTTCAATAAAAAGTTCAACAGGTTTCTCAAAAAGGCAACTCTCCGGTATCCTCAGGCATCATTTGATGACACGATATACGAACCGGACAGAATGATTGATACCGAAACAATTGAGTTGCTCGCGACCTGTAAATGGCTTGATGAAGGACGTAATCTCCTTATTACGGGCGCAACCGGTGCAGGGAAATCTTATATATCAAACGCATTGTGTATTGCAGCAATCAGGCAGTTCAAAACTGCAAAGTACATAAGAGCAAACACGATGATGAGCGAAATGGATCAGGCGCGTATAAAAGGCACTTACCTTGAATACGTCAATCATATGGCCAACTTAGATTTATTGGTCATTGATGATTTTGGACTGATGGACCTTGATCTCGACAAATGCCGTGACTTCTTTGAAGTGATAGACAGCCGTGACAATCGCAAATCAACCATCATCGTATCTCAGTTACCGGTTAAATCCTGGTATGATTTATTTGCTGATAATACATATGCAGATGCATGTCTGGACCGTATCATTCACAAGGCGTTCCGCCTTGAACTGAACGGAAAGAACATGCGTAACCCTGGTTAATGTAAAAACTTACCGTTTGGAGCGGACAGCCTTACCGCTATCGCGGATTGGCTGTTCCGTTCAAGCGGAATACGCACCACGGCGGGCATATATTGATTCAGAAAAATCCAAATATCTCCAGGAAGAAATATCGGAGTTACTATGTGAGTTCTGAGCCAAGACCTTTTGACAATCGTATAGATCCAAATAGCGAAACCTATCACAAAGATTTTATAGACATGGTTATGCACACTTCCAATGAATATCTTGTTCACACATATTCCAGTGTATGTGCCTACTTCACTATATAATCAGAATGTGACACTATTGTCACCGCCGAAATCCCTTGAAAAACTGCTATTTACAGGCAACTCGCTTCTATGAACATATTAGGTGTTTTAGTATATAAAAGAGCAAAAACAGCCTTTTGACTATTTCAGTCATTTGGCTGTTTTTGCTTCTTTTGTTACCTTTTTATGAGTTCATCGGTGCAGTTACATCACCAAAATTGATTAACTGTTTACATTCTGTAGATCCGGCATCAGTCTTTTGCCAGAACTATCAGTGTGTCATCCTCATTGAACTTTATCTTACTGTTACGCTTAGGACAGGTTATGATACCGTTGTCCTTTAATACATCTGATTTTCTGTAGCCCAGTACTATGCAGTCATTTCTTGAAGCTGACTCTATTATCGTGTCAAAGCATACTTCCTTATCGATCTTTACAAAGCTGTCTACTGGTCTCATGTAAAGTTCTGAACCTTCTGTTGTAAGAAGTTCATCAAATACTTCAGCCAGAGCACGGTTCTCCGATATCTGTGTTGCAAGAAGACTTGTTATGTTAGAACTTACCACAAAGTTATCTCCGCCTATAAGTGCTGCAAGTTTCTGATTAGCGCTCTTTCTTATCTCACAAGTGGTAGCAAATCTGTTTTGTGTTTCTTCTGCAAGCTTCTTTAACTCAATGAGTTTTATCAGTGTATATGAATCTGCATCTTCATAATCGATATCATCGTTTGTAAGGACCAGTACATTGAATTCTTTTCTCTCAGGGATCTTTCTTATATTCTCAAGAGAGAATTCATCTATCTTCACATATTTGATCTTTATATTGTTATAATCGCTGAGCGGATATTCAAGAGAATCAAGAGTATCAACGATCTTTACTACCGATTCCTTGTTAGCGATCATATCATATTCCTTGAGTATGTCATCAAGTCTCTTGTTCTGGCCAAGGATGATAAGATCCATCATGCTCTTATCTATTGTAGGGTTCTGCACTATGAGATCTTCTTCAATGTTCTTTTCGTTAGAGATCTTAAAGCTTCCGTTATCGTCTTCAAAGAGTATCAGCTTATCACCGTCTTTGATGACTTCATCCATTGAAGGATTTATAAGTGACTTATGATCTCTGTATATACCGATAGGGATCTCTGCTTCAAACATATGAAGTACATCTTTGAATTTCTTTCCTTTGGCTTCGTTTACATCTTCAAAGTACAGTTCATTGTCAGCGAAATCGAATAATTCCTCGAAGACACCGCAAAGCCCTCTTTGATTGCATGAATGAGCGATTATCCTTGATATCTTGTCATTACCGTAGATTATCTGAACTCTCTTTCCTCCTGCAAGTTCAGCCGCATCAACATATCTCTTTTCCTGAATGACTACGGATACAAACAGGTTCTCATCATAAAGCTCATTTTCGCTGTTCTCTATATATGCTTCTACGGCAAGCATTGATTTAATGGAATTGAAATCATCAATGCCGTTAATGATAACGGATTTGGCATTCTCAACACTTGCTCTGTCAAGCATGTGTTCCTCATATGGTTTGCCGCTGCGACATATAACTTTTGTATTATGAAAATCACTTATATGTCCTTTGATCTCATCCTCCATTACTTCCTGTTCTTCGTCGCCAACAACCACCACTACACACTTACGCGGTTCATTACTGTTTGCTTCAATTAACGATTCAAGGAGAGTGAATACAGTATAGTTATACCCCAATATTACAACATGCCCTTTTTCAAGAACTTTAGAAGTTCCTTTTCTCATTTCATAGAGCTTAGTCTCAAAACTGCTATTGATTATACCAACAAGAGCACTCGTGAAGAACAGACCAAACAATGTCATAATAGTCATAAATACAATGTTTGTTTTGCTATC
>JAFYHN010000006.1 GCA_017539165.1 Eubacterium sp.
CTATATCATAACAGATGAGTCTGTGGTCGCATCCTGATTAAGTGTCGTGTCTATATTTCCTCTATGAAGCCACCTGTTGATGGCTTATTTGTGATGGGTTATTTCTTTATCTATCCGCTACCTCTTTGTTTCAAACTTATACATCTTCGAGCATATGCCCCATCTTCTCTTTCTTCGTCTTGAGATAAAACATATCATATGTAGAAGGTTCAATCTCTATCGGAACTCTTTCAACGATATCAAGATTATATCCCTTCAATCCATAGACCTTATCCGGATTATTAGTCATAAGTCTCATCTTATGGATTCCCAGATCAACAAGAATCTGCGTACCAATAGTATAATCTCTAGCATCAGCAGGGAATCCAAGTTCAACATTTGCCTCAACTGTGTCTCTCCCCATATCCTGAAGAGCATATGCACGTATTTTATTGATAAGACCGATACCTCTCCCCTCCTGTCTCATATACAGTAACACACCTCGTCCCTCTTTTGCAATCATCTTCATAGCCGCATCAAGCTGCTGACCGCAATCACACTTAGCCGATCCAAAAGCATCACCCGTAAGGCATTCAGAATGAACTCTTACAAGAACAGGATCTTCGCTTGAAACATCCCCCATAGTAAGGGCAACATGATGTTCTCCATTAAGTTTATTTATATAACCATGTATCACAAAGTTTCCATATCTGGTTGGGAGTTTAGCCGAGGAAACTTCCTCAACAAAAACTTCATGTTCTTTTCTATATTGAACAAGTTTTTCAATAGTAGATATCTTTAATTCGTGTTCCATGGCAAATGTCATCAGATCATCTAATCTTGCCATGGTTCCGTCATCGTTCATTATCTCACAGCAAAGCCCAACAGGTTTTAGTCCAGCCAATCTGCAAAGATCAACCGTTGCTTCAGTATGTCCCGGCCTTTCGATAACTCCGCCTTTCTTAGCCTGAAGCGGAAACATATGTCCCGGTTTACGAAAGTCTTCCGGCTTTGAACTGTCATCAGCAAACTTTCTGGCAGTAAGTCCTCTTTCAACCGCAGATATTCCTGTCGTTGTATCCACATGATCAACCGATACAGAAAATGCAGTAGTATGATTATCTGTATTCACTATACACATCTGAGGAAGGTTGTACTTATCACTGTACATCTCATCCATAGGCATACATATAAGACCGCGTGCATATTTCGCCATGAAGTTAACATTCTCGGTAGTAGCAAATTCAGCAGCAAATATTATATCGCCCTCATTCTCGCGTTCCTCGTCATCCATAATCACTACAGGACGACCATTACGCATATCCTCGAGTATTTCTTCAATGCTGTTTAATTCCATTTCACATGCTCCATTTCTTTATATAAACCCATTGGATATCAGCGTATCCATACTGAGTTCTTTTTTACCAGAGTTATCACTTACGTCGTATGACATAAGTCTGCCAACATATTTACCTATGATGTCATTTTCAAGATTAACCGTATCTCCTACATTCTTAGAAGTAAGCGTAGTCTCATTCTGCGTATGCGGAATTATACTCACCTTGAAAGATTTATCATCAACATATGCAACCGTAAGACTAATGCCATCGATTGCTATCGAGCCTTTCTCAATAATCAGCTTTAAGATTGAAGAATCTGCAGATATGGTAACCCATATAGCATTCCCTTCTTTATCAAGACTCGTTATCGTTCCAGTACCATCTATATGGCCAGACACAATATGACCACCAAATCTTCCTCCAGCCAACATAGCCCTTTCAAGATTAACTTTCCCGCCAACTGCAAGACTACCAAGTGATGATCGTCTTAAAGTTTCAGCCATGACATCAGCAGTAAATCCCTTTGCACTTACAGTCGTAGCCGTAAGACAGACACCATTTACAGCTATACTGTCGCCAATCCGGACATCATCCATAATCTTTTCAGCAGAGATAGCTAGTTTAGCAGATTCAGAAGATTTCTGAATACTCTTAACAGTTCCTATCTCTTCTATGATTCCCGTAAACATATTTAATCCTCCGAGAAACTTTCAAATAATAGTTTAAGATAATAAATCTATGAAGCTGATCTGACATATCTCATATACAGATCACCATCAATCTCCTGCGTGCTTACGAGATTAAATCTAGCACAGTCACCAGGCTCATCAACGCCAGGACCTAAAACAGGTGTGCCAGCTTCAACACCACCAAAAACCTTTGGTGCAAGGAAGCATCTGATTTCATCAACATAACCACTTTCAAACATACTCCAGGCAAGACATCCGCCACCTTCAAGAAGTACAGAATCAATCTTCATCTTTCCAAGCTGAATCATAAGCTTATTTAGATCAATAACTCCATTCTCATCTCCGGGAATAAGAAGAGTACCTATTCCAAGACTCTTAAGTTCTCGAATCTTTTGTCTGTTTTTCTTCTCATGTTCACACAAAGAAGCCACATAAGTCTTAATCTCACCAGCCGTCTTAACAATCTGAGAATCCATAGGAATATTTAACTGACTATCGCAAATTATCCTGATTGGATTACGACCATCCGGCAAATGACAAGCAAGACTCGGATCATCCTTAAGAACAGTTCCTATTCCAACCATGATTGCAGAAAACTCATTCCTAAACTTCTGAACAAGATCACGTGAAGATTCATTTGAAATCCACCTGCTCTTCGAAGTACAGGTACAAGTCTTTCCATCCAGAGTCATCGCATACTTATATATTACATAAGGGGTATTCTTGGTTATATAATGAAAGAATACAGTATTTAAGCTGTCACATTCATCCTTCATACAATGTGTAACAACCTCAATTCCAGCCATTCTCAGATCCCAGACTCCAGAACCGGAAACCAGAGGATTCGGATCATCAGAACCAATATATACCCTCTTAATACCCGACTCCAGAATAGCCTCAGTACATGGAGGCTGCTTACCAGTGTGTGAACAAGGTTCAAGAGTGACATACATTTCTGCACCTGTTACTTCATTCCCCTTCTCAGCCGCATCCTTCAGAGCTTCACGTTCCGCATGCAGCTGACCATACTTAGTATGATAGCCTTCACCGATTATTTCATCATCCTTTACAATAACCGCCCCTACCAAAGGATTAGGATTCACTGCTCCTATACCCTTCTTAGCAAGTTCAATTGCACGTTCCATATACTTTTTATCGTACGACATAGTAGTTTCTCCTGTTTCTCATTTCAAGTCATCAAATCCACCCAAACATACTCTTTTCCCCACTAATTTCGAAAGCCTACACTTTATAAACATCTATTCCCCCTCATACGAAGGGCATTTTTATCCTCGCAAGAAAATACACTAGGACAAACGTATTTTGTACGTGCCCATCGATCAAGGCGAAGTGCGGCAGCATATCAATTTCCGCAGGTATAAAGTAAAAAATGCTCTGAATAAATTCAGAGCATTTTAAGAAATCGCATTCATCTCTTCCATCCAGACTTTACTGTCGGCTTCTGAATCATACAGAATCAATCCGTAACATAACGGACTCGCGGGCTAAACCGCCGGTCGGGAATCACACCCTGCCCTGAGAATAAAATTATATATTTAGTTTTATTCGGACTTTCCGATTGAAAGGAATCCACCTTCGTTAGCACGAAGCATTGCAGCAAGTCCGATATTTCTTCTGCTACCATCTTCAGATACGTAAATCTCACCAGACTCAACAAGTGACTTCGCAATCGCAGTTACCTCATCCTTAAATGAGATCATCTGGCGTCTGTCCTTAGAACTCAGCTTAAATACATACTGGTTCTTAGAACTGATAAGCAGAATACTAAATGAATGAACATTGTCTTTAGATTCCTTCATACCTGAACCGATCATTCTTGAGTTAGCGATAATAACTTCTGCATTATCATCCGGAAGGTACTCGGAAAGTATGAGTTTATAAATCTTAAGATAATCCTCTTCAGTTTCAACCTTGATAGGAAGTTCTGCAACAGCAAACTCAATAACTGAGTCTGCAACCTTGATAGTACCACCATCATCATCTATCTGAGCAACACTGGCTCTAGGAACAACAAGTCTGAAGAACTTATTCTCGATAACCTTCTGATCCTTGTTAGGTTCAACGATGATAAGATCAGGGAATGATTTCTCAAGCTTGTTCATAGAAATAATAGCCTGATCATCTCCACCTTCAGCAAGAGACATAAGCACATGATACAGCTCTGTGATCTGAGGTGTACGATACTTAACAAGTTCTGTAACTTTATCTACAGCAGGAACATAAGCCATAGCTGCATTCTTAAGATAAAGGTTAACCTGCTCTTCCTGAGATATACCCTTCTCAGCTTTATACTGAATAACCTTGTAAAGATTTTCTTTATCAAATTCTTCGTAATTGCTATCGAAAGCCTTCTCAAAATACTTAAGAGACTTCTTCTCACCATTGAAGTTAGGCTGTGATTCCTGTCTCTCATATATCTTACCAAGCTCATATGCAGCCTGCGTACTTCCAAGACCAAGAGCTTCCAGGAATGACTTCTCTATCTCGTAATCATTTGCGATATAGAATACCTGACTCTGCTTCATCAAAGCAACCTTAAGAGCTGTAGCACCGGAACCAGCCTTAACGGCTCTTTCCCACTTATTGATAGCAGCCTGAAGGTTTTCACCATGAAGCTCCTTGATATCATTTATATATGCCTCAGCTTCCGAGATACCATTATCAAGCGCATGCTTGAAGTACTTAAGAGCTTTTTCTCCATCACGGCCTGTAGAAAGGAGTCCATAATAGTAGAAACGTCCTAGATAGAAAGGAACTCTCTTATGACCAAGTCTATCAGCATCCTCATACCACTTAAGAGCCTTGGCATAATCTTTTCTTTCCTGATCGAAGATATTACCAATAAGGAAAGCAAGATCCGGATCCTTCGTAGCTTCAAAAAGCTGTTTAGCATAACTGATAGTTTTCTCAATATCACGATAAGGTGAATCCTTATCGAAGTAAAGATCTATAAGAAGGTAACTTGCCTTAATGGAACCAAGCTTAAGGGCCTGCTTCGCATTTGACATGGCTCCTTCATAGTCTTCAAGATAATAACAGTAAACAGCTTCGCTGTAGTACTGATTATCTTTTCTATTCAAACTCTGATCACTAACTCGAGTAGGATTTACAAATGCAAATGAGTTTGCAGTCTCGAAGATGATCTCGTTGTACTGTTCAATGATCTCCATTGTTGCACAGACGAATCTAAGACATGCAAGGCGTCTACCCTGATAGAATGCAAAGGAAACAATACCTTTGTTCATCTCTTTGTGATAGAACGTTGTAACTATACCATCCGCATACTCAGTAATGTAAGACTTAAGTTCGAGATTTTCTTCATCAAAAGCGTCATTACAATATCTGAGATAATTCTCAAGAGTTTTCTTAGACTCACGTGGAATACTGTCATAACTTACATACATCTCAAAATCCTTATATGTAAGGTTAGGTGCATAGTATTCTTCATCAGTCTCTTCATTGATAGTCTTAACCCAATCCTTTGGAAGCTTGTGGATATAACCATCAACCTGGTTATGTACATATGTGTACTGATACTGAAGAGAGGCAGGATCGATAACTTTGTATCTTGGTTCCTTACCCTTCTCTTTACGTTTCTCAGAAATCTCAGAATAGATCTTATCCTTTTCCTCAAATTCCAGAGAGTCTGTATGCTGACTTGCGTATTCAACTCGGTCGTATGCTTTCATAGCATTCTCATCACCCATGTCAGCAAGCTGCTTATACCAAGCCATAGCTCTGTCGAGATCGACAGGTATTACAAATTCACTTTTATTTCCGTACTCATCTATTTTTGAAAGACCATTCTCGTATATAGAACCAAGGTTCATATAAGCTGACTTCACACCGGCTGCTGTTGCCTTTTCAAACAAAGAAATAGCTTTGGAGAAATTCTGAGCTTCAAGATAAAGCTTAGCTGTCTTATAAATTGAATCTGCATCATTTGAAAGATTAGCATACTTCTCAAGATATGTAGCGGATTTATTCAAATCCTTCTCTATCTTGGCATTGCTATAGCTACCTCTTTCATAGAATTCACTAAGTACTTTGAGCGCATCAAGTCCAACCTGCTTATAAGCCTGTTCATTGAATCCGATATCCGCGATACCCTCAAGAACTACGACAGCTTCGTTACCATTGGCATTTTCCAGTAGGTTCATAGCTTTGTCATACTGAAGTTCCACAGAACTCTTGTTTGATTTTTTTCCGCCTCGTGCAAATGTGTTGATCTTATCTTTTAAGCTGCTGAAAAAGCCCATCTGTTACTCCCTCCAAATATTCCCGCAAAATATAGAGCATTTCTTTAAAAAATTGCATCAAAAAAACAAATTTTGAGATACAGATTTATTATATCACAACAAAGTAACCGTATCAATAAAACTTGGCAATTTTATTGACATTTTATCGTCCCATTATGCTCTTGGGCTCATATATCTGATAATAGCTTCTGCAGCGTCTTCTTCGTCTTCGCCACTAGCTTCAATCTCGATATCTTCATTGTTGCAGAGACCAAGACTCATCATGCCCATTATACTCTTGGCATTGATCTTCTTAGAACCTGAAATCAAGAAAAGTTCACTCTTGAACTGACTTGCAGTCTGTACTATCTCGGCAACAGGTCTAGCTTCGTCAAACTGCGGGATGTTAACTGTAAACTGTTTTGTAATCATAATCTTGCTCCTCTTAAATATTTTTTTCTATCTCAATCCATCGGCATACTCACTGAGTTTTCTGAGACGATGATTTACTCCTGATTTCCCTATACGTGGATCAAACATCTCTCCCAGTTCGGTAAGCGACAGATAAGGGTACATTTTTCTCATAACAGCCATCTCATACAGATTCTCCGGAAGGCTTTCAAGTCCCGCCTTTGACTCTATAAATTCTATATCTTCCAGCTGTTTTCTCGCTGCACCTGCAATCTTAGCCATATTAGCTGCATCACAGTTGACTTCACGATTAACCACATTTCTTAAATCCTTGACGATTCTTATATTCTCGAATTCCATGAGTGAATTTACAGCCCCCATATGTCCGAGTATACTCGAAATCGTATTCCCATCCTTGACATATACTACGTATCTGTCTCTTCTTTTAACCTTTCTAGCCTTCAGATCAAATGACTCTATGATCCGAATTAGTTTATCGGCCTCAGATTCGCTAAGTGTCGGAATCTCGTACTGATATGATTTCTCCGGACTACCAATGGATCCACCTGCAAGAAATGTACCTCTGAGAAATGCCTTTTTACAGCAGGCTCTCTCAGTGATAATCTCATCCACTGATATCCTGGTTCCATCTTCTTTAAGCTTCAGCTTAAGAAATATCGTATCAATATCGGTTCCATCACCGATAAGAATCTTTCTGTGATGTTTCAATTCATTTGATTTCGTATAGAAATCATCCGAATCAGAAAGAACAACTCTCAGAAGTCTGACAACTTTTTCTTCAAAATCATCATTATCCGACCTGATAGCCATAAACTTTTTTCCATCAGTAAACTGAATTCTTCCCGAGATAGATATTATCCCTGCTAGCTCTGCCATCCTGCAATGAACAGCTTTTGGAAAAACTCCAAGAAGCTCAGCTTTAACATCTGAAGAATATGACATTACAGCTCTCCCTTAACATAAGAATCATTTATCATATCTCTGTGGAACACTCTCACAGAGTAAGGAAGCTCTGACATTCTCTTATACAGCTCATTTGCTACTGTTACTGAACGGTGTCTTCCACCGGTACATCCAATCGCTATTACAAGCTGATGTCTTCCTTCCTTTTCGGTAAATTGTTTGGTGAGAAATGCCATCATATCTACCAGTTTATCTAAAAATTCACGGCTTTCTTCACTTTGCATGACGAAATCCTGAATTTCTTTATCATTACCCGTTTTACGTCTTAACTCTTCAACATAATATGGATTCGGCATGAATCTTACATCGAACACATAGTCAGCATCCTCAGGAATACCAAACTTGTATCCGAACGACATGATCGTAACAATCATATTGTTATATCTGTCATCAGACGAAAAAATCTTGTGTATCTCAGCTTTAAGTTCTCTAGTCAGAAGACCTGAAGTATCAATCGTATAATCAGCTAGTTTCTTAAGAAACTCAATCCTTCTTCTCTCCTGATTTATACCATCTTCCAGTGTACCACCTCTTGCAAGAGGATGTTCACGTCTGGTTTCCTTATATCGCTTAACAAGTACTTTGTTAGAAGCATCCAGATAAAGAATCTCATAACTTATTCCGTTTGAATTCTCTTCTGAACCTTCATCATCAGCCTTAACAGATCTGAGCTCTTTAAGAACACCCCCGAGCTCGCCAAGACCTTCACCACTTCTGATATCAATTCCGAGAGCAATCTTGTCGTAACTGAAATCCTCATCTCGAGTCATTTCTACAAATTTTCTGACAAGCGGAACCGGGAGGTTATCAACGCAAAAAAAGCCAAGATCCTCAAGTGATTTCAGGACTGTTGATTTGCCTGCTCCACTCATTCCCGTAACAATTACAATTCTCAATGATCCTACTCCTCAAAATCACCAATAAGTCTGACTTCGGTTTCCAATTCTACATCGAATATATCACTCACTTCCGACTGTATATAACGAATCAGTTTATATATATCAGAAGCAGTTGCATTATCACTATTAATTACAAAACCGCAATGTTTCGGGCTTACCATTGCACCACCGATACTTTTACCAGAAAGACCACTATCCATGATCAGTTTCCCTGCAAAATATCCTTCAGGTCTTTTAAATGTAGAACCTGCGCTCGGATATTCAAGTGGCTGTTTCTCACGTCTCCGGTTATTAAAGTCATTCATTTTATTTTCAATCTCAGTTTTATCACCTGGTTTTAATCCAAGGACTACACCGACGATGATCATATCCTTTTCCATAGCATAGCTATGTCTGTAAGAAAGTTTCATATCCTCAGCAGGAATATCAACTATCTCGCCATCAACTAAAGCTTTAACGGAAATCAAAACATCTTTCATCTCTCCGTCATAAGCCCCGGCATTCATATACACAGCTCCACCGATAGTTCCTGGAATCCCTGATGCAAATTCCAGTCCTGTAAGACCATTTTCCAAAGCAGTCTTAGAAACTTTCGATAGCATAGCACCCGCTTCAACAGTCATCTCATTTCCACTGACCTGAATCGAATCAAATCCATTACCAATTTCGATAACTGTGCCATCTATACCTTTATCTGATACAAGCAGATTACTTCCATTTCCGATAACAAGAGGTTTCCGTCCCTCTTCTTTACATATATTCATTACCTGAACAAGACCATCAAGAGTCTTAACTTTATAATATTTCGAAGCGTTTCCGCCAACTCTGAACGTTGTATGCTTCGACATAGGTTCATTTAATAATAATTCGAAGTCCATATATGAGCCTCTTCTTTTTATATAACGTTTATTAACCACATAGAAACTAATAGTCTCCACAATGTACTATACTACATTATGAAGACTATTTTTTCAATGGATAAATTATTTAAAAAATATGCCATTTAGATGCTTTTACTGTGAAAGATACACTATATTTTATAAAACAGCAGCTGCACCACCGTATATTCCGGCATCATTTCCCAGTTTTGCAGTTGCAAATTCTGCATCTTTACATGCGTGAAATGCATATTTCTGGTAGTATTTCTTAGTTACGTCAAGGATGATCTGACCAGCTCTTGAAACACCGCCACCGATAACAAATACTTCAGGATCTACAACACATGCAACATTTGCAAGTGCAAATCCAAGTCTCTTTCCGAATTCTTCTACAAGTTCAACAGCAAGTTCATCTCCAGCCTTTGCAGCATCAAATATTTCTTTAGCTGTAACTTCAACTTCACGAAGCTTTGAAGGCTTATCACTACTGTTTAGAGCTTTAGTAGCAAGTCTTACGATACCAGTTGCAGAAGCATACTGCTCAAGACACCCTCTCTTACCGCAGTTACAAACATCAGTCTCTTCTGTATCAATAGTCATATGTCCGATCTCACCACCTGCACCATTCACACCAGCAACCATATTTCCATTAAGGATGATTCCGCCACCGACACCGGTTCCAAGTGTTACCATGATAACATTACTGTATCCTTTACCACCGCCCTGCCAGTACTCTCCAAGCGCAGCCATATTTGCATCATTACCAACTTTAACAGGAAGACCGATAAGTTTACTGAGTTCATCTGCGGCATTAAATATTCCCCAACCGAGATTAACACATTTAACAACTGTTCCATCTTCCTTTACTGGTCCAGGAACTCCCATTCCAACTCCAAGGATATCTTCATTAGTTAGTCCCATAGATGCCTGCTTATCCTTTAAAGACTCTGCAATATCCGACAATATATTTTCTCCACCATTTTCCGTTCTGGTGGTTATCTCCCATTTATCGAGGAGTTCTCCTTCCACAGAGAAAACACCAATCTTTACAGTTGTTCCTCCGATATCAACTCCAAATACATACTTAGACAATTTCCAGTTCCTCCCTTTTAGTGAATTATTTTATTTGTATAAGCCGCTGGTAACTCTGTTATATATCTCTTGTGCAGCATTATATCCCATCTTCTTCTGTCTATGGTTAACAGCCGCAGACTCAACTATAATCGCAAGATTTCGTCCGGGTCTGATAGGTATTGAATGTGACGTAACCTTCGTACCAAGGAATTCAACATGATTATCAGTAAGACCAAGTCTATCATAATTCGCATCCTTATCCCACTCTTCGAGTTTGATAACAAGATCAACCTGCTGGGACAGCTTAACACATTCCACACCAAACATAGTCTTAACATCAATGATTCCAATACCTCTGAGCTCGATAAAGTGTCTCGTGATCTCAGGCGACTGTCCTATAAGCTGTTCATCACTTATCTTTCTCAGTTCAACAACATCATCGGCTACAAGACGGTGACCACGCTTTATAAGTTCAAGAGCAGCCTCACTCTTTCCGATTCCACTATCACCCATGATAAGGACACCTTCACCAAAAACGTCTACAAGCACGGCATGAATAGATATTCTTGGAGCAAGCTCTTCATGAAGATATCTAACTGTTTCATGAACGAAAGACGAGGTAGTTGCTGAACTTGTAAGTACCGGAATACCATGCTCAAGTCCTTCTTCGATAATAAAATCATATGGTTCTATATTTCTACAGAATACAAGACATGGAATAGGGAAACTGAAGAGTTTATCGAATATCTCCTTATTCTCTTCTTTTGTATGCATATCGGCAATGTATGCATGCTCAACATTTCCACATATCTGTACTCTGGCTGTATCAAAGTGCTCAAAAAAACCGGCCAGCTGAAGTGCCGGTCTGTTAATATCCGGATCAATGATCATTATCTTATCAGTATCTATATCCGGAGTATGATTTTTCAGATTCATTTTATTTATAAACTGTGTAAGTGAAATGCTATACTCTTCTTTCATACGTCCTCCCATACACGTTTTTAGTCACATTTTTCGTGTTACATTCCACAGTATACTATATACTCGAAAAGATTTCACTACAAAAAAATCTTTTAATAAGATATAATAAGAACATTAGTGTAAAGGATGATTCTTATGAACTTGTTCAATATAGAAGAAGAACTTGATAAACTCCCTCACAAGCCCGGCGTCTACATCATGCATGATGAGAACGAGGCTATTCTTTATGTGGGAAAGGCCATCGACCTGCACAACCGAGTCAGACAGTACTTCAGAAGCGGTCATGGTCACAACAATTCTCCCAAGATTCTGAAAATGGTATCACAGATTTCTTATTTTGAATACATCGTCACAGCATCCGAAATGGAAGCCCTTGTTCTTGAATGTAATCTCATCAAGGAAAATCGTCCAAAGTATAACACTCTTATGACTGATGACAAGGGATATCCTTATATCAGGATCACCGTATCCGAAAGATTCCCTAGAATAATGATGAATCATCGCATGGGGCGTGACAAATCTATGTACTTCGGTCCGTTCACTGATAGAAAAGCTGTTCATGATATTGTTCTTTTGATGAAAAAGTTATTTAAAATAAGAAACTGTAATAAAGATCTGAGTTTTTCCCCTCTGGATGAGCGGCCATGTCTTTATCACCAGATAGGTCAATGTAACGCACCGTGCGCCGGATATATATCAGAGGAAGATTACAGAATAAACATAGAAAAAGCCATAAACTTTCTGAACGGCAACACCCGTGATATAATAAACGAGTTGAAAGAAAAGATGAAGACCTATTCCAAGGAAATGGAATTCGAAAAAGCCGCAGAAGCTCGCGATCTGATCAACAGTATTGATAGAATATCTGAAAAACAGAGAGCCAGTTCCACAAGCGACGAGGACAGAGATATCATCGCAATGGCACGAAATGATCAGGATGCAGTCATCGCAATCTTCTTCGTAAGGGATGGAACACTGATTGGCAGAGAAAACCATCACATGACTTCAGACAGTTCTGATTCAGATTCAGAGATAATCACCGCATTTATCAAACAGTATTATCTCAACACCCCTTTCATACCGAAGGAGATACTGACAGTCACACCAGCTCAGGATGAAGAAGTGATCACATCTTACCTTTCCGAGCGAAAGGGACAGAAAGTATCAATCCTAATACCACAACGCGGTGAAAAGAAAGGCCTGATAAAACTAGCTGAAGATAACGCAGCTCTAGTTCTAGCCCAGGATATTGAACGTATTAAGAAACATGAAAAAAGAACTTTTGGTGCATGTCAGGAAATAGCCGATATCATAGGAGTTGAAAATGTATCACGCATGGAGGCATTTGATATATCAAATATCTCCGGATATCACAGTGTTGCTTCAATGGTTGTTTTTGAAAATGGCAAGCCAAAACGAAATGCATACAGAAAATTCAGACTAAAAACCGTTGAGGGCCCTGATGATTATGCATCTATGAAAGAGGTCCTGTCACGAAGATACTCAGATGAGAAGACAGGAAGCCTTCCAGATGTTATAATGATGGACGGCGGCAAGGGTCAGATCAATATAGCCGAAACCGTTCTGAATAGTTTAGGACTCGAAATTCCAGTTTGTGGAATGGTAAAAGATGACAATCACAGGACCAGAGGTCTTATATATAAGAATAAAGAGATAGAATTTCCAGCAGGCAGTGAAGCTATACATATGATAACTGCATTACAGGATGAAACGCACAGATTTGCCATTACATATCATAAACAGATTCGAAGCGACGAACAGACACATTCGATTCTGGATGATATCAAAGGCATAGGCCCAAAAAGAAGAAAAACTCTTCTACTTCACTTCAAGAATATTGATGCCATAAAAAATGCAAGTCTCGATGAGCTTGCTTCGGTTGATGGAATGAATGCTAAGTCCGCTCAGGCCGTATACGAATTTTTTAACTAACAGGGAGACAAACAAGTATGACCAATTTCTTATTTCCTACAGAGTACTATATCTCAACTTACGCGATTGACTTTGAAAAGTACTACAATCTCGGATACAGAGCTATCATCTTTGATATAGATAATACTCTTGTTCCACACGATGCAATGCATGACGAAAGATCGAGAGAACTCTTTAGAAAACTGAGTGATCTTGGATTCAAGATTGCATTTGTATCTAACAATAATCAAAACAGAGTTGAAGAATTCAATAAAGAAGTAGGTGGATATATAATATACAAAGCAGGAAAGCCTCACTCATCCGGTTTTATAAACGCCATGAAGAGCATGGGGTCAACAAGAGAAAACACCCTGTTTATCGGTGATCAGCTTTTTACCGATATCTGGGGAGCAAATAACGCTCACCTGCATTCCATACTTGTTAAACCAATAGATAAGAAAGAAGAAATACAGATAGTTTTGAAGAGATATCTGGAATATCCAATATTGAAACTATATCTTAGAAAACATAGATTAAAAGGATGCTAATATTTTTTAAAAGCCGAAACAAGATATAAATCTTGCTTCGGCTTTTTCTCACCCTACTTTTTCAAAGATGTAGATGTCTGTTCTTACAGAACATCTGCTCTAAGCTTTTTGATAACCTGATATGTCTTATTTCTAAGCTCTTCTGCCTCAAAAAGAGGAAGCATTGTATCCATATCGAACTTAGTCTTCATAAGACTATCAATCCAGTCATTTACGTAATCCTTAACATAAGCAACATTGTCTTCAGTCTTATCCTTAAGGATAGTTTCAAGATTATTAATGTTCTCAACAACTGAAGGTGTTGCAGGTGCATTAGTTCCAGATGGTGAAGGTGAACCCTCGTCTGAAAGCTCGATAACCTTACCAGTCTTGGTAATAATAACCTTCTTATTAGGAGTAGATTCCGGTTTAGCCTGTACTCCACCGCCTCTCTTATCGATAAGCTTTTCTGCAGCCTTTATAAGGCAAACAGCTGAGTATGTAGCCTCAAGAGGTGACTGTTCAGGCTGATCCTTAGCTTCATGCTGATGCCACAGCCATTCTGACTTAAGAAGCATCTCCTCAATCTTAGGATCATCAAGAAGTTTGCGAAGATCAGGATCAACAGTTGTAGTGACCTTTGCTCCGAACAATCCAGATCTTCCTCCCTGCTCAGAGTTAACTTTTCTATACTTAGCTGGAACAACGATGCTGTCATATTTCTTAACAAGAAATCTCTCAGCAATCTTTGGATCATATTCTGAACTGATGATGTTGATCTTATTACCGTTAAGACCATTTACGATCATGTCTTCACATGCCATAAATACAAGTGTCTTCTGACGATCATCGATCATCTGCTTGATCTCATAATTTGTCTTTGACTTCTCAAGGATTGCATTCTTACGTACCTTAAATGCCTTGATTTTCTCCTTGATACTGAAGAACATCTTCAGAAGTGAAGGATTAGCATTTACGTAATCATTGATCCATGATATCTCAACATACTGATGCTCAATCTTGTTAGAGAGCTCATATACGTTGTATCCATCAAATACAACATTAAGTGTTGTATAGAGTTTTTCAAGTATCTCGTACTTTTCTTCCCATGAACGAGTAGTCACATCAGAATTAACGAGTTCTTTGATACCACACTCATAGAATACAAGGTTGTACTCATAGAGTCCTTCAAATATGTTTGTCTTTCCTGTAAGCTGAGTACCTGCACCAAGAACCTGAAGATTCTTCTTCATATCCGGCTCGTTCTCGATATACTGGTAAACCTTCTTAACGAAAGCAGAAACTTCACCGATAAGAGTATCGATTCTCTTATTATAGAGTTCCTGTTTTGAAATAGCTGTAAGTACATTTCTACTAAGAACGCTTGTGTCCTGAGTATTATTTACGTTACGGATGAGTTCCTTGAAACTCTCATATACAGCCATATTGTCAATAGGTATAAACTCTGCATTAAGACCATAGAATTCAAATGCCTTATTGTAATCCTTGTTTGCAATAAATGTATTGAAAAGGCCGATTGAAAGCTGAGTCTTGTAATCATTTCCAACATGTGGATCTTCAACTACATAATCATAAAGAACTTCAAGATTGCTGAGGTATGCATCTGAGTTCGCAAGAGATGTAGGAAGTCCCATATCCATAACAACGTTGATAAGGTCAAGGTAACCCATTAAAGCCTTATCAAAGTTCTTAGGTCTGTCATCGTCCTCAAGTATCTGGTAACTTACATTGATAAGAAGCGGTGCTATACGCTCACCAATGAGCTTCATAGCCTCTCCAAACTTCTCTCTCTGATAGAGATAGATAAGCCAAACACTGTAACGATATATACCTGTAGTATTAATAGGAGCATCAATATCAGATGGATCAATATCTCCGTAAACAAACTTGAACAGAGGCTCAATCCACTCATCAATCTCATATCTGCCTTTAGCTTTTATATTCTCGTCAACAAACTCCCCAAGTTCATAAAGCTTAGCACACTGTGTTTTTACGTCTTCCTCAACATTCATGCTGTTAAGGTCAAAATTGCTGTCTTTAAGGTAATCAATAACCAATGCATAGAATCCATCTTCAACCTGTTCATTCAGGAATCGGATAAGCAGGCTCTTATTATTCGAAGCCGCAATGGATAAAACATTGTTATCGCTACCAGTTATATTAGCAGGTAACGCCATACTTCATATCCTCCTCGTAATAAAGTCTTGTGCTATGTCTCATTTTACTGAAAAACGAAAAATGTGTCAACGTCATTTTGTCAATATTTTATAAGAATATTTGTTAACTTTGCACAAGTCCGGCCATTTTTAGTATTGCCATGGCATTTCTAGTGGTACATCTGCCATTTCTCATCTTATAATCGAACTTCAAAGCACCATTTTCGTACTGTTCTTCGAAGTGATAATTGTCTACAGGTTTACCATCTTCAGTGGTCAGATCGCAGAGCTCGAAATCATGAGTTGTAACGATGACCATAGCATTTCCAGCAGCAAGTTTCTTAAGTGCTTTTTCAGATCCAACTATCCTGTCAGCAGAATTAGTTCCCTTGAATATTTCATCTATGAGACATAAAGCAGGGATCTCCGGATCCGAACTGACATATTCAGCCATCTCCTTGATCCTAAGTATCTCAGCATAGAATGTGGATATTCCTCCGGATACGTCATCCATTACTCGCATTGATGTGAACAGTTTAACATATGGTACTTCAAAGCTCTCGGCACATACGCCTGAACCAATAAATCCAAGAACCATATTTATAGCTACTGTTCTCATAAATGTGGTCTTACCGGACATATTCGAACCGGTAATAACCGTAAGATCACCATCCAGTTCAGCGTCATTTGCTATAACAGTTTCAGGATCAAGAAGCGGATGATAAACACTCTTCATCGAGAGTTTCAGATCAGATGTCTCACAATTAATAACAGGCTTAACCGTTTCTCTTACAAGACCAAGAACAGCTATCGACTCAAGCTCTTCGATTCTGCCGATTATATCAATACATTCTTCAAATACACCCTTATTCTTCTTGCTCCATCTAGAAGCAGCAAGTGCTATATAATAATCCCATCCGGTAAATCCAGCAAGCACCATATGTATAAGCGGATTAAATGAGAAATTATTAAAAACTCCAATCTTCCCAAGATCCTTTATTGCTTTAAGAAGCCCATCCTTGCTAGCCACTCTCTCATTAATTTCCGATAGCATTTTACTGTCAAACTTAACTTCAGCAAGAAGCTTCAACATCTTATGATAATCTTTAGCGGTATTACCATACTGATAAACAGGTGCAATCAGTTTATCCTGCACAGCCTTTGGCCACCAGGTAATAACAAGGCCCAGGATAAAGGTAGCAAGAATCCTTGCCGGATTGATACCATTTCCAAGCACCATGACTATCGCAACTATATTCATAACAGGGACAAGGATCATAAGAGGATAAAAGATCAGCGGAAATGTATCATCTATTTTCTTCTCTTCTTTATCACTCTCCTGTTTATCTTCATCGTTAACAGAAAGCTCCATTCGTCTTTCATTATCTTTTTTTCTTCTCTCAACTATTCTTTCGGATGTCGATTCAAAATCGATCATAAAATCTGCTTTCTGAGTTAGTTCAGAAATAGCTTCATATCTTTCAGATACAGCATCAATATCGAGATTTTTCAAGGACAGTGTATTAGCAAGTCTCTTTCTTCCCTCATCAGTATGCGCTACACAAATAAGCTGAAAAAGGGAACTACGTCCTAGAATATCCAGATCATACGAAAGCGTATCTTCCTTCGTAAGAAATTCAGAACCATTATCCTCAAACTTTTTCCACTCACCTGAATTTCTCATAACATAACGTTTGATGACATTTGACTTAGTTTTAAGAGTAAGCAGTTTATCGTCTATATCAGCATGATATTTCACAAGGTAAATGAATATGAATGCACATATGATTCCTACGATAAGGAAAGGGGTATTCCCCTTCGATGCTCCAGTCAGGATAAATATAGCTGCAGCTATAAAAACTACCAGTCTTAATGCAGCTATTATTGAGAACAGTTTATCCAGTTTAATCTTTTCAAGTTCTATATCACTCTTCTGTTTCAATAATTCATCGTTCATACTTAATCCTCCATTCAGTTTGCAAAAAGCCATATCAGCCCGCAAACACACTACAATAATTTACCACAGTACGAGATTTCAGGCAAGATTATTAATATCAACATGTGCTTAACGTAGCTATTGATTTTTTCGGAATGGTACATTACAATGATATTTAATTGAACATAAAATCAACCTAAGAAAGGAAGGTATACACAAATGGCAAGAAGGGGACTATTTGGCGGACTTCTTACAGTTACAACAGCTGCTGCTGCAGTTGCCGGTGTCTGCTATCTATTCAAAGACGAAATAAAAGGAACTAAAACTTATCAGGATCTGAACGAAAAATACGATGTTGATAGAAAGATATCTGAGTATTCAGAGAAAGCTAAGGATACAGCATATGACCTTAAAGATAAAGCAAAGATCGTCGCAAAAGATCTGAAGGCAAAAGCCGACGAATGGAAAGCATCAAACGATGATGAAATATTCGAAGATGACGAGATAATAATCGACAGCGAACCAGTTGAGAATCGCGACTATGTTTCAATCAATCCTGACAAGATAAAAGACGCTGTTGCAGACAAAGTTGAAGATATCAAAGATAAAGCTGAAGACACCAAGGAAGCCGCAACAAATAAAGCTGAAGAAGTTAAGGACGCTGTAGCTGATAAAGCAGAAGAGCTTAAAGATAAGATCGACGATGCAACTGATAAATAATG
The DNA here is from genome assembly GCA_017539165.1 of Eubacterium sp. Lineage (GTDB taxonomy): Bacteria > Bacillota > Clostridia > Lachnospirales > Lachnospiraceae > Eubacterium_Q. The sequence continues at coordinate 18,789 of JAFYHN010000006.1, forward strand.
ATATGATATAAAAAATGAACCGGCTAACCAGCCGGTTCTATTTTTACCTCTGTATAAGAAGCATATTCGGAAACAACATAATTCGGCGTAATATAATAGCCATTATCAAAAGCTACCGTTTTCTCATTCGCCATTTCTTCATCCATGATCTTTATAAAATCAATTCTGGACTTTCCACCCGTGTCACAACTAATCTTAAGACATATATTGATTGAAGGATAAAGAATAGCAAGTACCATGTACAAAAGTGTAAATGCCATCATGAACACCGCAACATACTTGGTAGTATCAATAATCTTAATCCTTTTTGCTGGATATGAAAGTTCATTTACCACAATCTCACTAACAAAACCTTCCAAGGCATTTCCACCAACCGTAACTCCGGTTTCATAAGCGGATGTCACTTCTTTTACAGCAGAATCCAACTTTTCAAGTCTGGCTGTGATATTAGGTTTCTTTCCCTTTTTGATCTGTTTTGCAGTATCTTTTTTGAGAACATATAGCCTTATGGAATCTCCAAGATAGTTATAGAAACATTCCCCATCTCTATTCCCTTCAACCACATAATCAAACCCAGCAGGATTCATATTCTCCGGACAATCTATCCGTACATTTATCTTGCCTTCAGCAAACGCCCCCTCCAGAGCAGTTTCCAGGCTTTTAGCATCCTGCGCACTTATCTCATAGCACGAATACTTATCCAGAACGGATAGATTAAGTGCTATGATCAGTACGAAGAATTCAATTATGATCAGTGGAACGGTAACAGCTATAATATTTCGTACAAGCAGTCTCCGAAACATAACTAACCTCTCATTTAGTCGTAAGCAAGTTACACGTTCTATTTAGCTACAATATTTATGATCTTACCAGGAACGTATATTTCCTTAACGATAGTCTTGCCTTCAAGACGAGCACCAAGTGCTTCCTTAGCAGCTGCAAGAATCTCATCCTTAGAAGCATCTGCCGGAACATTTATAGTAAGCCTTGTCTTTCCGGAAACCTGAACAGGAAGTGTGAGTTCATCTGATACAAGATGTTTCTCATCACACTCTGGCCACATCTCAGCGAATACAGAACCAGTTCCACCAAGAACCTCCCAGAGTTCCTCACCGATATGAGGTGCAAATGGAGCAATAAGCTTAACTGCTGTCTTAAGAGTCTCTCTGTCGATACCCTCACTCTTTGTCATATCTACAAACTTATTGTTGTACTCCATGAAGGCAGAAACAACAGTGTTAAGGTTAAAGCTCTCAAGTCTTTCTGTAACCGCTTTAACAAGACCATTTCTAAGGCGAAGTGTCTCAGGTGTTTCAGCAACCTCTCCGTCATTAGCATATTTCTCAACGTTATCTGTAACAACACCATAGAATCTCTTGATGAATCTGTAGATACCATCAATTCCTGCATCATCCCAGATCGCATCTGCTTCAGGTGGTCCAACGAAAAGCTCATAAAGTCTGAGCGTGTCACAACCGTAATCCCTAACAATATCATCAGGAGATACGATATTTCCAAGTGACTTACTCATCTTAGTAGGCTTTCCAGTTACCTTGTCACGTCCACATATCATTCCCTGATTGAAGAGCTTCTTAAATGGCTCGTCGAATCCAACTACTCCGATATCATAGAGGAATTTAGTCCAGAATCTCGAGTAGAGAAGGTGAAGAACTGCATGCTCTACACCACCGATATACATATCTACTGGAAGATACTTATCAGCTTTTTCTCTGGAAATGAGTTCTTTATCATTATGTACATCCACATATCTGAGGAAGTACCACGATGAACCAG
>JAFYHN010000078.1 GCA_017539165.1 Eubacterium sp.
CTAACTCATAACTGAATTTGCCGTAGTAATACTGTTCAGTATTCTTTACATATCTGGTCATAAATTCAACATCCTGTTCCATAGCGTCTGTCAGATTGTCTATCCTATCGGCATCTTTGACTGCCTTTGCAATAGGATTATTAAGTATATTTGTGATATACTCCTTTTTAGACATATCCTGAGTTTTAGTCAACAGCTTTACAGCAGTTAACACTTTCTCATTTGACAACTTAAGGATCTCATTTTCAGTAGCATCAGTGTCTTCCAATAAGTCATGGAACAGACCGGTTACCTGATACTCAAGATCAAAACCTTTTTCTTTTAGATAGACAGCAACTCTACACGGGTGATTTATATAAATCTCTCCGTTCTTTCTTGTCTGTCCATCATGCTTGGCTGTGGCGAATGCTATGCATTCGGTGATATCCATCTATTTTAATCTCCTCTCTATCATTATTTATACTCATAATATAGTATAAATTATATCAGATAAATTCTATAACTTATATTTACTTATTTATTTCATATTAATGATATGAAACTTTAAGCAGGAGAAGATTACGATTCTTTCTCCTATTCGGATAGTCCGAAGCAGCTTATTAATTAGATTACTAGGCTGCAGAAGGCAGCCGGAAAGGTAGGAAGTATGTTAACACAGGTTATTGAAAAGAACATTAATAGAAAGCCCGATTTCTCTGTTAATATCAGAGAGATGCATGAGTACGGTTATGGTTGGGACGGAATGCTTCCGCTCAAGCCGGCAATGGCACAGGAGTATCTTCGCAGAGAAGTTCCTGTGTACAGATTGTACAATGACAGCACCGAGACCGAGCTCAAATCACCCTACGACGTAGTGGACGATATTGAGGAAGGAAATACTTTTCTTTATGGCATACAGCGTATAGACTGGATGCAGTTCAACAAGAATCTCGGCGCTCGTTAACATAGGGCGGTCGTAAAAAAAAAGAAGCCTAATGGCTTCTTTTTATCTGCTCATATTTAAAACATCGTTACACAGTCTCATATTTCTTTTCGATATCTCTGTGATCAGATTGTCTTTCTTTGTAGGAGAAATGCATGGATACGAAGTTATCAACTGTTTATATCCATAATCCTTTGAAAGAGCACTGAGATTGAACTTCTTTTTCAGATTATTAAAGATTGCACTCTCAACATCTCCAAAAAGCTTGCTCTTAACTGCGTTATTGACGTTTTTAGTGTTCCAATAAGCATTTGCACTGTCAAATAATGGAGCGGGGCCAATAAACTTCATAGTATTGATATCCCGTATAAATCCTATATTGCCAAGATTTCTGTCTTCATTTCCGGTAATACTGTCAATGAATACAACGCCCTGAAGAAACTCTTCTGCCCCGGGAATATCAAACTTCTCACACATCTTAAGTAAATGACTGAATACCGACTCATTATCGCCTTTAGGCTCTGAATAGTATATATGAGAAGCAAGTACCAGATCAGTGTCCATAGTGATGAAATTATCGCATTTAGAACACATCGTTGTACCCTCTACATAGAGGTCATATTTGACCGCATCTATTATCTGCAACTGTTCACACAGTACAGACACAAGAACCTCGCTTAAAGGCTCCTGATGAGTCTCTTTGGACTCTGCTTTAAGCAGGAAAGACGAATTGTCGGGGTTTTGATACCACCTTTTACGTAAAACACCGCTTGTGGTAAGATCCGGACTGTTTGAATTTATCTTATTTACGGGAACAACCCACGGCTCAAAGAACATATTGCCTATATCAAGGCTGTACGTATTATCAAAGAAGTTTATACGTTTATATGTCTCTGTACGCTTTTTAAGCCAATAATGGTCTGATAATGATGCATGATTTTTATTGCGCATCCAGTCTTCACCGAATTCTTCCTTGACTAGATCAAGTCCCTCTCTCGTATTCGGCATAGATCTTTTATCTAACCACTCCACTAATTTTTCCATGGTACACTCTTTTTGTAAAGAAATAGGAAGGAGCTCCTGGTTATCTATTCTGATAATATCTGACGGAACTCCTTCTACATCTTTAAGAGTAAGTACCGTCTGATCCTTTAAACAAAGTTCTGACATACTGTACTCCTATCATTTATTTATGACTGAGAATTTATCATTTCAGCGATCTGCTCGTCAAGGTCGATCTCCTGTACTTCGTTATCATTTCTCTTAACAACACGAGGAGTTATGGGAGAAACCTCTTCCTGCGCTCTCTTGTATATCTGATCGGTAATCTCGTTTGAAGGAAGATTCTTCATCTTATTCATGTTGGTCTCTGCAGCAAGAAGCAGTTCACGATGATCCTTACAGTTA